>JBCDBB010000059.1:0-21797 GCA_039184415.1 Pseudomonadota bacterium
GATTTCATTGAACGCGAATCGATCGTCGGGATGCGCGAACGTGAGCTCATCCCCACCTCTGAACCGGAGAAAACCCCATGAAAGTCATGATCCGCGACACCCCCAAGGGGATGGAAGTCTATGTGCCCAAGAAGGATCTCGAAGAGATCATCGTGGAGGCCGAGAACCCCGGTTACTGGGGCGGTTGGGCGCGCCTATCCAATGGCTGGATGCTGCAGCTGCCCGCGTTCGATGAGGCGCCGAAACTGCCGATCACCGTCGATGCCCGGCGGCTGGCCGACGCGGAGACGGACCAATGAGCGACGCACGAAACCTCACCGACGCCCTGGACGCTGTCGCTGCCGGCAAACTGATACCGTACATGGGACCAGGGATCGCGGCGCTAACCTCTGAGGTTCCGGCATCGCCCGATGCGCTCTGCGCACTCATCGAGGCCGAGGTGCGCGTTCCGAAACGTGCCAGCGGCAACATGTGGTCGGCGGCCCAGTTCGTCGAAAGCCGCAAGTTCCGCGCCACGCTTGACGATGTCGTCGCGCGCGCTTTCGCGCCCGGACAAGGCGTCGCCAATGACGTGCAGCAAGCCATTGCCGCCCTACGCCCGCCGATGGTGGTCGATGCCTGGTATGATGACGGCATGCTCGCGGCCATGGATGGCAGGGCGAACTGGGGCTGGGTTCAGGGTGTCAGCCGCAATGGCGAGTGGATCGAGATCTGGACCCGCGCCTACGGATCGGACGGGGCCGAGCGGCCCGAAGGCTCGGACAGTTCGTGGGAGACACTGATCTACAAGCCCCACGGATTGGCACGGAAAGGATCCAGCTTTTTGATGTCGGACAGCGACTATGTCGAAGTCCTGACCGAGATCGACATCCAGTCTCCCATTCCCGAAGAGGTGCGCCACCGCCGGACCGATCGCGGGTTTTTCTTCATGGGATGCCGGTTTGACGACCAGATGCTTCGGATCTTTGCCCGGCAGATCGCCAAACGCTCCGGCGGAGGGCATGTGGCGGTGATCGACGGGCCGCTGACCCGGATGGAGCAGAAATTCCTCGACGAGCTGAACATCACGCGGATCGATCTACCCGTCTCGGAAATCGCCGCCGGGCTTTGCGCCGCCACGGCCTAATGGGCGCCGCATCTTCGCGTCTTGAGCCCGTTGTGCTGAGCTCGGCACAGCGGGCTTTGCTGTTAGAGCTCAGCCCCGAACAGGTCGACTGCGCCATTGCCGTGATGCTGAAGATCCTCGACGGGAAGTGCAAGATAACGGCATCGGAGGCGCGGGTCATGACAGCGGTCTATGGTGCGGTCCGCACCCGCCCGGCGCGGCACTTGGGGCCGGCGGAGCATGCGCTGATCGAGAAGGCCCGCGCCGAACCCGGACCGCGGTTTCGCGCGGATGTCTATGAGGCTCGTGTCATGGCCGAAACCCGGATTTCGCGCCCGGTAATGAAGGCCTTCAAGGCGGCCCTGCGCCGCGATGGCGTGCTGCCAGAGAAAACCGCAACATAACCGGCATAGGCCCGACCCGCACCCTGTCGGATGCGGGTGCGGTGTGGAACCGAGTTATGCGGAGATGCCCTCGATGGCCTCGAGCGGAAGGCCAAAGCTTTCCGCGATGCTCTTGAGCCAGCCGGTCACGCGATCCTCGGTCAGTTGGGACTCATTGTCGAGATCCAGCGCCAGTCCTAGGAAATGATCGTCGACGACCGCGAGCGAGTCATCGAAACCGTAACCCTCGGTCGGCCACTGGCCAACCAAGGTCGCGCCACGCTCCTCAAAAAATTCGTGGAGGAAGTAAATCGCATTTACGAATTCGAGCGGGTAGGTAATTTGGTCGCCCAGCCCGTAGATGGCGATGGTTTTGCCTGTGAAGTCCTGGTCTTCCAGCTTCGGCAGAAACTCCTCCCAGCTTTCGTTCTCGCAATCCGCACTCAGACCCGGCAGCAAACCGTCGCCCAGGGTCGGCGTTCCGAGGATGAGAAAGTCGTAGCTTACGAAGTCGGCCGGGTCCGTGCGGTTCACATTGAGCGGCTTGGCCATCAGCGCGTCGTCGAAGCGTTTCTTGATCTGCTTGGCGATCTTGCGCGTGTTTCCCGTGTCCGTGCCGAAGAATATCCCGATCTTTGCCATGATGGTCCGGCTCCTTTTGATCCATGATCCGTTGCAGGCCGTTTGGCCCGGCATGCCCAGAGACAAGCATGGCCCGTGCCAGGGAGATCCGACGCGGCCGGGTGCTGCGTGCACTGGGATTTCGCCGTCCTTGAGAGTTTTTGCGCTTAGCACATGACTCAAAGTTGACAGTTTTTGTCGGAAAACTGCCAACACGATGGCTCCAGCGCCGTGGAGGGCCCGTCTTTCCCCGTTTGACGCGCGATGTCGGGAAAATGTTGGGTTCTACACAATGCCCGGTTTTTCAGCACATCCCTCAAGGTGCTGTTTCAAATAAGCAAATTCTACGGTCACACTTGGCACGCCGGCTGCTTTCAAAAGGCGCAAGGGCGGAAGGCTGCCCTTCTCGTGATGAACACTGACCTGCAAAGGACACCACAATGAGCGAACTCCGGCAGATCGCCTTTTACGGCAAGGGGGGGATCGGGAAGTCGACCACCTCGCAAAACACCCTCGCGGCCCTGGTCGAACTGGGCCAGAAGATTCTCATCGTCGGCTGTGACCCCAAGGCTGACTCGACCCGACTGATCCTGAACTCCAAGGCCCAGGACACCGTGCTGCACCTGGCCGCCGAAATGGGTTCTGTCGAGGATCTCGAGCTCGAGGACGTGCTGAAGATCGGCTACCAGGACATCAAATGCGTCGAGTCCGGCGGTCCCGAGCCCGGGGTTGGCTGCGCCGGCCGCGGCGTGATCACCTCGATCAACTTCCTGGAAGAAAACGGCGCCTATGACGATGTTGACTACGTCTCTTATGACGTTCTCGGTGACGTGGTCTGCGGCGGCTTCGCGATGCCCATCCGCGAAAACAAGGCTCAGGAAATCTACATCGTGATGTCGGGCGAGATGATGGCACTCTATGCCGCCAACAACATCTCCAAGGGCATCCTCAAGTACGCCAACTCCGGCGGTGTGCGCCTGGGCGGCCTGATCTGCAATGAGCGCCAGACCGACAAGGAACTGGAACTGGGAGAGGCCATGGCTGAAAAGCTGGGCTCCAAGCTGATCCACTTCGTGCCGCGCGACAACATCGTTCAGCATGCCGAGCTGCGCCGTCAGACGGTGCTTCAGTACGCACCCGACAGCCAGCAGGCGGACGAATACCGCCAGCTCGCCCAGAAGATCCACAACAACTCGGGCAAGGGCGTGATCCCCACCCCGGTTACGATGGATGAGCTGGAAGAGATGCTGATGGAGTTCGGCATCATGCAGTCCGAGGAAGAGCGCCTCGCCGCCATCGCAGCGGAAGAAGCCTCGGCCTGAGACCGACTTGAATCCAACTTGGGGGCCGGCCCCGCGCCGGCCCTGTCCCCGCACCCCAACGAACAGTGAGTAGGAGCCAAAAGAATGGCCAAAGATCACGTTGATGGGCCGGAAGACTACGAAGCCCTGATCGAACAGGTTCTCGAAGCCTATCCCGCCAAAGCTAAGAAAAAGCGCGCCAAGCATCTCAAGGTCAGCCAGCCTGACCCCGAGGCCGAACCCGATCCGACGACCGGTATCGCGTCAAAGTGCGACACCGCGAAGTCGAACATCAAATCGGTACCCGGCGTGATGACAGTGCGCGGTTGTGCCTACGCTGGTTCCAAAGGGGTTGTTTGGGGACCGGTCAAGGACATGGTCCATATCTCCCACGGGCCCGTCGGCTGCGGCCAGTACAGCTGGTCCCAGCGGCGCAACTACTACATCGGGAAAACCGGTGTGGACAGTTTCGTGACCATGCAATTCACGACCGATTTCCAGGAGAAGGACATCGTGTTCGGGGGTGACAAGAAGCTCGGCAAGACCATCGACGAGATCGAGACGCTCTTTCCGCTCGCCAACGGCACTACGATCCAGTCGGAATGCCCGATAGGTCTTATCGGCGACGATATCGAGGCAGTGGCCAAGGAAAAGAACAAGCAGTACGGCAAAACCATGGTGCCGGTCCGCTGCGAAGGGTTCCGCGGCGTGTCCCAATCCCTCGGCCACCACATCGCCAACGACGCGGTCCGTGACTGGGTCTATGAGAAGGGCGACGGCGGCGCGGCCAAGCACTATGAGCCCCGCCAGTACGACGTCAACGTCATCGGCGACTACAATATCGGTGGTGACGCCTGGGCCTCGCGTATCCTGCTCGAGGAAATGGGCCTCAACGTGGTCGGCAACTGGTCCGGCGACGCGACCTTGGCCGAGATCGAGCGCGCGCCCAAGGCCCGCCTGAACCTCATCCACTGCTACCGGTCGATGAACTACATCTGCCGCTACATGGAAGAGAAGTACGGCATCGGCTGGATGGAGTACAACTTCTTCGGGCCCTCCCAGATCGCGGCCAGCCTGCGCGCCATCGCGGAGAAGTTCGACGACACGATCAAGGAAAACGCCGAGAAGGTCATCGCCAAGTACCAGCCGCTCGTCGACGAGGTGAACGCCAAGTTCCGCCCCCGTCTCGAAGGCAAGTCTGTGATGCTCTATGTCGGCGGCCTGCGTCCGCGCCACGTCGTCACCGCTTATGACGACCTCGGCATGAAAGTGGTCGGCACCGGCTACGAGTTCGGCCATGGCGACGACTACAAGCGGACCGGTCACTATGTGAAGGACGGCACGCTGATCTATGATGACGTCACCGGCTACGAGCTGGAGAAGTTCATCGAAGGCATCCGTCCCGACCTCGTCGGCTCCGGCATCAAGGAAAAGTACCCCGTCCAGAAGATGGGCATCCCGTTCCGCCAGATGCACAGCTGGGACTATTCCGGCCCGTATCACGGCTATGACGGCTACGCGATCTTTGCCCGCGACATGGACCTGGCGATCAACAATCCGGTCTGGGGCATGTACGACGCGCCGTGGACATCCGCAGCCGCCTAAACGCCTGAACGGGGGGCGGTGCGCCCGCCCCCATACCCCACTGCATGGCGCGTCTCGGAATGCGGACGGCCAGTAGAAGGAATGACGACATGCCTCAATCGGCAGATAAAGTGCTCGACCACGCGCCGCTGTTCCGCGAGCCGGAATACACGGAGATGCTGGAGAACAAGAAGGTCAAGTACGAATGCGGTCACCCGGACGAGCTCGTCCAGGAGATCGGCGACTGGACCAAGTCTTGGGAATATCGCGAAAAGAACCTGGAGCGCACGGCGCTGACCGTGAACCCGGCCAAGGCCTGCCAGCCGCTCGGCGCGGTTTTTGCCAGCGCGGGCTACGAGCGAACCATGAGCTTCGTCCATGGCTCCCAGGGTTGCGTGGCCTATTACCGTTCGCACCTGTCGCGGCACTTCAAGGAGCCGGCCTCCTGCGTGTCCTCCTCCATGACCGAAGACGCGGCCGTGTTCGGCGGTCTGATCAACATGGTCGACGGGTTGGCCAACACCAAGGCGCTCTACGATCCCAAGATGATCGCGGTCTCCACCACCTGCATGGCCGAGGTGATCGGGGATGACCTGAACTCCTTCATCTTGCAGGCGAAGGAAAAGGGCTCGGTCGAGGACGATATGCCGGTGCCCTTCGCGCACACCCCGGCCTTTGTCGGATCCCACATCGACGGTTACGACAATATGCAGAAGGGCATCCTCAGCCATTTCTGGGATAAAGTCGAAACCCGTGCCGAGAACGGCTCGATCAACATCATTCCGGGCTTTGACGGGTTCGCGGTGGGCAATGTGCGCGAACTGAAGCGCATCCTGGCCGAGATGGACATCACCGACTACACAATCCTGTCGGATGTCTCGGATGTCTACGATACTCCGTCGGACGGCGAGTTCCGGATGTATGCCGGCGGCACCAAACTGGAGGACTTGCCCGAGGCCGCAAACGCCAAGGCGACGATCAGCCTGCAGGAATACTGCACGCCGAAGACGCTGGAATATGCCGGCAAGAAGGGTCAGGAAACCGCCGCCTTCCACTACCCGATGGGCGTGAAAGGGACCGATGTCTTCCTGATGAAGCTCAGCGAACTGACCGGCAAAGAGATCCCGGAAAGCCTGCGGCTTGAGCGCGGGCGTCTGGTCGATGCGATGGCCGACAGTCAGGCATGGCTCCATGGCAAGACCTACGCGATCTATGGTGATCCGGACTTCGTTTATGCGATGGCGGCCTTCATTCTGGAGACCGGCGGCGAACCGCGCCACTGCCTGGCCACCAACGGCTCCAAAGCCTGGGCCGCGCAGATGCAGGAGCTTTTCGACAGCTCGCCCTTTGGCAAGGAATGCCAAGTCTGGGCCGGGAAGGATCTGTGGCACATGCGGTCCTTCCTGAACACAGAGCCCGTCGACATCCTGATCGGCAGCTCCTACGGGAAGTATCTGGAGCGTGACACCGGAACCCCGCTGCTGCGCCTGTCCTTCCCAATCTTCGACCGTCACCACCATCACAGGTTCCCGACGATGTTCTACCAGGGCACGCTGACGGTGCTGGTGAAGATGCTCGACATGATCTTCGACAAGCTCGACGACGAGACCATCGAGCCGGGCGTGACGGACTATTCGTTCGACCTGACCCGCTAACGCGCACGCGAGCCGACCTCTCTCTCCCCCTAAATGGCTCGCGACACCGGACCGGCAGCTCCCTGGCTGCCGGTCCTATTCTGTTTGGGCGGCGGCACGGCACCGACCAAGGCGGACGCATTCCAGATCGCTGTTCGGTCCCTTCGCCCTTGTCGTGTCGCAATCGCGACATGTCCGACGCCGGATGCGGCTCAAGCGGAGCAAACCATTGGGTTTCCACAGATTCTAACGGTACCGCCGAGCATTCGGCACCTGGCACAGGGTTTGCTTTAATCATGGGGACAGAAAAGAGGTTCCCATGGCGGATGCGCTCAAGACAAAGATCCAGGACGTCTTCAACGAACCCGCCTGCGGGCACAACACGGAGAAATCCGAGCAGCAGCGCAAGAAGGGCTGCGCCAAGCCCCTGACCCCTGGCGCCGCGGCCGGCGGCTGTGCATTTGACGGCGCCAAGATCGCGCTGCAACCCATTGTCGACGCGGCCCACCTGGTTCACGCGCCGCTCGCCTGCGAGGGCAATGGTTGGGACAATCGCGGCGCGGCCTCTTCCGGGTCGGAGCTCTATCGCACTGGCTTCACTACCGACCTGACCGAGCTTGATATCGTCATGGGCCATGGCGAGAAAAAGCTCTTCCGTTCGATCAAGGAACTGATTGAGGCCCACGACCCGCCGGCAGTCTTCGTCTACGCGACCTGCGTGCCGGCGCTCATCGGCGATGATATCGATGCGGTTTGCAAGGCCGCGACCGAAACCTTCGGCACGCCCTGCGTGCCCGTGAACGCGCCGGGCTATGTCGGCTCAAAAAACCTCGGAAACAAGCTCGCGGGCGAGGCGCTGCTCGACCATGTCATCGGCACGCTGGAGCCCGAAGAGCCCTCGGCCTACGACGTGAACATCATCGGCGACTACAACCTGTCCGGAGAACTCTGGCAGGTGAAGCCGCTTTTGGACAAGCTCGGCATCCGCATCCTGGGCTCGATCACCGGCGATGCACGCTATCGCCAGGTCGCCATGGCGCACCGGGCTAGGGTGACGATGCTGGTCTGCTCCAAGGCGCTGATCACGCTGGCGCGCAAGCTGCAGGAGCAACACGGCATCCCCTTCTTCGAGGGGTCTTTCTACGGGATCTCGGACACGTCGGACGCGCTCCGCACAATGTGCCGGATGCTGGTCGAACGCGGCGCCGATGCCGAACTGCTGGTTCGCTGCGAGGCATTGATCGCGGAGGAAGAGGCGAAGATCTGGGCCGAGTTGGAGCCCTTCCGCCCCCGCGTCGAGGGCAAGAAGGTGCTGCTCTATACCGGCGGCCACAAGAGCTGGTCGGTGGTTGCCGCCCTCCAGGAGCTGGGCATGGAGGTGATCGGCACCTCTGTCCGCAAGGCCACCGAAGAGGACAAGGACCGCGTGAAAGAGATCATGCAGACCGACGCGCATATGTTCGACAACATGGCGCCTAAGGACATGTACCGTGTGTTGAAGGACGCCGAGGCGGACGTGCTCATGTCGGGCGGCCGCAGCCAGTTCGTGGCGCTCAAGGCCAAGACGCCTTGGGTCGATGTCAATCAGGAAAAGCACGAACCCTATGCAGGCTACATTGGCATGGTCGATATGGTCCGCGCCATCGACCGGGCGGTGAACAACCCGATGTGGGCTGATTTGCGCGCCCCTGCGCCCTGGGACGAGGATCTGCCCGAGGCCGGGCCAAGGCCTGCGCTGAGCGGCACTTGTCCGGTGACGAATATTCCTGGCAAGGGCGACCCGATGGTGCCTGCGTCGTCGCCGCAGACAGATGTCAGCCCCGCCGCCCCGGTCGGTTCCGGCTTCATGGGCACAGCCTCCTCCCAGACCGATTTCGAGGATTGTTGAGATGGCCAGGATCACCCACCCCAACCGCGCACTCAGCACGAACCCGCTGAAATCCTCTGCCCCCCTTGGTGCGGCACTGGCCTATTTCGGGATCGATGGCGCTGTGCCGCTCTTTCACGGCTCACAGGGCTGCACGGCTTTCGCGATGGTACATCTGGTGCGGCATTTCAAGGAATCCGTCCCGCTTCAGACCACCGCGATGAACGAGGTCTCCACCATTCTGGGCGGCGCTGAGCAAGTCGAGGAGGCGATCGAAAACCTACGCAAGAAAGCCAGACCGCGCTTCATCGGCATCGCCTCGACCGCCCTGACCGAGACCCGCGGCGAGGATGTGCCGGGCGAGTTGAAAGAGATCATCGCGCGGCGCAGCGATTTCGCCGACACCCGGATCGTCTATGCCTCGACCCCCGACTTTGCGGGCGGGCTGGAGGATGGCTGGGCCAAGGCCGTAACAGCGATCATCGATGCACTGCTGCCAGAGACCGACCCGGTCTGGCGCGACCGCGATCTGCGTCAGGTCAATCTGCTGCCCAACGCCAATACGACGCCGGCGGAGATCGAGGAACTTGTCCGCTTGATCCGCGCATTCGGGCTGACGCCGCTCGTGCTGCCCGATCTTTCAGGCAGCCTCGATGGCCACGCTGCCGAGGATTGGCGCGGCACCTCGCTTGGCGGGACCGATCCCGACGCGATCCCGACCCTCGCGCGCTCGGCCTTCACGCTCGCCATCGGTGAGAGCATGCGGCCCGCCGCAGAACTCATCGAAGCGCGCGCCTTCGTGCCCTATCGGGTGTTTCATTCGGTGACCGGTCTGAAGCCAGTAGATGCGTTCGTCCGGACGCTGATGGGGCTGGCGGGCGTTTCCGACGCCCCGCCAAGCGTCAAGCGCGACCGCGACCGCCTCGTCGATGCTGCATTGGACTCGCACTTCCACATCGGCGGGCTCAAGCTCGCCATGGGCGCCGATCCCGATCTGCTTTTTGCGCTGTCGAACTGCCTCACGGGCCTTGGGGCGGAGATCGTGACCGCGGTCACCACGACCACTTCCAATCCGATCCTGGAGCGGCTTCCCTGCGAGGAGGTGCTAATCGGCGATCTGGGCGATTTCGAGCGGGACGCCGCCGCCAAGGGCGCCGAGATCCTCGTCACCCATGCCCATGGCCGCCATGCCAGTGCACGACTCGGCCTGCCGCTAATACGCGCGGGCTTTCCGATCTTCGACCGGCTGGGCGCCCAGGATATCTGCCGCGTCGGCTATCGCGGCACGCGGGCGTTTCTCTACGAGACCGCCAACATCGTGCAATCCCAGCATCACCGCGCGCGCCCGGAGGAGTTCGGCGCCGCCCCCATCCCCGAGGAATTCGACCATGTCCCGCAGACTGCGTCTTGTTGATCCCGCGGCGCCCGCTACGGGTGAAACGCCGCTCCGGGTCGCCATCGCCACCAACGATCTGGAAAACCTCAACGCCCATTTCGGCTCGGCCAAGAAATTCGCGATCTATGACGTGACCACCGCCGGTGCGACATTCATCGAAGCGGTGGGGTTCGACGATGTGACCAGCCAGTCGGGCAAGCATGACGACATCGACGACAAGATCACGCCCAAGGTGAACGCGCTGGAGGGCTGTGCGATCCTCTTTGCCCTGGCGATCGGGGGGCCGTCGGCGGCCAAGGTCGTCAAGGCCGGGATCCACCCGATCAAGCGCAAGACGCCCGAGCCGATCCCGGCGGTGCTGGAGCAAACGCAGACAATGCTCCAGGGCACGCCGCCGCCCTTCCTGCGCAAGATCCTCGGCCGGACCGAAAAGCCGAGCTTCATGGACGACTACGAAACCGAAGGATATGCGACATGACCGCGACGATTGATGCCGCCCCGCCGCGCGGCGGCGAGATGACCGACAGCGCGTTTCTGAAACAGCTCGCCGCGGTCATCCGGGCCGAGGACAGCTACGGAACCTGGGACGACAAGTCCGACGCCGAGGTGATGAGCGAGTTCATCGTTACGACCGAGGAACGCCGCGAGATCCCGATTATCGGCGACCCGGACCCAGACGTGATGTGGCGCATCGGCAAGTTCTACGATGCCATCGGGCTGATGATCGAAAAGGAAACCGGCTGCATGGCCAGCCAGATGCAGAAGATGAGCCACGAAGGCTTCGGTCGGATCGTTCTG
This sequence comes from Pseudomonadota bacterium, assembly GCA_039184415.1. Lineage (GTDB taxonomy): Bacteria > Pseudomonadota > Alphaproteobacteria > Rhodobacterales > Rhodobacteraceae > JANSYP01. The sequence goes on from JBCDBB010000059.1 coordinate 10,690, forward strand.
ATCGCAGGCAAGCTCGTGGTTCTCTCCAAACATCTGCGCGACGTCCACCGGTTCGGGTTCACCACCTGGGACAAGCTGGCCGAAGGCGGCGAGAAGCTCGTGGCCGGTGCGGTCGAGACGATCGAGCGCTTTCCCGAGGCAGCGCGCGCCTGATGGTCCGGATCGAGCCGATCCCAAGGCCGGTGCCTATTCGCAAACCTCCGGGACCGGTCAAACTGAAACTCTCCCCCGGGCGTACGGCCGTCAGCCGCTGGCTGCGCACCGCCGCGCCCAAGCCGAAAAGGATCCCGTCATGAGCGTCGAAGAGCTCCAGGCCAAGGTCAAGAAACTGTCCATGCGGTCGACGACTGCAAAAATGAACCTCCATGATCTCTCCGAGGAACTGCCCACGGACTGGCAGAAGATCCCAGTCATCGCCCAAGAGACCTTCGAGGTTTTCAATGAGCTTGCAGAGTCCCGCAAGGAACTGAAGGCGGCAAAGAAGGCCGAGGACGTCTGAGCGATGGCAACGGTCGCCTACACCCGTGGGGGCGCGGAGTACGTCCCTGAGTTTCTCATGTCGATCGACATCGAGAAATGTATCGGCTGTGGCCGTTGTTTCAAAGTCTGCGGTCGCGGCGTGATGACGCTGAAGGGCGTGACCGAGGATGGTATTGTCATAGGCCCCGAGGACGAGGATTACGACGAGTACGAGGACGAGATCGTCAAGAAGGTCATGGCCATGGCCGACGCCGAAGCCTGCATCGGTTGCAAGGCCTGCAACCGAGTCTGCCCCAGCGATTGCCAAACCCATGCAGCTCTCGACTGATCACCCCATCGCCGATCCGATGGGCCGTGACCGGCTTGTCCAGTCGGATTTGGCCTGCATTCTTGTCCATGCCTTGGCCGAGCGCGAGGCCAAGGGCGGCACCCTACTGGACGCGCTCGGCCTTGCGCCGGCCCAACTTGAGGATCTGGTACAGACCTGGTTTCCCGGTCTCGACCTGCCTGACCGCGATCCGACGGAGCCCGTCCGGCATCCCGATCAGGAGGCCATCGCCATGCTGCTGCTGTGGCGCGGTGGGATCAAATCCCCCGAAGCGCATTGGCTAGCCGCAATAATCGCACGGCGCTCACTCGAAAAACGGCATCTCTGGGAGGATCTCGGCCTGCCTAGCCGGGAGGCGCTCGGCACGCTTCTGGCCATGCACTTCCCAAGGCTCTTCGCGGCCAACACTCAGAACATGCGCTGGAAGAAGTTTTTTTACCGGCAGATCTGCTCGGACAGCGACTTCGCGCTCTGCGTATCGCCAACCTGCGACGAATGTCCGGAGAAACCGGAATGCTTCGCGCCCGAGGCTCCCGGCGATGACGCGTCACCCGCCCTTTGACTCTAGTGCCGCTCTTGACCTGCTGCACTCCGGCGCCCGCGCGGTGCGCAGCGATCCGGATGGCTCGGAAATCGCCCTGAAAGAGGCGTTGCGCCTCGCTCCAGATGATTTCGACGTACGGCTTGGAGCCTACCGCTTCTATTTCTACAACCATCGCTACGCTGAGGCGCTGCCGCACTGCGAAGTACTGATTAGCCATGCGTCGCGGCGGCTCAACATCGCGAGCGACTGGCGCCTGGTCAGCCCGGAAGACGCAGCATTCACTGAGCCGGACTTTGCGCCGGGGCTATTCCTTCAGACGCTCCTGGCCTGGGGGTACTGCCATCTTCGCCTCGGCCAGCACGGCCCCGCGCGCGAGGCGCTGGTCCACTGTGCGCGGCTCGATCCAACGGACCGCTTTGGCGCTACCGCAATTCTTGGCCATCTTGATACGCGCGAGTGCGACGAGGACGATTGATCGCCTGATGACCTCCGGCTGCGGCTGACCCGGCGCCCGTCCCCACACTCGCCCTCCTTCTCGCCTCGCGGCGGACCGACCGCTTCTAGACGGTAAGACGCGGAAACTGGCTCAGTGACGCCCAGCACCCGACAAAAGCGACACATCAGCAAGCTGTAACAAAGCCTTCATTGTCGCGACTAAAACCGACAACACCCAATTAAATATCTGTAATCAAATGAAATACGGGCTTGGCACGCCGCGTGCTTGTTGTCTGACCAGACCGCGGTTTTGTCAGACAGGAGACGAGGATGCTGGAACTCACCGACAGTGCGAAAGATGCCATCCGCGCGGCCATCGACGGGGCCGGACAGCAGGTCGCCGGATTGCGGGTGATGGTTCAGGATGGCGGCTGCGCCGGTCTGAAATACGGCATGGCGCTGGAACTCGACCAGCAGGAGGATGACGCAGTTGTCGAAAGCGACGGCGTCGTGGTGCTGATCGACCCCGCAAGCCAGCAGCACCTTACGGGCACCACCATCGACTATGTGACGACGCTCGAACAGTCCGGCTTTGTCTTCAACAATCCCAACGCCAACACAAGCTGCGGCTGCGGCAAGTCCTTCTGCTGAGGTAACACGTCATGTGGGAATACACCGACACGGTCAAAGACCATTTCTTCAATCCGCGAAACTCCGGCCCGATGCAGGATGCCAACGCGGTCGGTGAAGTGGGCTCTCTCTCCTGTGGCGACGCGCTTAAGCTGATGCTGAAGGTTAATCTCGAGACCGACATCATCGAGGATGCGAAGTTCCAGACATTCGGTTGCGGCTCGGCGATCGCCTCTTCCTCCGCCCTTACCGAACTAGTGATCGGCAAGACCATCGACGAGGCCCGCGCCCTGACCAACCAGGACATCGCCGAGTTTCTGGGCGGGCTGCCGCCGGAAAAGATGCACTGCTCGGTCATGGGCCAGGAGGCGCTGACCGCAGCCGTCGCAGCCTGGAAGGGCGAAGAGCTCGAAGAGGACGATCACGAGGAAGGCGCGCTGATCTGCAAATGCTTCGCCGTCGATGCCGGCATGATGGAGCGCGCGATCCGCACCAACAAGCTGACCACGCCCGAAATGGTAACCTTCTACACCAAGGCCGGCGGTGGCTGCAGCGCATGCCGCGAGCCGCTCGAGGAACTTCTCGCGGACGTCAATGCCGCAATGGTAGCCGAAGGTGAGTTGAGCGCCCAGGAGGCTTTCGTCTTCGGCTCCGCGCCGGCGCCCGCGCCAAAGCCCAAAGCCCAAGGTTTCGTCATCCCGGATTTGCCGCCGCCTCCGCCGGTCGATGTGGTGCCGGAACCGATCGCGATCCAGCCGCTGAAAGTCAAACCGGCCCATGCACCGAAGTTGCCGCCGGCACCGGTCCCAATCATCGAGCCCTCTCCCAAGGGCCTGAGCCCTGCCCAGGAAGCCATCGCCATCGCCCGCATCATCGAAGAAATGCGGTCTGTCTTCAAAGCCGACGGTGGCGATGTGATCCTGATGGATGTCGAAGGCACCAAAGTGACCGTCGAGATGACCGGCGCCTGCGCCGGCTGCCAGATCGCGTCGCTGACGCTCGGTGGTCTGCGCAAGCGGATCCGGGAAGAGCTCGGCCGCGATTTCATCGTCGTACCCACGCAAACGGCCTGACGGGAGCGCATGATGGAACCGATTTATCTGGACAACAACGCCACGACTCGCGTGTTCCCCGAAGTGGTCGAGGAGATGCTGCCCTTCTTCTCCGAGCAGTTCGGCAATGCCTCTTCGATCCACGCCTTCGGCGAAGAGGTTGGCGGCGCGCTGCGTAAGGCCCGCAAATCCCTGCAAGCGCTGATCGGGGCCGAGTATGATCACGAGATCATTTTCACCTCGGGCGGCACCGAGTCGAACAACGCCGCGATCCGCTCGGCGCTTTCGCTGAACCCAGAGCGGACGGAACTGATCACCTCCACCGTGGAGCACCCCGCGATCCTGTCCCTGGCGGACTGGCTGGAGAAGCACGAGGGCGTCACAGTCCACCGCATCCCCGTCGACAGCCAGGGTAGGCTCGATATCGACGCGTACCGCGCCGCGCTCGGCCCCAAGACCGCTCTGGTCAGCTTCATGTGGGCCAATAACGAGACCGGCACAGTGTTTCCCGTCGACGGGTTGGCCGAGCTTGCCCATGACGCCGGCGCGCTCTTCCACACCGACGCGGTTCAGGCGGTCGGCAAGGTGCCGATCGATCTGAAGAACACCGACATCGACATGCTGTCGCTCAGCTCTCACAAGCTGCATGGGCCGAAGGGCCTCGGCGCGCTCTATCTGCGCAAGGGCGTGCGGTTTCGCCCGCTCCAACGCGGCGGTCATCAGGAACGCGGCCGTCGCGGCGGCACGGAGAATGCGCCCGCAATCATCGGGCTCGGCAAGGCGGCCGAAATGACCATGGCCACTATGGCCGAGGATACAGCCCGCATCACTGCGCTGCGCGACCGTCTGGAAAAGGGCGTCGTCCAGCGGGTCGGCCATTGCTTCGTCACCGGCGATCCCATGGACCGGCTGCCAAACACCTCGACCATCGCGTTCGAGTACATCGAGGGCGAGGCCATCCTACTGCTTCTCAACAAGAAGGGTATAGCGGCCTCGTCGGGTTCGGCCTGCACCTCTGGCTCGCTGGAGCCGAGCCATGTGTTGCGGGCGATGGATATTCCCTTCACCGCCGCCCATGGCGCGATCCGCTTCTCGCTCTCGCGCGAGACGACGGAAGCCGAGATCGACCGCGTTCTGGACGCCGTGCCAGGCATCATCGATCAGCTCCGCGACATGTCGCCCTTCTGGTCGACCGAAGGCGGAAAGGCCGAGTTCAACCCCGAGTACGCCTGAGGAGACCCCCATGACCCCTGCCGATACCCGCTTTCCTTCCCCCAAACCGGCGCAGAACGTCACGTTTTGCGACACAACTCTCCGGGACGGAGAGCAGACGGCAGGGGTCGCCTTTACGCTTGAAGAGAAATGCGCCATCGCCCGCGCTCTTGACAGCGCCGGTGTGGCGGAGGTCGAGGTCGGCGTCGCCGCGATGGGGTTCACCGAGATCGCCGAGATCCGCGCGATCCGCAGTGATCTGTGCCGTGCCGAGCCCGTCGTTTGGACCCGGCTGCGCATGGGCGATATCGACCTGTCGCAGAAAACCGGTGTCCGGCGGCTCCATATCGCGATCCCGACCTCGGACCGACAAGTCGAAGGCAAGCTGCGCACCACGCGCGATTGGGTGCTGCGGGAGACCGCGACCCTAGTCTACACCGCAACAGTGCGCGGCTTCGATGTCTCGATTGGTGCCGAAGATGCCAGCCGGACCGATCCAGCCTTTCTGGCTGAGCTCGCGCGCGTGGCCAAATGCGCCGGCGCCATCCGCTTCCGTATCGCCGACACCCTGGGGTTGCTCGATCCGTTCGCCACCCAACGTCTGCTGGAAGCGCTTACGGCTCGGATCGCCCTGCCGCTGGAGTTCCACGCCCACAATGATTTCGGGCTGGCCACGGCGAATACACTCGTCGCTGCCGCCGCGGGCGCGCAATATCTGTCGGTGACCGTCAACGGGCTCGGCGAGCGTGCAGGCAATGCGGCCCTCGAAGAGGTCGCCGCCGCCCTGGAGGCCAACGGCGTGGCCACGGGCATCGACCTGCGCGCCCTGCCCGCGCTCTCCAGCCTTGCGGCTCGAGCCTCGGGTCGCGCGTTGCCAGTATCGAAACCGATCGTCGGCGCGTCGGTCTTTACGCACGAGTCCGGCATCCATGTCGATGGGATGCTGAAAGATGCCCGTACCTATGAGGCCGAGGTGATCGCGCCGGACCGGTTCGGTCGCCAGCATCGTTTTGTCGTGGGCAAGCATTCGGGGCTGGCAGGGCTTTGCAAGGCGCTTTGCGATGCGGGCCTGCCAGACGATCTTGCCACAGCGCGCGCGCTCATTCCGCTGCTGCGCATCTGGGCAAATGTCACCAAACGCTCAGCTGGAACCGAGGATCTGACCATGCTGGTCAGCATGCTGCAATCCTCCGATCCCGACGGCCGGAGCCTGGTGTGAAACCGCGGTTCCGCACCCTAGTCGCCCGGGATTTCACCGCGATCCACGAACGCGACCCGGCCGCACGTGGCCGGCTGGAAGCGGCGCTTTGCTATCCCGGCCTGCATGCCATCGTCGCACACCGCGTGGCCAACGGGCTCTGGCGGCGGAACATCCGTTTTGCCGCGCGGCTCATCTCCTATCTCGCGCGGGCTTTCACCGCGATCGATATCCATCCCGGCGCGACCATCGGGCCGGGCTTCTTCATCGACCACGGCACCGGCGTTGTGATCGGAGAGACTGCGGAGGTCGGGGCGAATGTAACGCTCTACCATGGCGTGACCCTCGGCGGCGTCTCTTGGTCGCCCGGCAAGCGGCATCCCACCCTTGGCGACGACGTCGTGGTCGGCGCCGGCGCAAAGATCCTCGGCCCAGTCGTGCTCGAGGCGCGCGTCCGTGTCGGCGCGAACTCGGTCGTCATCGATGATGTGCCCGCGGACATGACCGTGGTCGGGATCCCTGCCCGCATCGTCCGAACGGACAGGAAACCGTCCCGCGATACGTTGCGCATCAATCTCGACCATCACCTGATGCCCGATCCGGTAGGCCGTGCATTGGCGCGCCTAGTTGATCGCGTGGCCTTTCTGGAAGCACGCCTCAACGCGCGCCAGGGCCCCTTGCCCCCTGCGAGCACTGAAAAGAAGCCACCGACAGCCACCTGCACCCACTAATCTCAAGGAGAGAGAGATGAGCCAGAACTACGAAGAAAACGGCGTAATCGCACATATTTCCAGCCTATCCTCGGCGGAGGACATCTTCACCTACCTGCTGCTGCCTTTCGAGCAGCGTGTTCTGAACATTGCGCGGCTGCACATCATGAAGCGGCTGGGCCAGTATCTGCGCGACGAGGATTTCAACCAGGCCGATGAAGAGGCGATCTTTCTAGCCACCCGGCACCATCTGAAGCGCGCTTACCTCGATTTCGTCGAGTCCTCGCCCCTAGAGGAAAAGGTCTTCAAGGTCTTCACCGACAAGGCCGCCGAACAGGCGCAGCGCTTTGTGAGCATAGACCAGATCAGCATGGCCTCCTCCTGAGTGGTGCTGCAGGCCTCTTCCCGAATGCATGTTCGCATCACGCCTTTGGCCTGGTCATTCCGCTGTCTGGGCAACTGGATACGCGTCGCTCTGGTTCTGTTGTCCCTGGTTCCGGCACGTATCGCCAATGCGGAGGCGGTGGTGTTCGCTGCCGCCTCCACCCGCGCGCCGCTCGACGCCGCGATCGAGGGCGCCGAACAGGATGTCGTTGTGTCCTACGGGGCTTCGGGCGCCATTGCACGGCAGATTGCTCAGGGCGCGCCGGCGGACCTGTTCGTGAGCGCGAACCCTCACTGGATGCAGTATCTGGTCGATCAGGCGATCGTGGAAGCCGCCTCTGTGCGTGTCCTCGCTTCAAACCGGCTGGTGCTGATCGCGCCCCAAACCGCCGAAAAAGTTGCTCTCACCGCGCCTGAGCTGACATCGCGGCTTTCGGGAGACCATTTCGCCGTCGCCGATCCAGCTGTGGCGCCCGTCGGGCAATATGGGCGCGAGGCGCTGACTTCGCTTGGTCTGTGGTCCGCGGTGCTTCCGGCACTGCTGCCGACCCGGAATACCCTGGCGACAGTGGCCACGGTCGCCCGCGGTGAGGCAGGTCTCGGCCTTGTCTATCGCAGCGACGCCACGGGCGTGGAGGGGATCGTGATCGCGTCGGAGATTCCGGAACGGACCCATGCCCCGATCCATTATCTGATCGCCCCCGTGGCTCAGGGCTCGGCGCCCGAGACGGCAAATGCCCTGATCGAGTTCCTCACCGGGGCCCAGGGCCAGAGCCATTTCGCAGCCGCCGGCTTCGCGACGGCATCCGAGGACGGGTTGTGAACCTCGGACTTACGGAAATGGAGTGGCTGGCGCTTGGCCTGAGTCTCCGGGCATCGGTGCTAGCAGTGCTGTTTTCGCTTCCCCTCGCACTCTTTTTCGGCCTCCTGCTCGCCCGCAAGAGCTTTCCAGGACATGATCTTCTGAATGCCCTCCTCCACTTGCCGCTGGTTCTGCCGCCGGTGGTCACAGGCTATCTGCTGCTGGTCCTTCTGGGTCAAAACGGGCTCATCGGCGCGCCGTTCCGGGAGCTTTTCGGTCTGCGCATTCCCTTCACGACCACTGCCGTGGTTATCGCCTGTGCCGTTGTCTCCTTTCCACTGATGTTGCGCGCAATACGACAGTCGGCCGAAGCCGCCGACCGGCGGCTGGAGTCCGCAGCGCGCAGCCTCGGCGCCAGCGAGCTGCGCGTTTTTGCAGGCGTCACCCTGCCGCTCCTCACACCCGGCATCCTCACCGGCACGACGCTCGCCTTCGCCCGGGCGGTGGGGGAGTTCGGCGCAACGATCACTCTGGCCGCGAATATACCGGGCCGTACCCAGACCCTGCCCCTCGCGCTCTACTCGGTGACGCAGATCCCGGGCTCGGACGCCGCCGCCGCGCGCCTTTGTCTGTTGTCGGTTTTGCTGGCCGGCGCAGCGCTCCTCGCCTCCGAGATGATTTCCCGACATCTGGTATGGAAGCGCCGCGCATGATCGAGATCAGGGTTTTCAAGCGCCAGGGCGATTTCACGCTCGATCTGGAGACCGTTCTGCCCTCGACCGGCGTGAGCGGGCTCATCGGGCCCTCAGGCTCGGGGAAAAGCTCTCTCTTCGCGCTGCTGGCCGGACATACAGTGCCGGATCAGGGTGTGATCCGTATCGCCGGACAAACGCTGTTTGACTCCGGCCGTGGGATCAATGTTCCGCCAGCGCGGCGCGGCATCGGTCTGGTGTTTCAGGACGGGCTGCTCTTTCCCCACATGACGGTCCGGCGCAATCTGCTCTTCGCCACCCCGGCGCAACCAGGGGCGTTCTTTGGGGAACTCGTGGGCACTCTGAAACTCGGTCCTCTGCTCGACAGGCGTCCGGGGCATTTGTCCGGAGGAGAACGACAACGGGTCGCCATTGGCCGGGCACTGCTGGCCCAACCGCGCCTGTTGTTGCTGGATGAGCCCGTCTCTGCCCTTGATCCGGCGCTTCGCGAAGAGGTGCTGCAGCTTCTGGAAGCGCTCCGCGACCGTTCCGGGACACCAATGATCTATATCGGCCACGCTCCGGAAGAGATCCGGCGATTGGCGAGTTTCGTCGTGGCACTTAAGGACGGCGTCGTGGCCGATGTCTCGCACCAGCCCCATCCGTTCGGAGGTGGCCATAACGCACAGTCACGCGGTCTAAAATTGGCGGTATAAGAAAGCTGTGCCGCCCGTGCATTTAGAAAGGTAAGGACATTGGAGCTCATACAGTCCTTTCAGACCAGAACCACACTGGCGATGACGCAGCGGATGCTGGCCAGCCTGCGCGTTCTGCAGATGAGCAACAGTGACCTCACCGATTACCTAACTGAAAAGGCGCAGGAAAACCCGTGTATCGAACTCCGGCTTCCGTCCGGTGCGGGCGGCGCCGGAGGCGAGGATTTCGACCAGATCGCGGCGCTGCGATCGGACAGCCCAAGCCTCTATTCCCATGTCGCTGATCAGATCGAGCTTGCTTTCGACGACCCCAAGGAGCGCCGTGTCGCCTTTGGCTTTCTGGAGGCGTTGGAACCGAGCGGCTGGATGACGACGGATCCCTGCGTCATCGCGCTGTCCTGCCAGGTATCGTCAGGACTGGCGGACGCCGTTTTAAGCCAGATGAAGGCGTTCGAACCTGCTGGGCTCTTTGCCGGTTCGCTTGCGGAATGCCTGCGCTTGCAGGCCGAGGATCGCGGGGTCCTGACATGGGAGCTCGAAGCCCTGATTGAAAACCTGCCGCTGCTGGCAGACGGACGTCGCCGCGAACTTGCCGAGCTCTGCGATTGTGAAATTGGTGACCTGCCGGAGATCATCGCCATCCTCAAGCAGTTCGACCCCAAGCCCGGTCAGAGCTTTCTCGACGATCGCCCGCCCGTCTTCCCACCGGATCTGACCGCGACCCGTACGGCAGACGGCTGGACGGTAGAACTGAACCGGTCGAACCTTCCGTCCATCGCCATCACGGACAAGGCCATGCCGCCGCTTGATCGCAGCCATGCTGAGGCGCGAGCCTATCGCACCCGGGCATTGTCCGAGGCCCGTTGGCTCACCAGCGCGCTGATCCGGCGACAAACCACCCTGTTGCAAACAGCGACGGCGATCATCTCGCGTCAGGGCGCCTTTTTGGAAGGCGGCTCGGGCGCGTTGCGCCCGCTGTCCCTGGCCGATATCGGAGAGGTCGTTGAGCTGCACCCAAGCACGATCAGCCGCGCGATCGCCGGGCGGATGATCGACACACCCATGGGAGCGCTGCCGCTCAAATCCTTCTTCAGCCGGTCATTCCCCACGGGCCAGGACGGGATGGAGCATTCGCAGCAGGCAGTTCTGAAGGTCGTAGAGCGCATCGTCAGCGCTGAGGACACCACCAAACCGCTCAGCGATACCGCCATCGCCGCGCTGGCAGCCAAGGAAGGCGTGACCATCGCTCGGCGCACGGTCGCAAAATTCCGGGGCGTGCTCGGCATCGCGTCGTCCTATGCGCGGCGCGTGCAATCTGCGGTGGCCTGAGGCCGCGGATTTCCGACAGCAAATGTGCAGGGTTGTCGAATTTTGGACAATCCTCTTCTTACGTCGGATCAGCTATCTGTTTTTAATAACTTTTTCCTTGGCATGACGCTTGCTTTTCAAAGGTAGCAAGCCGCGGCGCGACATCTGTTCGTCTCGCAATTGGTGAGGGCACCCTGCCCCACCCTGAGTTCAAAGGAAGACTTCCCATGGCGAGCCTCGTATTCCGCTCCGCTTTGACATCTCTCACTCACCCAGGACGGCCAGCCACTCCGACGCTTCCTGCAATGGCGGCAGACATCGTTTCTTGCAGCGGCGCGCAGATACCTTCCGCGCCATTTTCCCCAACCTCGGCGCCGGCGCGCCGAGGACGACCACCCCAAGGAAAGAGGGTTTCTCCATGAAAACAGGTTTCCGGCTTCCTAGCGTGACCTTCCGCACACGGGTGCGCGATGAGACCATTGACGGTCCAAATCCCTATCGCTGGCAGGACATGAGCACGGCGGACTACTTCGCCGGGAGACGGACGATCCTTTTTGCCCTGCCTGGCGCGTTCACACCCACCTGCTCCACTTACCAGCTTCCGGGCTTCTCGGAAC
>JBCDBB010000060.1:0-21372 GCA_039184415.1 Pseudomonadota bacterium
CCTCGGAAAACGTCCCTCTCAGTTCCTCACCATGACGGGTTCGCGGCTCGTCGAATTGACGCGCATCAATCAGGTGCATTGCGGAAAATTGTGGAGGCTGAAACCGGCGCGCAGAGTTACATTGCATCGCCGGTCCGAGCTATCAGACGCTTCGCGGTTCGACGTTTCGCAATAGGCGAACGCCGGGCCCGATGGCGCGTTGTCCAGTTGCAGCCCGCCCCGACAGCATTCCGACGGCCGGATTTGCGGCCGAGACACTTTCCGTTTGCGAGGAGACGTTCGCGAAAACACGCCGGAAGAACGACAGATCAGTGGCTCAACACCTGTTCGAGAAAGGCACGCGTGCGATCGCTCTTGGGACTGGTGAAGAAGCTCTCGGGATCGTCCTCCTCTATAATCTCTCCAGCATCCATAAAGATCACGCGATCGGCGACCTTGCGCGCAAAGCCCATCTCGTGGGTCACGCAGATCATGGTCATCCCCTCCCGTGCCAGCGTCTCCATCACATCGAGGACTTCCCCGATCATCTCGGGGTCAAGCGCAGAGGTTGGTTCGTCGAATAGCAGGATCTCCGGCTTCATGCAGAGCGCCCGGGCGATGGCCACGCGCTGCTGCTGCCCGCCCGAAAGCTGGCCTGGGTATTTCGGCGCTTGATTGGCGATCTGCACCTTTTCGAGATAGTGCATCGCGGTCTCTTCGGCTTCAGCCTGCGCAACCTTGCGTGCCAGCATCGGCGCCAAAGTACAGTTTTCCAGAATGGTGAGATGAGGGAACAGGTTAAAGTGCTGGAACACCATCCCGACATCCTGGCGCAACTGGTCGATCTTGGGATCATCGGCTGAGATCGAGTGTCCATTGATTTCAATCACGCCTGATTGGTGCTCCTCGAGTTGGTTGATCGTCCGGATCATGGTGGATTTGCCCGAGCCCGACGGGCCGCAAACGACGATCTTTTCGCCCTTTTCGACCGTCAGGTTGACCGATTTGAGCGCATGGAAAGCACCGTAATACTTCTCGACATTGGTGAGTTGGACAGCGGGGGTCATGGCATGGTCTCCTGTTCAGCGCTTCACAGCCGCCGTTATGATGATCTCGACCTTCAGGACGTCGCGTGCGAGCTTGGCTTCTCCGCAGGCGCGCGCGGGCGCGTGGCCCTCTGGCACCCAGGCATCCCAGACGGCATTCATCTCGGAGAAATCCGCCATGTCGGCGAGCCAGATGACGGCCTGAAGGATATGCTCGCGGTCGGATCCCGCCTGTTTCAGAAGTGCATCGATACGGGCCAGACAGTCCTCGGTCTGCTTCGCCACCGTTTCGCCCGCACCGACCTGGCCGCAGAGGTAGGCGACGCCGTTGTGGATGACGATCTTGCTCTTTCGCTTGTCGGTTTCAATCCGAGTGATCATGTGATGATTTCCCTTGCGCGCAGGGCCTCGGCAATCTCGTCCAGGATGGCGGGATCGTCGATGGCGGCCGGCATCCTGAAATCTGCCTGATCGGCGATCTTCTGCATCGTACCGCGCAGAACCTTGCCGGAACGGGTCTTTGGCAGGCGCTCCACATGCACAGCGGTTTTGAATGCGGCCACCGCGCCGATCTGGTCCCGCACCAGTTTGACCAGTTCGCGCTCCAGTTCGCCCGCATCCCGCGTCACGCCAGCGTTCGTGACAAAGAAGCCAAGCGGCATCTGGCCCTTGAGCTGATCTGCCTGACCTACGACCGCGCATTCGGCGATATCGGGATGATGGGACAGCACCTCCTCCATCGCGCCGGTGCTCAGCCTATGGCCGGCCACGTTGATGATGTCGTCGGTGCGGGCCATGATGAAGACATAGCCATCCTCATCGATAATACCGGCATCCGAGGTTGCATAATATCCGGGGAATTCATCGAGATAGCTTTTGCGAAACCGGTCTTCGGCATTCCAGAGTGTGGGAAAGCCCGATGGCGGCAGGGGCAGTCTGCAAACGATGTTACCCAGTGTGCCCGGAGGAACCTCATGGCCCTCATCATCGAGCACGCGGATGTCATAGCCCGGCATTGGCACGCCGGGGGAGCCCGGTTTGACCGGCAGTTGTCCGAGGCCAACCGGGTTGCCCGACATCGGCCACCCGGTTTCGGTCTGCCACCAGTGATCTATCACCGGGCGGTCGAGCTTTTCCTGCGCCCATCGAATGGTCGCGGGATCCGACCGCTCCCCGGCCAGAAACAGGGTGCGGAAACCGCTGAGGTCATACCCGGCGATCAGCGCGCCGGTCGGGTCCTCTTTCTTAATCGCGCGAAATGCGGTGGGGGCGGTGAAGAGCGCGGCGACCTTGTGGTCCTGGATCACCCGCCAGAACGCCCCGGCATCGGGCGTGCCCACAGGCTTGCCTTCGTAGATCACTGTCGCGCAACCATGGAGAAGCGGTCCATAGCAAATGTAGGAATGCCCGACCACCCAGCCGACGTCTGAGGCGGCCCAGAAAACCTCTCCTGGCTGGATGCCGTAATGGTGCTCCATGCTCCATTTCAGCGCGACCATATGGCCGGCATTGTCCCGGACGACACCCTTTGGCTGACCCGTGGTGCCGGACGTATAGAGGATGTAGAGCGGATCAGTTGCAACGACCGCGACGCAGTCCGTCCTGCGTCCTGCTGCCTTCGCCGCGGAGACCGCTTCGGCATAGTCGATATCGCGTCCCGGGAGCAGTTCCGCCGGCTCCATATCGCGCTGGAGGATGATGCAATGGGCAGGCTTTACCTCGCTCTGCACGATAGCCGCGTCCAACAGTGGCTTGTAATGCACAATCCGTCCGGGTTCGATCCCGCAGGAGGCCGAGATTACCATCTTTGCCTCTGCATCGCTGATCCGGGTGGCAAGTTCGTGGGCAGCGAACCCTCCAAAGACGACCGAATGTACGGCGCCGAGCCGGGAGCAGGCCAGCATGGCAAAGAGCGCCTGGGGCACCATTGGCATATAGATGATCACCCGGTCGCCTTTGCCGACACCATGATCGCGCATCACCGCGGCAAGCGCGCTGACCTCGCTCTGCAGGTCCGCAAAGCTGAAATGTGCGACAGTGCCTGTGACGGGGCTGTCATAGACTACAGCCTGACGCGCGCCATGGCCGGCCTCCACATGGCGATCCACAGCGTTCCAGCAGGTGTTGCAAGTCGCATCGGGAAACCAACGGCCATAGGCGCCCATTTCCGGATCGAAGGCGCGCGTAGGCGGGATGATCCAGTCGATGGCGTCGGCCGCCCGTATCCAGAAATCTTCGGGATCAGCGCGCCATTCATCGTAAGTGTCACGATAGGACATAGCCGTTACACCCGCCCGGCCGGGTTGCTGTCCTTGCGCTGGGTCTGGGCCGCGAAGGATCTCGTCGCGACGGCGGCCGGGAACACTTCCCGTTGTCGCGCACGCTGCATCCGATTAGCGCGCCGGCAGGGACGAACCCTCATCGCCGCACCGGTCCAGTACGCGTCATTCGGTCTCTGTACAGATCGCCTCGTCACACGCACGCCCTCAGCAGGTGTAGTTCATGCCGATGCGCCCGCCATCGACATAAATCGTTTCGCCGGTGATGTAGCTGGCCTTGCGTGACGCAAGGAAGGCGACGACGTCGCCGATCTCCCGCGCACTGCCCACGCGTTGCAGCGGCGTACGCGACATAACCATTTTCATCGCGTCGGGGTTGGCATTCACACCGGCCATCATCTCGGTGTCGATGGACCCCGGACCGACCGCATTGACGCGGATATTGTGCGGCGCGAGGGCCAGCGCCATGGCTTTCGTGAGCTGCATCACGCCGCCTTTGGACGCGCAATAGGCGGGGATTGACGGGATCGCGACCTGGGCATTGATCGAGGACATGTTGACGATCGCGCCTTCGATGCCCTCATCCACCATCTTGCGCGCCGCGCGCTGCGACGCGACGAAGACCCCGCGCAGGTTGACATCAATGACCCGTTCGAAGTTCTCCAGCTCATAGGTCAGAAAATCGCCCGGCATGGCGATTCCGGCATTGTTCACCAGAGCGGTTACAGCCCCATATTCGGCTTCAATCCGGTCGAACATGGTGTGGATCTGCTCGGCATCGCCCATGTCGCAGGACATGCCGGAAACCGCCCCCAGCCGGTCTGCTGCCGCCCTCACACCGTCGCCGTTAATGTCCGACAGGATGACACGCATTCCGTCGTCCTTCAGTGCTTCGCCACAGGCATAGCCGATCCCTTGGGCCCCGCCGGTAACGAGCGCCAGAGGTGCTTCACTCATGTCCTGCTCCTATTCTTCATGTCCATAGGACGATCTGGCTTCGGCCGCGCTTATGAATCCGGCGGCGATATCGCGCGCGACGGTATCGCTTTCGCGGGCTTTGGGATCGCCGTAACCTCCGCCACCCGGAAGGCTCAGCCGCAGGCGCTGGCCGTTCCTGATCAATTGCCGACCTTTGGAGTTCAGTGCCGTACCATCGGCCAGTTCCACCTTGCCTGGCGCGCCGTCTGCGCCACCTTCGCGGCCGCGCGCGGGGTGCTTCACCCGGTCGAACATGGCGTTGAAGTAGAAGTCATAGCCCTCGCGGGCCTCGATCTCGATGGTCTGGCCGAGGCCGCCGCGCTGTGTGCCGGCGCCGCCGGATCCCGAACGAAGATCCTTGCGCCAGACGGTGATCGGGCCCACATGCTCGGTCGCCTCGACGCTCATGGTCGACACGCCCGACGGAAAGGCCGTGGCCGAAAGCCCGTCATGGGCCGGCCGTGCCCCGGTCCCGCCGGAGTTGAACATGAGCACCTCACGGTTTGGCAGCCCGCTTTCGGGATCCGACGGCCGGGCGGAGATCTGGATGTTCCAGAGCGACGAGGCGCCTTCGGCCGGCACAACCCCGGGCATCGCCTGGTGCAGCGCGCCGAGCACGACGTCGGGTACAAGATGGCCCAGCACATGGCGGGTGGATACCGGCGCGGGACGCTTGGCCGCCAGGATGCAGCCTTCGGGCGCGGTGATCTCAAAGGGTTCTAGCGAGCCGGTATTGTTCGGAACCTGCGGTGCGATCGCGCATTTCAGCCCGTAACAGGCGTAGGCGCGCGTATAGACCTCGGGCACATTCACGCCGAAGCCCGACGGCCCGGACGTGCCCTGGAAATCCGCGACCAGCCGGTCGCCGTTGACGGTCAGCGCAACTTCCATATGCACGGGCGCGTCATAGCCGTCGACCTGCATGCTGTTCCGGTACGTCCCGCCGGGCACCTTGGCGATAGCTTCGCGTGTCGCCACGCGCGAGCTGTCGATGATGAAATCCGACAGCCCCTGCAGATCATCAATGCCGAATTCGTCCATCATCGCACGGAGCCGCCGCTCGCCCGCCTCGTTGCAGGCGGCGAGCGAGTACATGTCGCCCACGGTCTGGTCGGGCGTGCGCACATTTGCTCGAATGAGCTCGATCAGAAGCGGCTGGACCTGCCCGCGTTCGGCAAACTTGGTGATCGGGATCAGCAGGCCTTCTTCGAACACCTCCGTGCCATCCGGTCCGAAGCCGCGTCCGCCGATATCCACGACATGGGCGGTGCAGGCGAAATAGCCGATATGCGCGCCCTTTCGGAACACCGGCGTGACCACTGTGAAATCATGCAGATGCCCGGTGCCGAGCCAGGGATCGTTGGTGATGAAGACATCGCCCTCGAACGTGTTCTGCGGTCCGATCCGCGCCGCGAAATGGGTGACACTCTCGGCCATCGCATTCACATGCCCAGGGGTCCCGGTGACGGCCTGGGCCATCATCCGCCCCTGCGCATCGAAAAGGCCCGCCGAAAGATCGCCGGCCTCGCGGACGGAGGTGGAGAACGCGGTGCGGATCAGCGTCGCCGCCTGTTCCTCGACGACTGCGATCAGGCGATTCCACATGATCTGATAGTCGATCTGCGTCGGAGTCGTCATGCTGCCGCCCTCTTTCGGATCAGTCGCAGGCTACCGTCACCCTGGCCGACAACTGCATAGCCGGAGGTCACGATGGTGCAGGTGTTGGTCTCCACAACAATGGCCGGCCCCTCGACCATCTTGCCTGCGGTCAGTTCTGCCCGCGCAACTTCCTTCGCTTCGACGGTCCGCCGTAGTGCCGCGTCAAAGAACTGCCGCGTGCGGGCGGCGGGCGCTTCGCTGCCCGACGCATGACGAACCGCGGGTTTCACATCTGGGAGAACCGTCGAGACGGTCAGGAGCCAATTGGTGATCTCCACAGGCAACCCTTCGATGATCCGGCCGAAGAGCGTGCGATAAGCCCCTTCGAACGCCTCCTGGATCATCGGCAGATCCGCCGGGGTGAAGCACCGGTGGGGCAGGCTCACGGGGATTTCCCATCCTTGTCCAGAGTAACGCATCAGCGCGGTCAGGCGCGTCGTTCGTTCGGCGTCCATTGCGCCTTCATTGACGAACTCATGGGCCTCGGACTCCATCTCTTGCAGCGCCGCATTCACGGTCGCCGGATCGAAGTTATCGAGCCGCTGGAAGAGGCCACGGGTCGCCTCGAAACTGAACGGAGCCTTGAGGAACCCTATGGCGGATCCGACGCCGGCACCGGGGGGGATGATCAGCTCTTCGATGCCGAGTTTCTCGCAGAGGCGACAGGCATGGAGCGGCGCGCCGCCGCCAAAGGCGATCATCGCGAAATGCTCGATATCGCGGCCGTTTTCCACCGTATGAACCCGCGCTGCGTTGGCCATGTTCTCATCGACCATTTCGGTGATGCCAAAGGCTGCGTCGTGGGCCGACAGGTTCAGTGTGTAAGCGGCTCGCGTCGAGGCATCCGGCTGCAGTTTGATTGAACCGCCGGCGAAATTGTCGGGATCCAACCGGCCCAGTAGCAGGTTGGCATCGGTTACCGTCGGCTCGGTCCCGCCGCGTCCGTAGCAGGCTGGGCCGGGTTCCGACGCCGCAGAACGCGGCCCCACCTGCAGCCGTCCCATCGCGTCGACAGATGCGATTGAGCCGCCGCCGGCCCCGATTTCCACCATCTCGACCACCGGCGTTGACACAGTCATGCCGGAACCCTTCTTGAATCGGTAGGTCCGGGCGACTTCGAAGGTGTTCGCGGTCTTGGGCGTGCCGTCTTCGATCAGGCAGATCTTTGCCGTCGTACCCCCCATGTCGAAGCTCAACACCTTGTCCAGACCATGGGCGCGGGCGAAGTCCGCGGCAAAGATCGCGCCACCCGCGGGCCCGGATTCCAGCAAGCGGACGGGCTGTTCGGCTGCGGTCTCGACCGAGATCAGCCCGCCGCCGGAATGGAGCATGAAGACGGGGGCGTTGAGGCCGGTCTCCTTCAGACGGGCCACCAGACGGCCCAGGTAGTCAGCCACCTGGGGCTGAACATAGGCATTCGCGATCACGGTGTTGAAGCGCGGCAGTTCGCGCATCTGGGGCGAGATCACCGACGAGATCGAGATCGACAGGTCAGGCGCAGCCCTGCGCAGTGAAGCCTCCATCATGCGCTCATGGGCATCATTGGCGTAGGCGTGCATCAGCCCGACCGCGACCGCCTCGAAACCACCGTCCAGCACGCGGGCCGCCATGGCATCCGCTTCGTCTGGATCCATCGCGAGCAGTACCTCGCCATTGGGTCCCATACGTTCGTTCAGTGTGAACCGGTGTTCGCGCGGGATCAGCGGCTTGGGGAGTTCGAGGTTCAGGTCATATTGCTCGAACCGGTTTTCCGAGCGCATTTCTATCACATCCCGAAAGCCCTCGGTCGTGATGAAGGCCGTCCTCGCGCCGCGGCGTTCGATCAGCGCATTGGTCACCAGGGTGGTTCCGTGGATCACCTGACGGATGTCACCGAGCGCTACACCGGCGTTTTGTGCCGCTTCGGTGATCCCGTCAATGATCGCCTGTTCGGGCTGCGTGTAGTTGGTCAGAACTTTGGTCGTTTCCATCCCGCCGGGATAGGCGAGGGCAACATCGGTAAATGTTCCGCCGATATCGACGCCGACGCGGATGTCTTGGGAAGCCATTGTCGCCTAGATACTCTTCAGGAACTGGTTCGCCGTAAAGGCGGTCTGGTACAGCCGGGACATGATCGGGGCAGATCGCACCGTTTGGATATCGGTGATTGGCAGGGGCAACTCATCGGGATCCATACCGGTCAGCAGACCGGAAATCGCCTGTCCTAATAGCGTGCCCGTCGTGATCCCGCGGCCATTGTAGCCGATCGGGGTGTAGAGCTTGTCGTCCAGCTGATAAATGCGCGGGAGATGGTCAGGTGTCATCGCGATCTGACCGTGCCAGGCATCTTCGAACTCCACGGACCCGAGCGACGGAAACAGGCGCGCCAGCTGTTTTGTGGCCCAACGATGAGACAGGCCGCGGTCGGCGTCGCCCACAACCCGGCCCATGGAGCCGATCACAAGGCGGTCGAACATATCCCTGCGCAGCGAGAACATGATCTGACCGGTATCCCAAAGCCCCTGACGGCCCGGCAGAATGTCTTTCACACGAGCGTCCAGGGGTTTCGTCGCAAGCTGAAAATAGTGGATCATCGTAAAGACGCGCTTCAGATCCGGCCAGAGATCATCTGTATAGGCGTTGGTACCGAGCACAACGGACTTCGATTTGACGACGCCGCTGTCGGTTTCGACGATCCAGCCTTGCCCGTCTCGCCGTAGCTTGGAGACCGTGACGCCCGTGCTGATCACTGCCCCTGCAGCGACGGCGGCCCTGGCCAGACCCCGGCAGTAGCCCATCGGGTTGATCGTGCCTGCCCGCTGATCCAGCAACCCACCATGGAACACCGATGTCCCCGTCGCCTCGGCGACCTGATCGCGGTCGAGAAGATCAACAGGCGCGCCGAGCCTCTGCCATTCATCGTGACGGGCGCGCAGGTCCTCGAACCCCTTTGGCGCGTGGGCGGCATGGATGGTTCCGGTCTTTGTCACCTCGCAGCGGATTTGATGTTTCTCGATCAGAGAGAACACGTAATTCGGGCCTTCGCCGAAACGCTCGACGAAGCGCGGCCCATAGACCGGCCCCAGCTTTTTGCGCACCGCTGCGGGCGGGTGCCAGATGCCCGCGTTGACGAGCCCGACATTCCGTCCAGAGCCACCATACCCGATCTGTTTGGCCTCGAGCACATGGGCCGACAGACCCTTTTCGGCGCAGTGTAGTGCCGTCGACAGTCCTGTGAAGCCGCCGCCGACGATTGCCACATCAACCTCGGCCTCCTGGATCATCGGCGCCGCATAGTCGGGCTCTTGCGCGGAGGCATCCCAGAGAGAGATCGGCGCTTCGACTGTCATTCCCGGTTCGAATCCCTGTCGTGATCATTTGGCTGTCTGTCGCGCAGATGTTGCACCCAGCCAATCATCGTGTCAATATTTGAAAAGTATGTTCCAAATAACAGCACAAAAGGCAATGCATGGCCAAACTGAAAAAGACCGCGGCCCAGATGGTGGCCGAAGGACGCGCGCGGATAGAAGAGATTGAAACGGAGGATCTGATCTCACGCCTCAATGACCCGGAGCTCGTGGTCGTCGATGTTCGCGATGTGCGTGAGCGGCAGCGTACCGGTCAGATCCCAGGCAGTGTTCATGCGCCTCGCGGCATGGTCGAGTTCTGGGTCGATCCCGACAGCCCCTATCACAAGGACGTCTTTGCCCAGGAAGGAAAAACCTATGTGTTTCATTGTGCTTCGGGCTGGCGCTCGGCGCTGACGGTCGCCACGCTTCAGGATATGGGGTTCGACGCAGCGCATCTGAAAGACGGCTTTACGAGCTGGGTCAAACAGGGCGGGCCCGTCGAGATGCCGGAGAAAAAGGGCTAGCCTAGGCGCTTAACCGCGGCCAAGCTTCTGCGATACGCTGGCCGCGGCGTGGCTGACGAGGGATCCAAGCTTGTCCTCGTCGCCGTCCGCAAGGTTGATGTCCGGCAGCGAGATCCCGAGTGCGGCCACCGCGACCCCGTCGGGCAAGGCGATCGCCGCGCCGAAGCTCAGGATGCGTTCCCGGAATTCGCCCGTATCGATGGCGTAACCGCGCTTCGTCGTTGCCGCGATATCGGCGTCGAGCTTGTCGAGATTCGTCAGGGTACGGTCCGTGTGGCGTGTCAGCTTGCCCGCCAGTTGGCTTCTCAGTTTGTCGTAATTCGCAGCCAGGATAGCCTTGCCGGTGCCGACGCAATGGATCGGGGCCGAGCCTCCGACGGCATTCCATGACCGGATCGGCTTCTGGCTGTCGATCTTGTCGATATAGATCACTGAGAGATCTTCGGGCACCGCCAGATAGATCGTCTCGCCGGTTTCCTTGCTGAGATAGGTCAGCTCTGGCGCAGCCAGTTCGCGCAGATTGAGGTTTTCGACCAGCGCCCGCCCGACCTGCCAGGTCTTGAGCGTCGCGGCATAGGACTTGTCCTCCAGATGCTTCACATAGCCAAGCGTCGTGAGAGTTTGCAGAAGGCGAAACGTGTTCGATTTTGTAAGATCGAGCTCCCGCGAAAGCTCCGTCACGCCCTTGCCTGTTCGCGATGCGGCGAGATTCTCCAAGATCGCCAGCCCTTTGGAGAGCGTACTGTCGACCCGAGGCGTCTTGGATTGATCTAGCATTCTGAGCCCTTAAGCAGTTTCGTTTCACATATCAGAACATGTCTGGGGTTTGAAGCGTGGTGGATCATGCGCTTCGACCGGGGGCAGGGGGCCGTCGAACCTCGCGAGGTCCACCATTACAGAATGAGAGGCTGGGGCCTGGGCGAGGCTCGATGTGCGCAGATCGTGGGTCAGCACGTTAGGATTGCCATGGCGATCACGGTTCTGGGGGGCATCGTAGTCGGGATCGTACCAGGCGCCGGTCCACAGAAAAACGCAGCCCCGCTTGACCGCGTCGGTGACACGCGCTCCGGCCAATGCGCGACCTCGCGGGTTGCGCAGCTCCACGACGTCTCCGTCCATGACACCCCGAGCCGCGGCATCCTCGGGATGAATCAGCACGGGCTCCCGGCCCTGGATCTTCTGGCTGAGACTGTAGTCGCCATTGTCGAGTTGTGAATGCAGGCGCGTGCCGGGTTGGCCTGAAATCAGATAAAGATCGCCCGAGCCTGCCCTCAGATCGCGCGGTGGAAACCAGGTGGCATGTCCAGGGCAATCGGAAAGCCCGAAGCTGGCGATGCGTGATGAGTAGAGCTCAATCCGTCCGCTTGGGGTCGGCAATGGATTGGCGTCCGGATCCGCACGGAAATCTGCCAGAAACACCTGATCCGGTGAAGGGTCGGGCAGGCTGACGATGTCGCCCTCAATGAACCTATCCCAGTCGGGGAGGGTAGCGCCCCAAGCCTGCGCCGCGCTTTGTGTTTGTTCCCAGACCCGCCTCGTCCAGCCTTCCGCATCAAGGCCTTCGGTGAACGTATCGGTGTTGCCGAGCCGCCGGGTGAGGGCCGTGTAGATATCGTACTCGACCCGCGCCTCGCCCGGTGGACCGGCGAGCGCGGGCATAGGGATCAGCGCGTTGTCGGACTTGCCGGCGCAGAAATCCATGCGTTCCTGGGGTGCCGCGACGGGTAGCACGATGTCGGCATGGCGCGCGGTGGCTGTCCAGTTGATTTCATTGACGATTACGGTCTCGGGGCGTTGAAAGGCCTGGTGCAACCGGTTCAGGTCCTGATGGTGGTGGAAGGGATTGCCCCCCGCCCACCAGACCAGTTTGATTTCCGGGAAGACTCGTGTCTCGCCATTGTAGCGGTAGGTGGAGCCGGGGTTCAGCAGCATCTCAGAGACCATCGCAACGGGAATGAAGTCCGTCACCTCGTTGCGGCCTTGGGGCATCGCTCCCCAGCGAAACGGGCGCTCCACATTGCCGATGTTCGCGTTGACACCGTAGCCGATGGTATAGCCGCCGCCAGGCAGCCCGACCTGTCCGAGCATGGCGGCAAGGGTCACGGTCATCCAGAGTGGTTGCTCGCCGAAGTCCGCGCGCTGCAGCCCAGCAGCACAGGCGATCATCGTGCGTTTGGCTGCCATTTCGCGAGCGAGACTACGGATACGGTCCGCCGGAATGTCTGAAAGCGATGCCGCCCATACGGCATCCTTGACCTGCTCGTCCTCGCCCTGACCGAGCAGATAGCGCTCCACCCAGGCGAAGCCGGTTGTGTAGCGCTCCACAAACTCCTCATCGTACAAACCTTCGACCAGCAGTGTGTGGGCGATGCCCATCATCACGGCCGTATCGGTGCCGGGCCGCGGTGGCAGCCACTCCGCGCCCAGTTCGTCCGCCGCGTCGCTCCGGAGCGGGCTCAGGTTCACGAATTGAACGCCGGCCTCGACGCAGGTGCGGAGATTTTCCATCATTCGGTGTTTAGATACGCCGCCATCGCTCACTTGCGTGTTGCGGGCTGCCATGCCGCCGAACATCACGACAAGTTCGCTTTGTTTGGCGATCACGGTCCATCTCGTGGCCTGGGCGACATGGGCCCGGTAGGGGCCGACGATGTGAGGCATCAGTACCAGCGCGGCGTTGTAGCTGTAATTGCCCTCCGAACGGACGAAGCCACCCTGGCTGTTCAGGAACCGCTTCAACTGGCTCTGCGCATGGTGAACGCGCCCGGCGCTCGACCAACCGTAGGAACCGCCGAAAATCGCGCCATTGCCATAGCTGTTCCGAATGCGGGAAAACTCGTCTGCGACAAGATCGAGCGCTTCGTCCCAGGGGATCTCGACGAACTCATCACGCCCGCGCTGACCGCCGCCGGGCCCATTCTCAAGCCACCCCGCCCGGACGGCAGGGCGCAGCACCCGCGCGCGTCCGTTCAGGCTGCTGGCGATGTTCTCATTGATTCTCGACGGTTCGGGATCCTCCGGATGTGGCGCGACAGAAACCAGTCGCCCATCTTGCACCATCGCCAGCCCAGGACCCCAGTGGCTGGCCGTCAACCGTCCGCGAGACACAATCATCGCTCCTTGTTCTGTTATGCAGCACAGTATTTCTGAATATTGACACGTTCCATCAGGGGTGTCATCCTCTTACCGCAATGATTGAGGACTACGGCTTCGTGCCCCAGACGCCCAGCCCGATAGCAGACATTCTGGTTCAAGACGGGCGACCCGAGCGCACCGAAGGCCGCCACGTTAACATGCCTGTCGAGCTCGGCTCGACCATGGTGTTCGATACGCTTGCTGCCTTCGAGGCCGCCCGCGATGCGCGATATGAGAGCGGAACGCTATACTATTGCCGCTATGGGAACGCCTCCGTCTACAAGCTGGAGGGCATGATCGCCCGGCTTGAAGGGGCGGAGAATGTGACGCTCACTTCCTCCGGCGTCGCCGCGATCACGATGACGCTCATGGCACTGACGCGACCGGGCAGGCACCTGCTGGTCGCGGACAATATCTACGGTAACACCCGTGCCTTCTGTGACGGGTTGTTGACGCAGCAGGGCGTTGTCGTGGAGTATTTCGACCCGATGATCGGCGGTGACCTCGCCGGTCTGATCCGCCCCGAAACCTGTGCGGTACTGTTCGAAGCGCCCGGTTCAGGGACCTTCGAGATGCCTGACATTCCCGCTATATCCGCGGCGGCACGGGCGGCGGGCATTCCCTCGATCCTCGACTCCACCTGGATCACGCCGATCCATTGCCAACCTCTGTCCCTTGGCGTCGATATCCTCGTCTACTCGGGCAGCAAATACATCTCGGGACATTCCGATGCGATGCTTGGCGTGATCGCCACAAGGGGCAGCTATGCAGCTCCGATCCGCAAGGCGGTGATGCAGATCGGGGACAAGGTTGGCGGGCAGGAGATCATGCTGGCGCTACGCGGCCTGCGCACGCTGAAGATGCGCATGGCGCATGTGGACCGGGCAGGGCGCGACATGGCCGATTGGTTTGCCGAGCAACATCAGGTGAAGACGGTGTTGCATCCAGCCCTGCCGAGTTGTCCGGGCCAGGCGCATTGGCAGCGCGACTTCACCGGCGCGGCCGGGCTCTTTGGCGTGGTCTTTCATCCTTGCTCCGACGACCAGATCCGCGCGTTTGTCGACGCACTCCACCATTTTGGCATTGGCGTGTCTTGGGGCGGATTCGAAAGCCTCGTGCTGCCAGTCAAGCCCGTTCGGACCGCCACCGCTTGGGACGAACCGGGCCAGCTGGTGCGCTTCAATATCGGCTTTGAAGATCTCGACAATCTCAAGGCCGATCTCGCCGACGCTCTACCCCACCTCAACACTGCCTAAGTGAGCCCCATGGAAAACCGTATCGACCATCTGGCCATTGGCGCCGCTGACCTGGCCCAAGGCGTTGCCGCGATGGAGGAAGCGCTTGGCGTGTCCGTGCCTGCGGGCTCTAAACATGCCGCCATGAGCACCCATAACTGTGTCATGCAGGTCGGCAACGAAAGCTTCTTCGAATTGATCGCCATCGACCCCGAGGCCCCGGACCCAGGGCGTGTGCGTTGGTTTTCCTTTGACGATCCGGCCACCCGTATCCGGCTGGCGGAGCGTCCGCGTGCTTTGTGCTGGGTGGTGAACACCGACGATCTCGACGGTGTGATCGCAGCCAGCCCGGTCGATCTGGGCGAGGTCGTACCTTTCCAGCGCGGCGACCGGTCCTGGCGCCTGACCGTCCCCGCTGACGGTCATCTGCCCGAAGGCGCGCTGTTACCGGCCTTCATCGAGTGGTCACCCGGCCCTCACCCGTCGACTGCACAGCAGGACTTGGGGGTGCGCCTTAACCGGGTCCTGGTTTCCACACCGGAACCGGCGCGGACCAAGGGGCTGTTCGACATTCTTCAGATCGGACATCTGGCGGAGATCATCGAAGGTGAGACCGCTCTGGCATTCGAGTTTGACAGTCCAAGAGGGCGTGTCATCATCGATTAATGCGATGCGGGAGGGCTGCGCATGACACCGGAGGTCGATCTGAAGACAAAGCCCCAAGTGACGGGCTTTTTCGATCCGCAATCAAACACGATTACCTATGTGGTCAAGGACCCCGGCAGTACAGACTGTGCGGTGATCGATCCGGTGATGGAGTTCGACCAGGCCGCCGGCCGATTGAGTTACCAGAGCGCCGATGAGGTCATCGCTTTCATCAGATCCAACGGACTTGTGCTGGACTGGATTATCGAAACCCACGTCCATGCCGACCACTTGTCCGGCGCACCCTACATCCAGCAGCAGCTCGGTGGAAAGATCGGCATCGGCGAGCATGTCCAGACCGTGCAGGACACGTTCGGCAAGATCTTCAACGAGGGCACCGAGTTTCAGCGCGACGGCACCCAGTTCGACGCGCTCTTCGCCGATGGTGACAGCTACATGGTCGGTGGAATGAGGTGTTTTGCGCTTCACACGCCGGGCCACACGCCCGCCTGCATGGTCCATATCATGGGCGATGCGGCATTTGCTGGCGACACGCTTTTCATGCCGGACGGCGGCTCGGCACGGGCTGATTTCCCCGGCGGCGATGCGGGCCAGCTTTACGACTCGATCCAGCGCGTCCTGAGCCTGCCCGACGAGATGCGGCTATTCATCTGCCACGATTATGGGCCCGGTGGCCGGGCCGTTTCCTGGGAAACCACGATCGGTGCGCAAAAGGCGCATAACATCCATGTCGGCGGGGGAAAGACGCGCGAGGAATTCGTGAAGTTCAGGACCGAACGGGATGCGCAACTCAAGATGCCGCAGCTCATCATCCCGTCCCTCCAGGTCAATATGCGCGCCGGTGACGTGCCCGAGGATGAAGATGGCAACATGATGCTGAAAGTGCCGGTCAATAAACTCTAGTCACCGAGCGGTCCCGAGGGCCGGGCGAGTGAAATCGTCCGATAAGTCAATCGCACGACCAGATGCGATCGTGAGTGGCCAGATGGCAGAGCGCCCGCATCGAACCGCTTTTGATTGATAAGCAACGCTCTCAGAGGTCGGCCTCTGATTCAGAGTGACGCGTACAGCGCTCCGATCCGGCCTCCAGCAATCAAATGAGGCATGAAACTGATGCCTCCGGTCCGAGGGGGTCGTCCTGGTCCGCGAATGGACAGCGGGCCACGCTTAGGCATCCGCATCCGATGCAGATCGCCATCTCGTCGCGGAGAGCACTCAAACTCTCGATCCGCGCCGTGACGTCGACATGCCAGAGCTTCGCAAGCCTCGCCCAATCGGCAGTAACAGGAACCCTATCCTTAGGCAGGTGCGACAGCGCGTCGGCGGTTTCGGTGAGCGCGACGTCCGCTCGTTGCGCGACCTTGATGACCGTTATTCGGCGCAGCAGCTACCGGCGGCAAAAAGGGTGATTGGCGTCATTGCACTCGGAGACCATCAGTCCCTTGCGTTCGTAGAAATGCGGGGTCGATATCGGCACACCAATGCGCCGACTGATCTGGCCGATTGTGAGGTGGCTGTCCGGCAATTCGCCCCCATCGGACTCTTGACCTCAACCATGGTTGCGGTCGTAGCAAGGCACGTTCAATTCGACGATTCGATCAAGCGGGGCGCCAGAGCCGCCGTGAGTGGCGGGAGCAGAAACCGTGCCGAAGATTCTTCTTCTTGTTCTCCTTGGATTTCTCTGGAGTGTGCGTTTGTCGGCCATCAAGGCAGCCGGGCTTGCAGGCATTCCGGTCTATGTGCTCGTTGCCGTTGCCGCGCTCGGTATCGCGGTTTTCTTTTCGATACGCGCCGCCTGGACCCGCGACTGGCCGCCATTCAAACGCGATGTTCTCATCTTTTATGTGCTCAGCGGCGCGCTCGGCTTTCTCGCGCCATTTGCGCTTGAGAGCGCCGTCGCGCCGAACTTGCCGGTCTTCCTTTTCATGGTCATCATCGCGACCATGCCTCTTGTCACGCTGGGACTTTCGATCCTTGTCGGCAGCGAACAATTGCGCGCAATTCCGGCACTTTCCGTGGCCATGGGGTTTGCAGGCGCCGTCGCGATCCTGTGGGATACGGCGCGCGCCGATCCGTCGGGTGCGCTGAGCGTTTGGCGGGTCGTCACAGCCTTCGGTGTCCCGCTGCTCTATGCACTCAACACCGTCTTCGTGGCCACGCGCTGGCCGCCCATCGCCGGTCCGGTTCACGTGGCCCACGCTCAGGCACTGATCGTCGCTACCACCGCCTTGATTGGGAGCGCGGCGACCGGAGTCCTCGCCGAATGGCGGCTTGTTGCGCTCGATCTGTCGTCCGTCGGATTAATCATCTTTGGCGAGGGCCTGGCGCTGCTCGTATACCTGAGGATCGCGCGCGACCACGGCGCAACCTACGTCTCGTTCGCGAACTATGTAGCGATGGTGTTTGCCGCCATCCTAGGGGTGGTCTGGTTTGGCGATCAACTGACCGCGCGCTCCATAGGCGCGGCGCTTGTGATCGTCGCTGCCGTTGCCCTCTATCAGCGGTCTGGCCGGAAGACAGCCATTCGGGGCTAGACGCGTGGCGGGGCCTCGTGCCGTGGATCACCCAGGATGGGGTGCACATGCGCCCTTCAACGCTCCTGCACCTTCATGCGATCTTTCAGGTACTCGCCGTATTGGCCCAGAGAGAACAGGAAGATCCAGTAGATCGCCCCCACGAATACCCAGACCTCGATATAGTAGGGCGCCCATTCGCCGGTGCCGAAGGCAGCCTTTGCCGAGGCCAGGATATCGAAGAATCCGATGATGATGACGATTGCGGTTTCCTTGAATGTCACCACGACCATGTTGATGGTCGAAGGCAGGGCGTGGCGGAATACCTGTGGCAGCACGATCCGGAACATGACCTGCCAATAGCTGAGCCCGAGCGCCATCCCCGCCTCGAACTGTCCCTTGGGGATCGCCTGGAAGCCGCCGCGGAACACCTCCGCCTGGTAGCAGGCGAAGAAGAGCGCGAAGGCGATGATCACCCGCCAGATCTTGTCCCCTTCCAGCCAGGACGGCAGCAGGATCGGGACCACCACCGCCGCGGTGAAAAGTGTGGTCAGGAGCGGCAGGGAGCGGATGAAATCGATAAGAAGCGTCGCAAATAGGCGTACGACCGGCATCTCGGAACGCCGCATCAGCGCCAGCCCCAGACCCATCGGCATGCCCAGGATCACGACGGACGCGAAAAGGAACAGGGTCAGAGACAACCCGCCCCAACCGTCGGTCGTCACCTGCTGGAGACCCAGCAGGCTGCCTTCCATCAAGAGGTAGTAGGTTGCGAAGCCCACGATCCAAAGCGTTGCCAGACGTTTCGCGGACCAGGCCTGGGGGAAGCAGGACAGAACCACCGTGAGGATGATCGCGAGGCAGGCCAGCGTAGACCGCCAGTGCTGGTCATAGGGGTAGAGGCCGAAAAGGATCAGACGGTGCCGCGCATCGATCACCGACCAGCAGGCGCCGGCATTCGCCGCCTCGCAGAGGACCACGTTTTCCTCGGTCCAGACTGCGCGGAAGACGCCCCAGTCGAGGATCATCCAGCCCAGATAGAGCAGGACCCCGAAGACTATAACCGAGATCAGACTGTCGGTCGTTGTGTGGAACGCACGGCGCTTCACCGTATGGATCAGTTCGTGCAGGCGCGACGGCGGGGCGGAGATGTCGGTCGTTACAGCCATGTCAGTGCGCTTTCAGTTGCAGCCGGCTGTTCAGCCAGTTGGTGAAAATCGCGATCGAGAAATTCACGAGCAGGAAGGCGCCCATCAGAAGTGCGATCAATTCTAGCGTCTGCCCCGACTGCGTAATCGAGTTCGAGACGATGTAGAAAAGATCGCTGAAGCCGATGGCGATGCCTATCGTTGTCGCCTTCATGATAAAGATCCACTGATTGCCGAGCGGCGGTACGATGGAACGCAACGCCATGGGAACCTTGATCCGGCTCCAGATCGCTCCTTGCGACAGACCAAGCGCTTCACCAGCTTCCACAAGTCCCTTGGGCACTTCGTTTAGACCGCCCCGCACGACCTCGGCGATGTAGGCACTGCCATACATGGTGATTGCGACGATCATCGCGCAAAGCTCTACCGATACGGTGACACCACCCTGAAAGCGCAACCCTTGGAGCGACGGTATGGAGAAGAGGCTCTCGCCGGCCGGATGGAACATCACCGCCGCGGCGAATGCGATGACGGCCGAGCCACCGATCCAGGCCATGAGGCCCTTCATCAGGCTTGTCCGGCGCCAGATGATCAGAAGGACCGCCAAAAGAATTGAAACAAGTAGAATCCCCAGGGCCACGCCGGGGGTCACATTCAGACCGGGAAGCTTGATGCCCCGGTTCGACAGAAAGATCGCGTCACCTATCGTGTAGGCTTGCCGAGGACCGGGGAAGTGGATCAGAACGGCGTACAGAAAGATTGCCTGCAGGATCAGCGGGATGTTCCGGAAGACCTGAACGTAGACTGTCGCCGCGGTCTTGATCGCCAAGTTTGACGCGTCCCGTCCGGTCCCGATGATGAAGCCGAAAATGGTCGACAGGAAGATACAGATGAAGCCCACGAACATGGTGTTCATCAGGCCGATCAGGAGCGTCTTCCAGTAGGGATCGTTGATCGAACGGTCGATGAGGGAAAAGGAGTAGTCCCACCCCGTCGAACGTTCCAGGAACCCGAACCCGTTGGTGATGCCAAGCGCGGTGAGGTTGATCTGTGCGCTGCGAACCGCGCCCCAGATCACGATGATCGTGACGCCCAGGAGCACAGTCTGGATGATGATTTTACGCAGTCTAGCACGCGCTCGAAGGTCTTCGGCGCTGCCTGTCGCCATGGCAGAAGTCATGAAGTGCCCCTTGCGATCAAAGGTGGCCGCCCGATACTCACATCGAGCGGCCCAGGGAGGAAAGCGGTTCGCCTAGTCGAGGATCGGAGCGTAGAGAACGCCTCCGTGGCTCCACAGATTGTTCAATCCGCGGTCGAGCTTGTAGGGGCTTTCCGAGCCGAGATTGCGATCATAGATTTCTGCGAAATTGCCGACCTCGGCGATCATTTCGCGCGCCCAGGTGTCGCGAAGCCCGAGCCGCTCCCCCATGCCGGGTTCCGAACCGAGAAGCCGTGCGACGCGCGGATTTGGCGGGTTGGCTGCCATCTCTTCGACATTGGCCGCCGTGACCCCCTCTTCTTCCGCGATCAGGAGCGCGGCCAGCATCCAGTTGACGACATCGACGAAGTCTTCGTCGCCCTGGCGCATAGCCGCTGAGATGGGCTCCGACGAAAGCTGATCGCTCAGAATGATGTGGGCGTCCGGATTGTCGATTTCCGTGGCGCGCAGAACCGCGAGGTTCGGACCCCAACCGGCGAAGGCATCGCAGCGGTTCGCCAGATAGGCGGCGCGGAGTTCTGCAGCACTCTCGTAGGATACCATTGTGTGTTCGACGCCGAGCGTGGACAGGTAGTTTGCCGCGATCCGCTCGATCGTCGTGCCGGCCTCTACGCAGATGGTTCCACCGTCGAGCCCGGTCGCCTCGGTCACACCCAGATCGCCATGGGCCATGAACTGTGTGCCACCGAAAAAGTAGGGCAGGCTGAACTGGAGACCGAGTTCGGTGTCGCGCCCCATGGTCCAGCCGGTCGCTTTGATGATGAGATCAACATCTCCCGACTGCAGGGCTGGAAAGCGCTGCGCCCAGCTGAGCGGCACAATCTGAACGGCCGTCGGATCTCCCAATATGGCGGTCGTCAAGGCCCGGCAGAGGTCGATATCCAGGCCGCGCCATTCGTTCTGATCGTTTACCTCGACAAAGCCGAAATAGCTCCCGTTGTGACCCGAACACAGAAGCGTCCCACGCTCCTTGATCTGCTCAACTGTAGCGCTTTCTGCAGCTCCGATCGTTGGGGCCACGGCGATGGCCGCAACCACGACGGCGGCCTTTGAGAGTTTCTCGAACATCCGATCCTCACCTGTTGTATTGTATATCAGCACATTTGTGTTGCCATAGAGAATGACAATCGAGGTGATCTGAGTCAACATCAAGCTTTTTACAGACCGTGAGATTGCGCCCTGGGTTTCAGGAAACACGATCGGAGATCCGCGACCTTCTGGAGTTAACTGGCTGTAAAAAAGCGAAAAGTGGGAGTTTTCGTGTTGGCGCTAGACCGGCTACTGCGCCATTATTGGAGAACGCTCGCCGAAACGATGCCGCGTTTTGCAGCACGTCGCCCAAGCAACCAGCAATCCAAATAAACGCACAGGCTTCTGTGTGCATTCCAGTGTGATGCGCAGAGCGAAGACACAAACAGCTCCGAGGAGACATTCGCGTGCGCCGGTCCGATTGCGACCATGTCAATCATCGAACAAAGAAAAAATGGACGGTTTCGACCCGAACAATGGAACTGCCAGTCCAGCCTCATTCTTTTTCGTTGTCATCGAGTGTGCGCTAGGTGTTTGATCCCACGGTTTGATGGTGTGATCCATTCGTTGGAATGGAAGGAGGCACTATGGGACAGGTTCGTCACGGGAGCGCCACGACCACGCACGCCGTCC
>JBCDBB010000061.1:0-20991 GCA_039184415.1 Pseudomonadota bacterium
AAACACGAAGACAGCGCGGACGGCCGGCGCACCTGCGCCGGCCAGGCTGCTTTGACCGCCTAGGTTTCACGAGACGCGTCTGCCGCGCATTTCTGTGGGCGGACAGCTGCGGAGGTCCATTCGACCCACGTGGCGCTGTGCCCTCGAAGCTAGAGCCGCTTGCGAAACGTGATCTTGTCGTCCCCGGACGCCCAGAAGTCGCGGATCCGGGCCACTTCGCCATAGCCGCAGGACGCGTAGAAGGCGCGGGCCGAGGCGAAACCGGCCTGTCCGGACGTGTCGACGATGATCAGCCGCTGCTGCCGGGCGCGGAGCATCTCTTCGAGCGCGGCCGCGAGCGCCCGGCCGATGCCGCGGCCCTGATCGGCAGGCCGGACAGCGAGCGCGCGCATGTTCCAGGTCCCGTCGGCCATCGGCTCCGGCGCGGCATGGCAGAGCCCTGCCGGCTCCCCGCCGGTCAGAGCGGTCAGCCAGATCTCCGACGGGGTCCCGCGCAGGAACCCCGCCAGAAGCCCGGGCAGCATCTCGCCCGGGAAAAGCCCCGTTGCGTCGAGGAGCTGCTGCAATCCGGGGATATCGCCGGACCGGGTCGGCCGGATGTCGGGTTGTGTCATGGCAAGCTCCTATCGGTTGTCGAGTTGGGCGCGCACGGCCTGGATGCCGGTCCTGGTCGCGCGGTAGGGCGCGCCGCCGCTGGATCTGATGAAGCGGCGCTTCTTCAGCCGGTCGACGAGCGCGGTGGTGCAGTCGGCCAGCACATGGCCGTCGCGGTTGAAGCAGGTCACCTTGCGGATCTTGCCGTTGGGCGCGCGTTCGAAATGGATGGCGCCGCCCTGCGCCAGCGCGTGCAGCACGCGCTGTTCCTGTTTTGAGATGTTCAATTGTCTGTCTCGGAGATTGGGTACGACCGCAGGGGCCGTCCGGCATCGCGCGCGAACGGTCCTCAGGTTCGGATCGGCCCGGTCTGTGGGGCCTTAGCGGCGGACCACATTCTCTGACATAAACACTCCATCACCACGCGGCTGGGCGCGGCGTGAGGCGCATGTAGCAATCGCGCCGCGGCCGGACAAGCGGCGCATGCGACGGGATCTGCGCCTGGAGCGTCAGCGTCACAGTACGTGGGTGCAGATCCGCCCGCGAGGTGCAGGGCGACAGGGGCGCACGACGGGACAGGGTGCCAAGCTGAGAGGCGTGCCGGTTGGCGTCGAATGCGAAACAAATGGGGATTGTGGACGCCGATCGGAATGGCTTAGGCATCCAGGGCAATTGTTGCGCCGCGTGGCGGTATGTCCGCTGCAACGGCGGGTCATCTCATTCAAAAGCGAAATTTGGGGAATAAAATGAAGCACCTGACACGATCTTCGAGCCTTGCCGCCTGTCTTGTCGCGGTTTGCACGATCGGGCATGCCGCCGAACCTGCGCTGGACGGGGCATGGCCGGCGGTCAGCAAGACGGCGATGTCGATCACAGGCGACATCACCGTGACCGACAGGGCGCTGGAGTTCGAAGACGGCCAGAAGATCGCCTGGGCCTTCCAGGCGACCAGAACCGCGAACTGGGCCGATCTGGGGGAGGAGGCGGAGGGCGCGATCTACCGCGTCACCGTGCCGTCGGATCCCACGCTTGTCCGGGGCAACTCGTTTTGCGGATGGCCCGTCACCTGGATCGTGCTGTCGCGGGATCCCTATGACGGCCTAGCGATGACCGTGTTCTACGGCGAGGCCATGCCGTCGCGTTTCGCCGACGACAAGGTCTGCGCGGTCTACAGCTACGGCCGGTAAGCCTTCGCCCGCCCCACTGCGAGGAGCGGGCCCCGCTCTTCAAAGTGGACAGCCCCGTGCTGCCACGGTCCCAGTGGCGCCGGAATACTCTTGGCACCCCCTGCCCGGCGGTCAGGCGCGGACGCGGGCCTCGTAGGCTTCCGAGATGTCCCGCGCCAGCGCGCCGACCTCGAAATTATAGTCTCCGATCTGGCCCACGGGCGTGACCTCGGCGGCGGTGCCGGTCAGCCAGCACTGCTCGAACCCTTCGAGCTCTCCGGGGTCGATATGGCGCTCATGGACCTTGATCTGACGCTCGTTCAGCAGGCCGATGACGGTCTGGCGGGTGATCCCGTTGAGGAAGCAGTCGGGGGTCGGCGTGTGCACCTCTCCATCCTTGACGAAGAAGATGTTGGCGCCCGTCGCCTCGGCCACATAGCCGCGATAGTCGAACATCATCGCGTCCGAGCAGCCCTTGGCCTCGGCGGCGTGCTTGGACATGGTGCAGATCATGTAGAGCCCGGCGGCCTTGGCGTGGCAGGGGATGGTTTCGGGGCTCGGCCGTTTCCACTTGGAGATGTCGAGCTTGGCGCCCTTGAACTTGGCATCGCCGTAATAGGCGCCCCATTCCCAGGCGGCGACGGCCATGCGGACCGGGTTGCGCTGCGACGCGACCCCCATGTCTTCGCCCGAGCCGCGCCAGGCGACGACGCGGATATAGGCGTCCGAGAGCCCGTTGGCGGCCATGACCTCGGCCTTGGCGGCCTCGATCTGGGCGACGTTCCAGGGGATGTCGATATCTACGAGATCGCCGGAGCGCAGCAGGCGCTTGGAATGGCGCACGGATTCGAAGATGTTGCCGCCATAGGCGCGCTCGCCCTCGAAGACCGAGGACGCGTAATGCATCGCGTGGCTCAGGATATGCACCTTGGCATCGCGCCAGGGCACCATCGCCCCGTCGAGCCAGATCATTCCGTCCCGATCGTCATACCCCCCGGCCATGGTCATTCCCCTTTTGCAAGCCGTAGCAAGATTTACGAAAATTGCGCGGTTAGGTCCGCTTCGGACGGAATATTGCGCAAACTCCGGCAGCGGGCTATCAGTCCGCACTTGGAAAGTCAACAACACTGACGTAAAATACAGCAAGCATATGAGTTGAGAGGAATGTGACATGGCCGACGGGCGCGCGGGCTCTAGCACCGATGGCGAAAGTCTGCTTTTTCTGACGGATGAGCAGTTGCGCAAGGGGATCGAGGCGATGTTCTTTGCCTATCGCGGCTTTACCGCGGATCCCGACCGGTTGCTGGAGGAGTATTCCTATGGACGCGCCCATCACCGCGCCTTGCATTTCATCCAGCGCAGTCCGGGGACGACCGTGAACAATCTTCTGTCGATTCTGGGCGTCACGAAACAGTCGCTGAACCGGGTGCTGCGGACGCTGATCGCGGACGGGCTGGTGGACAGCCGGGTCGGCCGGCGCGACAAACGCGAACGCAACCTCTATCTGACCGAAAGCGGCGCGGCGCTGGAGCGGCGCCTGTCCGAGGCCCAGCGCCGCCGGATGCGCGCGGCCTACCGTGCCGCGGGGCCGGAGGCCGTGCGCGGCTTCCGCCAGGTGCTGGAACAGATCATGGATGCCGACATGCGGGCGCATTTCCATGGCTGAGGCCGGTGTCATCATGCCCGAGGCGCCCGACGCCCATCTGCTGATCGTCGACGATGACGACCGCATCCGGGAACTCTTGCAGAAATTCCTTGTACGCAACGGGTTTCTGGTCAGCGCGGCACGGGATGCGGCCCAGGCACGGCGGCTGCTGGGCGGGCTGGAATTCGACATGATCGTGCTCGACGTGATGATGCCTGGGGAAGACGGGGTCGAACTGACGGCGAGCCTGCGCGAAGGCATCGCGACGCCGATCCTGCTCCTGACGGCCAAGGGCGACACCGCCGACCGCATCCGCGGGCTGGAGGCCGGCGCCGACGATTATCTGGCCAAACCGTTCGAACCCAAGGAGCTGCTGCTCAGGATCAATGCGGTCCTGCGCCGGGTGCCGCCGCCGCCGGGCGATGCGCCCGTCAAGGTGCTCAATCTCGGCCCGGTGCGCTACGACGTGGAACGCGGCGAGATGTGGGCGGGTGAGGAACTGGTGCGGCTGACCGCGACCGAGAGCCAGCTGATGCGGATCTTTTCGGCCAACACGGGCGAGGCGCTGAGCCGGACGAAACTGGTGGAGGATCTGGGCCGCGACAAGGGTCAGGCACAGGAACGCGCGGTCGATGTGCAGATCACCCGGCTCCGCCGCAAGATCGAGGCCGACCCGAAACAGCCGCGCTATCTCCAGACGGTGCGCGGCGCGGGCTATATGCTGGTGGCGGACTAGCCCGCCGGCTCAAAGCTTCGCCAGAATCGCCTTGAGCTGCGCCCGGTCCGGGGCCGAAAGCGGCGCCAGAATGCCGTCGAGCGCGTCCGCCACCGCCCGTTGAAGCTCCCCCACGGTCGTCCGACCCTCGTCCGTCAGTTCGAGGAGCGACACGCGCGCATCCTCCGCATGGTCCCGTCGCGCGATCAGGCCCTTGCGCTCCAGCGCCTGGACGCCGCGCGTAATCTGGCCCTTGTCGCGGGACATCAGCCGCACAAGATCTTGAAGGCGCGCGGGTTCGTGATCGGCCAGCGTCAGCAGCAGAATGCCCCCCGCAGGTCCGACCCGGTGACGGTCGAACTCCGCCGCGCGGGCATTGAGGGCGGCATGGATGCGCCGCGTCATCCGGTCGATCAGCCGCGCGATCTCGATATCCGGGCCTGCGGGAATATTGTTGACTTTATCAACCATCTTTCACATATTTGACTTTGTCAACTTATCGGCCTGCCGCGCATGCATCAAGCGGTTCGGCACCAGTGGCGTGGGAGTTCTGCGGCGTGACACAGACCGAAAAAACACTCCTGAAAATCGCGGCCGGGCTCTGGGTGATCTGGGGCCTCGTGCATGCCTTCGCCGGGATCATGGTCCTGTCGGGCAGCACGGAGGCGGGATTTCAGGCCATCGCCGATGCCGTCGATCCGGCGACGCTCGCGGGGCCCTACGCGGAGGCCGTCGGTGCGGTCCTGCGTCAGCATGCCTGGAACCTGCTGTGGTTCGGCGTTGTGACGCTGATCGGCGCGGTCTTCATCTGGCGCGGGGCTCTGACGGCGATCTGGGTGACGGCAATGGTGGGCGGGCTCGCAGATCTGGGGTACTTCCTGTTCCTAGATCTGCCCGGCCATGTGCGGTTTTTTCCGGGCACGCTCATGACCCTGGTGTCCGGGTCGGCCATCCTGCTGAGCGGCTATGTCTGGCTGCGCCATCGGACCGGCGGCGGCGCCCCGGCCTGATCGCGACCTGACCCCTGGCCCGATCCCGGCTCTCAGTCGGTCACCGGGCGCGAGATCGGACGTGCGGCGGGATCGCCGATCTGGACCATCTGTTTCTTCATATGCTCGCGGATGTCCCAGATCCCGCTGAACCCTTTGGGGATGACGAACGTGTCGCCCGCCTTGAAGGAGTTCTCCGTCCCGTCCTCATTGGTGATCACGACATGGCCGCTGATCATCAGCACATATTCGGTCCAAGGGTAGTCCTCGAGATAAGTCTTGCTCTCGCCGCCTTCCCAGACCCCGACCCGGGCGGTGACGTCGCCGCTATGGGCATCCTCGAACGTGATCTTCTGGCCGATATAGACGCCGGGCTTGACCGGGATCTCTTCGGAGGGCGTGGCGCTGTCGACGATGCTGATCGGCGGTGCGTCGGCCCGGGCCGTCACGGCCGCGAGCATCGTGATGGCCAGCACTGTGATGCTGCGTTTCATTCTGTTCCCTCCCCAGACTGTCCGGTGGAGGCATTTTGGCGGAGTGGGCGGGCCGCCTGTCAATTCAGACATGGGTCGCGGGCGGACCGGCCGGCCAGGACGGTTTCAGACCCGGCGCTGTTCCGGGCACCAGCCGGTCCCGACGCGCCATAGTCCCGATCACCGGAAGGGCGCATCCGCTCCTGTGCCCCGGCGGTCCTAGCCTTGGTCGCCGGCGAGACCGCAGGCCAGCAGGAGAGTTTCCGCGAAATCCTTGCGGAAGCTGCGAATGGCCGAGAAATCCTCCGCCACCGCGTGGTGCGCGAAAACGGCCGTGGCCGCGCCGTCCCGCATGAGCCAGCCGACATACCAGCCTTCGAACGGGCCCGAGAACTGACCGGGCACCACGGTGCCGGCGCCGGTCTTGCCATAGAGCGTCAGATCGCCGATCGGTCCGGCCTCGGCCACCTCGATCAGACCGGCCAGATGTTCGTCGCCCAACGAGATGTCGCCGCTCAGAAGGCGTTCAAGAAACCGCACCTGTTCGGTCACGGAGATCTCCAGCGGCGCGCCCAGCCAGAAATCGTCCGACCCGTCGGGGACCTCGGCATTGCCATAGTCCCAGTCCATCAGAATTGCGCGGTACTGGGGCGCTCCGACCTCCAGCGCGAGGTCGCGGTAGTACCACACGGCGGAGCGCTGGAAGGCCGATCCGAGGGTCTGGCCCTGCCGCCAGGCCTCGGGCCAGTAGCCGGCCGCGGGGCGCGCTGCAGGATCCCAGTCGCGCCAGTCATCGGTGCCGGCCGCGACCCCGGTTTCCAGCGCGATCAGCGTGTTCGGGATCTTGAAGGTGGACCAGGGCGCGTGGCGCGTGTCCAGATCGCTGCCGGCCAGAATGCAGCGCTCGCCGGTCGCGAGATCGCGCGCAAGAAAGCTCGACTGCCGGTCGCCCAGCGTATCTGCAAACGCCACGCGGTCGAGCAGCCTGTCGGCAGCGGCCGGCAATGCCAGGATGCCGGACAGAAGCAGAGCGAAACCGGCACGCACGGCCGGCTGCGAAAGAAAAAATCGTTGCATGATGGTGTCTTCTTGGATCCGATGGGGGACGGGTGGCAGCCATAGGACAGGGCAATTGCGGCTGCAATCCGACTGTTCCGGCTGCGCCCGTAGGTCGCGGACTCCGGCGCGGTCGCCCACGTGGCGGCGCATTCGGGCGGCCTGAGCGACCGGAGAGTGCGTGGTTGCCGACATTGCTCCCGGAGGCTGGGTGTCGCTGACTTAAGTGAACTGGCGGACATCAAACGAAGTGTCGTCCAGCGCCGTGATCCCGGAGGATGTCGCAGTGCGGCTTGTCAGGGTTCGGGATGTTGCAAGGCGCGCGGCATCGGGAGGTGGCAGAACGCTCTTGATGGCATGCAGTGCGAGGGCCGGGCGGACCCACAAGGCCGCCTGCGAGGCTCGACCGACCGGCAGAGGGCTCATCCGGCAGGACGACGAGCCGCGCCGACTCAATGCTGCGACTGCCTGGATCGCTGCGCCGGATGTGACCGAACAGGAGGGACCGGACGATCGCCGGGCTTGCGCGCGCGGCAGAAGGCGGCAAAGATTTCGGTCTGGACAGTGGCATTTCAGAGGCTTCGCAACGAATGGGGACGGCATTCGGTCGAACCGGGGGGATGGGGCATGCATGGCCGATCCCCCGGGCGCTCGTTTGGATCTGCGCGCTGATGATCGGCGCCGCCGCGCTCGAGGCGCAACATAGCCCGGACCGGACGCTGACCGGCGGCTGGGACGAGTTCCCGCCCTATTCCTACCGGACAGACAGCGGCGGCATCACGCGATGGGAGGGGTTCGATGTCGACCTCCTGCGGGAGATCTCCAAACGTGCCGGGTTCTTTGTCATCGCCGAGCGCCAAACCTGGCCGGATATCCTGAAGGGGATCGAGAGCGGCGCGTTCGACATTGCGCCCCATGCAACGAAGACCGCGGAACGGGAGGCGTTTGCCCATTTCTCGATCCCCTACCGGTCAGAGTCGACGGTTCTGACCGTGCGCCGGGGACGCAGCATGCTGCGGACGACGTCCGATATGACCGCGCTCATCGCCATGTTCCGCGAAACCGGCTTCCGGCTCGGGCTGCGCCCCGGGGTCACGGTGCAGAGCGCGGAGCTGCGCGAATTCATCGCCGATCCCGGATATGAGGGCGCGATCACGCGGCTGAGCACGGTGGAGATGCTGAGCGCGCTGCTCGATGGCGATATCGACGGGTTTCTGAGCAACCGGGTGCTGGCGGCGCATTACATCGAGACCTTCGATGCCGATGCGCTGGTGCGGGAGTATCCGCTGATGAGCCATGGCGATCTGCATCTGATGTTCAGCAAGGCCACCGTGCCCATCGAGGTGGTGGAGCGCTACAACGAGGCGATCGAGGCCATCTATGCCGACGGCACCTTCCAGCGGCTGAACACGCGTTATTCCTTTCCCATTCTGGTGCGTCTTTCGATCGACAGCACCTGGTTCAGGACGGTGGATATCATCGGCACGATCGCCTTTGCGATCTCGGGTCTGCTGCTGGCGGTGCGCTACAATTACGACGTGTTCGGCGCGCTGGTGCTGGCCTCGCTCCCGGCGGTAGGGGGCGGGGTCGTGCGCGATATCGTCTCCAACCGCGGGGAACTCGCGGTGATGTCCTCGCCGGTCTACATCCTGCTGATCCTGGTGCTTGTGGTCGGCGGGTTCACCGCGCTGCGGCTCGGGCGGCACCTGCAGGACCGGCTGCCCGGGCAGCGGACGCCGGACCAGATCGCGGCGCACTGGCGGCTTGTCGGTCATGGGGTGCAGCTGTGCGATGCGATCGGTCTGGCTGCCTTCACCGTGACCGGTGTGGTCGTCGCGCTGATCACCCATGCGGCGCCGCTCTGGCTGTGGGGGCCGATCCTTGCCGTGATCACGGCGGCCGGGGGCGGCATCCTGCGCGACATCACCCGGTCGGACCCTGACGTGCCGTTCCTGAAGGGCGAGCTCTACCCCGAGATCGCGGCCTTCTGGGGGCTGATGCTGTCGCTCTATCTGACCTGGGAAGCACAGTTCCTGGATGCGGGCGATATCCGGTTCGGGATCGTTGTCACCTTTGTCGGCGCCCTGGTGACGCGGCTGGTCACGATCCGGCTGGGGCTGAAGAGCCCGCGCTTCTCCGCGTGAGCGTCCCTCGGCCCGCCGCGGCCGGCGCCGGGCCGCGTGTCGAACGCTTCGGGCGCGATCCTTGCCGGAAGACGAGGTGCCGGCATTGTTCCGGCGGCGGCATCGGTTTTCGGGAGGAGCATGTCGCCAGCCCCGCCCGGACAAGCGCCCGGACCAGCGCCCGGAGGCATCGCCGAAAAGCGGCAAGTTGGCGCAGAAGCCCGTCCACCGAAGACGGTTATGATCTGCGCGTCGTCGGTAGCAGGCAGAGGCCGTAATGCGACAGAAGCTCCTCCCGCTCTGGGTGTTATTCGGTGCTACGCTCGGCGTGGTCATCGGGCTCTACCTGCCGAAAACGGCCGCGCTGATCGACCCCATCGGCGATGTCTATATCCGGCTGATGGAGGTGGTCGTCCTGCCCTACTTGATCGCGTCGCTGATGCTGGGGCTCGGTCAGATCTCTCCGGACACCGCGAGGAAGCTGCTCAGGCACAGCTGGATTGCGTATCTTCTTCTGTGGATGGTGGCCTTTGCCGTGATCCTCGCCGCCGGCGCGACGGCCCCGGAGGTCACGCGAAACCCCGTCGTCAACTTCGCCAGCCTGCCGGAAGCGCCCCGGTCCTTCGCCTCGCTGGTCGATCTGGTCATACCCGACAATCTCTTTTCGGCGTTGGCGAACAACTACATCCCGGCCGTCGTGTTCGTGGCGATCATCTTTGGCGTGGCCATCCAGCATGTGGAAGAGAAGGCCGCGCTGATCACGCTTCTCAGGGTGATCCTCAAGGCCTGCATCAAGATCTGGGGCTGGGTCGTCCTGATCGCGCCGATCGGGGTCTGCGCCCTGGTCGCCGGCACGATAGACCGGGTCAATCCCGATGAGCTGCTGGCGCTCTCGATCTATATCTCGGTCGTCATTTCCGCGGCGCTGCTTCTGGCCTTCTGGATCATCCCGATGCTGCTGACATGCTTTACCACCATCGGATACTGGGAGCTGCTTTCGGCGCTCAGAGGCGCGTTCTTGATCGCCTTTGTGACCACATTGTCGGTCGCCGCATTGCCGATCATCCAGTCGGCTGTGGAGACCATCGCCAAGGGGAAATTCACGGCCAGGGACACCGCCCAGCAGCACGAGATCATCCAGACCACGCTGTCGGTCAGCTACCCGCTCGCGCAGGTCGGCAATTTCTTTGTCTTCGTCTTCCTGCTCTATGCCTCATACTATTTCTTCACACCCATCGAGAACTCGCAGATCCTGGCCTTGCCCGGCATGACGCTGTTGTCGGGCATCGGCTCTCCCTCCTCCTCGATCGATGCGGTGAGTTTCCTCGCCGCCTGGCTGAACCTGCCGTCGCTGACCACCGAGCTTTATGTCGAGACGATGACGATCACGCGCTATGCGCAGGTTCTGGCATCGGTCTCGGCCTTTGCCTTCATCACGGCGCTGGTGACGTTTAACTTCTACGGCCACCTGACCATCCGGCCCTACCGCCTGCTGCTGACCGCGGTCGGCGCCGCGATCTGCCTTGTGGCCATCCTGGCCGTGGGCCGCGTGGGCGGCACGCATATCCCGCTGAACTCCGAGACGAATTATCAGGCGATGGGCCTGCCTCAGGATCTGCAGGCGCTGAGCGATGCAAATCTTGCCAGCCGTCTCGGGCTCGACGATGCTGCCTCCGCCAGCGGCGCGCAGGATCAAGCGCCCGCCGATGGCGATGTCGGCATTCTGTCGCGCATCCAGTCCTCGGGGAAAATCCGGGTCGGCTTCAACCCGGAGGTTCTGCCCTTTTCCTACGTCAACACCGAGAACCGACTGGTCGGATATGACGTGGAGCTGATGTACCGGTTCGCGCGCGACATGAATGTCGAGCTGGAGTTCGTCCCCTATGACTGGCAGACGCTGATCGACGATCTCGAGGCTTCGAAATTCGATGTGGCCATCGGCGGGATCTACATCACCGAAAGCCGCCTGCAGGAGGTCTCGGCGAGCAACCCCTATTTCGAAAACCCGATCGCGCTGATCGTCCGTGCCGATCAGGT
Organism: Pseudomonadota bacterium; assembly: GCA_039184415.1. Lineage (GTDB taxonomy): Bacteria > Pseudomonadota > Alphaproteobacteria > Rhodobacterales > Rhodobacteraceae > JANSYP01. Next base: position 10,799 of record JBCDBB010000061.1, read on the forward strand.
GCAGGATTTCGCCTCGCGCGATCAGGTGAATGAGATCGCGAACCTGACGATTGCGGTATTCGACGATCCGGTCCTGCTGCCGCTTGCCAAGCGCAGCTTCCCGAACGCGACCATCAAGGTGCTCAGCAATTACCACACGCTCGCCTCGGAGGCCGATATCGACGCCGCGATCTGGACGATCGAGCAGGCCCGCGCCTGGGCGATCTCGAACGAAGGCTACACAGCGGTCGTGCCGAAGGATTTGGCGACGCGGTTCCTGTTCGGGTATCTGATGCCGAAACAGGCCGATGCGCTCCGCGCCTATCTGAATTACTGGCTGGGTCTTCAGACCTCCAACGGGACGCTCAACGGGATGGCGACGCGGTGGATCGATCCGGCCATCGACCAGAGCTCGGTGGCGATACCCGCGCCATAGCCGCCTTCGAGCGGGACTGCGCGACGGGCGCGGCGCCCTATTCCGCCGCCGCGCGGCGGGGATTGCGGGCGCGTTCGCTGTCGGACTTGAGCTGGCCGCAGGCGGCCATGATGTCCTCGCCCCGCGGGGTGCGGATCGGCGCGGCATATCCAGCCTTGTAGATGATGTCGGCAAAGCGCCGGATGCGCGCCGCGTCGGAACGCCGGTAGGGCGCGCCGGGCCATTCGTTGAAGGGGATGAGGTTGATCTTGGCTGGGATGCCGCGGATCAGATCGAGCAGACGGCGGGCGTCTGCATCGGTATCGTTGACATCCTTGAGCATCACATACTCGAAGGTGATCCGCTCGGAATTGCTGAGCTTGGGATAGGCGCGCAGGCTTTCCAGCAGCTCGGCGATGGGCCAGCGCTTGTTGATCGGCACCAGCCGGTTGCGGACCTCGTCGGTCGTGGCGTGGAAGCTGACGGCGAGCATGCATCCGATTTCCTCGGCCGTGCGCGCGATCTCGGGCACCACGCCGGAGGTGGAGAGCGTGATGCGGCGGCGGCTGAGGCTGATGCCCTCGGGGTCCATGGCGATCTTCATCGCGTCGCGGACGGCCTCGAAATTATAGAGCGGCTCGCCCATGCCCATGAGCACGATGTTGGACAGAAGCCGCGTCTCGTCCTTGGGGTTGCGCCCCGGTGCAGGCCATTCGCCGAGATCGTCGCGGGCGAGCATCACCTGGCCGATGATCTCGCCGGGCGTCAGGTTGCGCACCAGCCGCTGGGTCCCGGTATGGCAGAAAGAGCAGGTCAGCGTGCAGCCGACCTGGGAGGAGATGCAGAGCGTGCCGCGGTCGGCCTCGGGGATATAGACGGTTTCGACCTCGTGCCCGCCCTCGATCCGGACGAGGTACTTGCGCGTGCCATCGGCGCTGACCTCGCGGCGGGTGACCTCGGGGACGCGGATCTCGAACGCCTCGGCCAGCTCGGCCCTGTAGGGCTTGGCGAGGTTCGTCATGTCCGCGAAATCGCGCACACCCTTCTGGTAAATCCACTGCCAGAGCTGGTTGGCGCGCATCCGGGACTGCTTTTCCGGGGTGCCGGCGGCGATGAGCGCGGCGCGCAGCGCTTCCCGGGTCAGACCAACGAGATTGATACGCCCCTCCGCCGGCAGCTTGCGCGGCAGGGTCAGCAGATCTTGCGTGATCGGGGTCGCTGGCGGGGCAGACGGGGCTGGCGCGGCGGTCATGGCGGATCCTCGGGTCTCCAAGCGCTGCCAGATAGCGGAAAACGCCTCGCAAGCAAAGCCCGGTCAACAAGGGTCAGTCACAATGCCCGGTGTATGGGGCACGGGGAATGAGGCACGATGCAAAAGGCCCGGCGCCCCGGGCCGTGCCCGCTCAGCCGGTGCAGCGTTTCTCCGCGTCTTCGATCGCAGCGGTGAAGCCCATGAGCGAGAACCGGTCCGTCGTCTCGGTGCCCCGCTGGGAGGTGCCGACGATCATTGCCTCGGCGCCGCGCTTCATCGCGGCGGCGATCCGGCGGTCCTCTTCGGGCGTCGCGGCCCAGGCGGTTTCGCCGTCGGTGATGAGCTGGAACTCACTGTCGCCGATCCTGAGCGCCACGGTGGAGCCTTCGCGGAACGGGTAGCCGCCGAGGAACGAGACCTGACCCATTTCCGAACTGTCGGGCCAGAAGGAGACAAAGAGATAGATGTCACCCCGGCGCACGGCGACGACGCGGCCATCGCGGCGGGCGATGTTTTCGGTCGGCGCGGAGACCACCCAGCATTGTTTCGGGTTGTCTTCGACGAAGATGCTCCAGTCGGTCTTGGCCGCAACCCGGTTGGACGATTCCTGATCCGCCGCCGCGGTTGCCATGCAAAGCCCGGTGATCAGACCGGCCGCAGCACAGCCATACGCGCGGCGGGCGATAGCATGCATCATCTGCGATACCTCCAGCTTCCTGTGATCAGACCCGGCCGCCTCTCTGGACGGCGCCGGACCCTATGCCTCGACGCGACTATGGGGGAAAATGCGGAAGCACGAAAGGTCTGGACGCATCAAATACGGGCTATCGCGCGAACAGAGTGGCGCTGGCGGGCCGGGCTGTCACATGGCTGCAACAGCCCTTGGGCAGTCTCGCGGCAGTTTGGAGGCGATATGGACGGATCGGGAACGGTGCGGCGCGGCGCGGGTTTTGGATGGCGGAGGGCAGTTGCGCTGCTCTGCTGGCTGATGCTGGCCGCCCCGGTTGCGGCGCAGGAGACGCTGCGCGTGGCGAGCTACAATGCGGCGCTGAACCGCGACGCCGCCGGGGCGTTGGTCGCGGACCTGCGCGGGGGCACCGATCCGCAGGCGCGGGCGCTGGCCGAGATCGTCCAGTCCGTGCGGCCCGACATTCTGCTTGTCAACGAACTGGACTGGGACGCTGCGGGCGAGGCGGCCGAGCTCTTCCGCAGCCTCTATCTGGCCACCGGGCAGAACGGCCAAGACGGCATTGAGTATCCCTACATGGTCGCGCCGCCGGTCAATACCGGGGTCGCATCGGGGATCGACCTGGATGGCGACGGCGGGGTCGGCGGACCGGGGGATGCCTGGGGCTTCGGCAGCTTCCCGGGACAGTACGGGTTCGCCATTTTCTCGCGCTGGCCCATCGACGCCGACGCCATGCGCAGCTTCCAGACCCTGCCATGGCACGCGATGCCGGGGAATCTGCTGGAGGCGGCGGACCCCAAGGGCGCGCCGCTGGCCGGGCCGGACGGGTTTTACGGTGCCGAGGCGGCGGAGGCGCTGCGGCTGTCGTCGAAGACGCATCTCGATCTGCCGGTCCTTATGGGCGATGCGCGGGTCCACCTCCTGGCGTCGCACCCCACTCCGCCGGTCTTTGACGGGCCCGAGGATCGCAACGGCAAACGCAACCATGACGAGACCCGGTTCTGGGCGGACTATGTCGAAGGCGCGGGTTGGATGACCGACGATGGCGGACAGGCGGGCGGGCTGCCCGACGGGCGCCGCTTCGTCATTCTGGGCGATCTGAATGCCGACCCGTTCGATGGCGACAGCACCGGCAACGCGATCTGGCAGTTGCTCGACCATCCGCTTGTGCTGGGCTCGGCCACCGATCCGGCCATCACGCCCGCGGGCGAGGGATCACTCGACCAGCCGGACGAGACCGAGAACCACAGGGGCGATCCCCGCTTCGACACCGCCGATTTCGGCCGGCGCCCGGGCAATCTGCGGGTGGATTATGTGCTGCCGTCACGGGCCGGCTTCCAATGGCGGGACGGCGGTGTCGTCTGGCCGCGCGAAGGCATGGCCCTGGCCGAGGCGGCACAGGCCAGCGATCACCGGCTGGTCTGGGTGGATCTTGCGCTTGTGCCGCTCGATTAGCCCGGCGGGTCTTGTGGCCGGCGGAGCGCTCGGCCAGTGTGCGGCCATGCCCGATCCGCATCATTCTGCCAGAGTTCCCGGCGAGCCCGACACCCCATGCGCGTGCCACGCGTCCCCCGGCCCCCGCGTGATCGCACGGAGACTGCTGCCAGCGTGACGCGGACGGATCCGGAGAGCTACGAGGTCGACACGCTCGTGATCGGCGCCGGTGTGGTCGGACTGGCCGCGGCGCGGGCACTCGCCCTACGCGGACGGCAGGTCACGGTGCTGGAGCGCAATGCGGGCATCGGGATGGAGACCTCGAGCCGCAACTCCGAAGTGATCCATGCGGGCATCTTCTATGCGCCGGGCTCGAACAAGGCCGCGCTCTGCGTCGAGGGCAAGCAGCGGCTCTATGCGTTCTGCGCCGAGGCCGGCGTGCCCCACCGCCGCACCGGCAAGATCGTCGCCGCCTGGGAAGCGTCCCAGCAGGGCACGCTCGACCGGGTGCTGCGCCTGGCCGAGGCCGCGGGCGTCGGTGACCTGCAGGTGCTGGAGCGGTCCGATCTGGCGCGGCTGGAGCCGGCGCTCAATGCAACCGCCGGGGTGCTCTCGCCCTCCACGGGCATTGTCGACAGCCACGCCCTGATGCTGGCGCTGTTGGGCGCCGCCGAGGCCGGGGGACCAGACGGCGGAGGCGCGGAGCTGATCACCAACGCGCCGGTCACCTCCGGAGAGGTGCTGGGTGACGGGCGGATCGCGCTGACCGTGGGCACCGACCCGCCGGTGCGGCTGGTGGCGCGCCATCTGGTCAATGCCGCGGGGCTCTGGGCGCAGGCGACGGCGCGGGCGATCGAGGGCGTGCCGCGGGCGAGCATCCCCGATCTCTGTCTGGCCAAGGGCAGCTATTTCACCCTGTCGGGCCGGGTGCCCTTTTCCCACCTGATCTACCCCGCACCGCCGGGGGACGGATCGCTCGGCGTGCATCTGACGCTCGATCTGGCGGGAGGCGCGCGGTTCGGGCCGGATATCGAGCCGCTCGAGCATAGCGACCCCGATGCGGTGGATTACGCCGTCGATCCCGGCCGCGCCGGCGCCTTCGAGGCCGCAGTGCGCCACTGGTGGCCGGACCTGCCCGAGGGCGCGCTGGAGCCCGGTTATGCCGGCTGTCGCCCGAAACTGGCGTTCGGCAATGCGGGCGATGTGGCGTTTCGCATCGACGGGCCCGCCCGGCACGGGCTGGCGGGACATGTGATGTGCTATGGGCTGGAGAGCCCCGCGCTGACCGCCTCGATGGCCATCGCAGAGCGGATTGCCGATGAGATCTGCACCTAAGGTCTTTCCCGGACAGCCGGAGTTTGCCACGGTTCGATCATGACATCCCTGCCGGTCGTCCTGTCCTATCTGCTGATCCAGATCTTCGCCGTGCTCTTTGCCCTGCGCGCGGTCGAGCGGGCGCGGACGCCCCAGGGATCCGTCGCCTGGGTCGTGTTCCTGTTTGCCGCGCCGCTCTTTGCGGTTCCGGCCTATCTGTTCCTCGGCCAGGCGCGGTTTCGCGGCTACACGGTGATCCGCCGCGAAAGCGAACGGGTGCGCGAGGGGCTCAGGCGCTTTGCCCATACCTACCCGCCCAACCGGACCGAAGAGGACGGGCTCGTCCGCGGCTTTGAAAAGCTGGCTGGCATGCCGCTTTGTGGCGGGAACGGGTTCGAGCTGCTGGTCGACGGGCAGGAGACCTTTGACGCGATCTTTGCCGCGCTGGACGCCGCCGAGCGCTATGCGCTGGTTCAGTTCTACATCATCCATGACGACGAACTGGGCCGCGCGCTCCAGGCCCGGCTGATCGCCTGCGCAGAGCGCGGGGTGAGCGTGCGGCTGCTTTTTGACGCGGTGGGCTCCAAGAACCTGCCGCAGGACTGGCGCGACCGGCTGACCCGGGCCGGCGTCGAGGTGGTCAATATCCACGCCCTGCGCGGGCCCAAGACGCGGTTCCAGCTCAATTTTCGCAACCATCGCAAATCCGTGGTCGTGGACGGGGAGACGGGCTTTATCGGCGGGCTCAATGTGGGCGACGAATACATGGGCCACGACCCGGTGCTGAGCCCCTGGCGCGATACCCATTGCCGGCTGACCGGTCCGGTGGTGGCGCAATTGCAGCTGGTCTTTGCCGAGGACTGGCACTGGGCGACCGGCGAGGTGCTGGACGAGGGCATGACCTGGCGCCCGCCCGCCGATCCCGGCGGGATGGATGCGCTGGTCATGGCGACCGGGCCGGCCGACCGGATGGAGACCGGGGCGCTCTATTACATCGCGGCGATCGAGGCGGCGCGGGAGCGGCTCTGGATCGCCTCGCCCTATCTGGTGGTGGAGAACGATGTTCTGGGGGCGCTGAAACTTGCAGCTTTGCGGGGTGTGGATGTGCGCATTCTGACGCCCAAGGCGGTCGATCACCGCATTCCCTGGCTGGCGGCCCTGTCCTATTTCGACGATCTCCAGGATACCGGGGTGCAGATCTGGCGCTATCAGGACGGGTTCATGCACCAGAAGATCCTGCTGGTGGACGACCGTTTCGCCAGCGTCGGCACGACGAATTTCGACAATCGCAGCTTCAGGCTGAATTTCGAGGCCACTGCGATGCTGTTCGACCGGCGCGCCGCCGAAGCGGTGGCCGAGATGCTGGAGGCGGATTTCGCGCGCTCGCTCCGGCTGAAGATGCGCCTGACCGACCGGCCGCCCTGGCAGCGGCACGGGGCGCGGTTCGCGCGGCTTTTCGCGCCGCTGCTATGAGCCGTGTGGGCGTGACCAGACCGGGCGCGCGCGGACCCGTCGGCAAGTTTGGCGTCATGGTCCCGGCATGAGCGATCCCGGCGCGCCACACCCGCCGGCGCCCCTGCGTCTGGCCAGCTACAACATCCAGAAGGCCGTCGGTCTGGACATGCGGCGCAACCCGGGCCGCGTGATCGACGCGATCAACGCGCTTGGCGCCGATGTCGTGGCGCTGCAGGAGGCCGACCGCCGGTTCGGCGACCGCGCGGCGGCGATCCCGCGGGAGCTGATCGCGGCGCATACCGATTTCACCGTCGCGGATCTGGCCCGCAGCCGTGCGAGCCTGGGCTGGCACGGCAACGCGATGCTGGTGCACCGGTCGCTGCGGATCGTGGAGGCGCACCATATCGAGCTGCCCGGACTGGAACCCCGTGGTGCGGTGCAGGTGGACCTCGATACGCCAGCCGGACCGCTCCATGTGCTGGGCACCCATCTGGGGCTGCTGCGGTCCTGGCGGCGCAAGCAACTCGCCCGGATCCGGGGTCATCTCGATGCCCATGACCTCGACCGGACCGTGGTGATGGGCGATTTCAACGAATGGTCGACGCTGCACGGGCTGGAGCTCCTGGAGGCGGCCTTTGACGTGATCGCGCCGGGGCGGTCGTTTCATGCCGCGCGCCCGGTGGCATCTCTGGACCGGATCGCGCTTGGCCACGGGCTGACCTGCACCGGCGCCGGGGTCCTGAGCAAAGGCGCCGCGGGGCACGCGTCGGACCATCTGCCGGTCTGGGCCGATCTTGTTCCGAAAACGGCCGCAGACACCGGTCGCGGACCCGGTGACGCGGTGGCGCCGGAGACCCGGGCCAACCAGAGCCGCTAGGAAGATGCCCCGGCCATCGCGGGACGCTGTCGCGCACCGTGGAAAACCGGGGCGACCACGAACCGTGCGGAGAGGAGCGGACGCGCATCGAGAGCGCAAGACGGCGACGCCGTTCGGAACGCGCCCCCCGCGCGCCTGCCGGAGCGCTGCGACCCTTTGCGAAAAGCGACAATACGCTTGTGTGCTGCGCAATAGCTGGAAGCCCACGGACAATTCATGCCAAGCGGCGGACCAATTTGCGGCCCGGGCTTGCCCTGACGCCGACGGGGCGCGCAGACTGACGGTGAAGGGAGCCTTGCCATGCGTGTCATTCCCGTTGCCGGTCTGGCCTTTGCCCTGTCCGCGGCGCTGCCCGCGCCCCATTCGCACGCCGCCGGAGAGTGCACCGAGGACGCGATGATCGTCTTCGACGGGTCGGGGTCGATGTCCGAAATGGGGTTCAACCAGCTTGATCAGCCCCGCATCCACGAGGCGCGGCTGGCCATACGTCGGGCGCTGCCGGCCATCGAGGCCTATCGCAATCTGGGACTGATCATCTACGGACCGGGCGCAAAGGCGGCCTGTCAGAATATCGACGTCCGCTTTGCCCCGATGCCCCTCGCCGCGGATCCGATCATCGATGCGATCAACGCGCTCCAGCCCGATGGCGAGACGCCCCTGACCGAGGCGGTGCGCCGGGCGGCTGAGGTGCTCGACCACAAAGAGCGTCCGGCGACGGTGGTTCTGGTGACCGACGGCAAGGAGACCTGCGGCGGCGCACCCTGTGAACTGGCGGCCAAGCTGGCCGCCGACAGCGCGGATCTGACGATCCATGTGATCGGGTTCAAGGTTCGCAGCGAGTATTTCACCTGGGACAGCCAGGGCGATGCGCACCGTTACGGTTTCACCGTGTCACGCTGCCTCGCCGATCAGACCGGCGGGACGTATGTCGACACCGAAACCGTCGATGAACTGATTGACGCGCTGCGCGAAACGCTCGGCTGCCCGATCTATAGCGGCCTGAACCGGCCGGTCAGGATTCGCCGATAATCCGGCGCGCCACCCAGAGCGACACCGGCACCGCAAGGGCCGCGCCGATGGAAGCGGACCAGAGGATTCCGGACACATCATCATAACCTGCGACCAGCGCGATCACCACGCCGCTACCCGCCAGGGTCGTGCCGATCAGAGAGAATAGAATCATCGCAAGTCGCATCATCGCGCTGTCCTCCAGTTATTCGCACTGGAGATAAGTCCTTGCGCAGCGGGTTTCCTTGACCTGTGTCAGATCGCGCATGCGGCGAAATGGTTTAACCAGCGCGAGACGGATCGGACTTTGGGAGGAGACCGGGATGATCAGAGCCACAGATGTCGCACGGGGGACGGAACTGACGGCGCGGGACGTGGTCGCAATCGTCACGCGGGGGCGGCTGCCACCGTCCAGTGCGGCCTGCCTGGGCGGCTACATGCTCCATGCCCACAAGGGGCTGCAGCGGGTGCGGGAGATGATGTGCGACGATATCCGCGCCGCGCTCCATGCCGATGAAATCGACCGCGCGCGGCGGCTCTATGCGACGCTGCGCCGGTTCCTGAGTGACCATCCCGAAGCGCTGCAGCAGGCCGGTTGATCAGCGCACGCCGATCTCGGCCAGAGCCGCCTGGAGCTGCGGCGGCAGCCGTTCCTCGGACCGGTCCGTCCGGCTCAGATCGGGGGGCGCATCGGCGGCCTTGAGATAGCGCCAGCCCTGGAAGGGGCGTTTGCGCCGCGTCTCGGTCAGGACGAGGCGGGGGTCGAGCACGATGGCGCAGCGCCGGATGCCGTCGGACCCGATCACCTCGTCAAGCGCAAGGATCTGCTGGCGCACCAGGATCAGCCCCTTGATCACCCAGAAGATCGAGCCGCCATCGAGGAGCGCGGCCTCCTGCTTGGGCCACATGCGGGTGACGTGCCGGGGGCGGCCATCGGGGCCCTTGGCCGGGGCGGAGGCCTGCCAGGCGGTGAGGCTGTCGACGTTTTCCGAGCCGACGGAGAGCTTTAGCAAATGCAACGCGCCAGCCATCGATACCCCCTACCCCTTGTTAGTGACTCGCAAGGGTAGACTAATTCTTGCGCGCTGCAAGGCCATGGGATAGATTGTGGCTTCCTTTCAGTCAGACTTGGGTTGCCCTCCATGAGTCGCTTTTCCGCGCCCATCGCCGAGCAGATCTGGGACATGAAGTACCGTCTCAAGGAGGCCGACGGCACGCCGGTCGACCAGACCGTCGAGGACAGCTGGCACCGGATCGCGGGCGCACTGGCCGCTGTGGAGGCGGACCCGGCGAAATGGGAGCCGCGCTTTTACGCGGCGCTGGAGGATTTCAAATTCCTGCCTGCAGGGCGGATCACGGCGGGCGCGGGCACCGACCGGGCGGTGACGCTCTTCAACTGTTTCGTCATGGGCACGATCCCCGACACGATGTCGGGCATCTTCGATATGCTGAAGGAGGCCGCGCTGACCATGCAGCAGGGCGGCGGCATCGGTTATGATTTCTCGACCATCCGTCCGAGCGGCGCGCCGGTCCATGGCGTGGCGGCGGATGCCTCGGGGCCGCTCTCGTTCATGGATGTCTGGGACGCGATGTGCCGGACGATCATGTCGGCGGGCTCGCGCCGCGGCGCGATGATGGCCACGATGCGCTGCGATCACCCCGACATCGAGGAGTTCATCGCCGACAAGGCCGACCCCGCCCGGCTGCGGATGTTCAATCTGAGCGTTCTGGTCACCGACCCGTTCATGGAGGCAGTGAAGGCCGACCGGGC
>JBCDBB010000062.1:0-20696 GCA_039184415.1 Pseudomonadota bacterium
CGTCGCCCCAGAACGCCCCGTCGCCTCCGCCGGAGATCTCGTTCATCGGAATCGTCGGCGAGAAGTAGTCGGCCAGCCCGTTGCGTTGGGACTCGGTCGTGGAATTCAGCAACCACATCAGCAAAAAAAACGCCATCATCGCGGTGACAAAGTCCGCATAGGCCACTTTCCACGCGCCACCATGATGGCCTTCGCCGCCACCGCCGCGCTTTTTCTTAATGATCACAGGCGCCAAACTGTCCGCAGACATCGCACACCACCCCTCAATTTCACCCGAGCCCAGAGCTAGCCGGATCGGGTTTCCGAGAAGTTAGACAGTGCCCAAGGCCGTTGAAAAAGAGCCGCGGATTTGAACGATTACGCCCGCGAACCTCGTCAGGCAGCCCCTCGACCGGACTGCGTGGCACGGGCATCGTCCATGATACGGCGCATCTCCGCGATCGCAGGAGACAGGCCGCGGAAAATCGCCTCGCCGACGAGGAAATGGCCGATATTAAGCTCGCGCAGTTCGGGTAGCGCGGCAACCGGAGCGACAGAGTCAAAGGTCAACCCGTGCCCTGCATGGACTTCCAGACCGAGGCTATGGCCGAAAGTGGCCATGTCGCGCAGCCGCGCCAGCTCCAGCGTCGCCTCTTCCGCACGTTCCTCGGCAATCGCATCGCAGTAAGAGCCCGTGTGCAGCTCGATCACTTCGGCACCGATCCGGTGGGCGGCTTCGATCTGCCGACGTTCCGCCGCGACAAAGATGGAGACACGGCATCCCGCCTCGCGCAGCGGCGCGATAAAATGTGCCAGGCGATTTTCCTCTCGCGCAACTTCCAACCCGCCTTCGGTCGTTCGTTCCTCGCGCCTTTCGGGCACAACACAGACGGCATGGGGTTTGTGGCGCAGCGCGATCGCCTGCATCTCGTCGGTCGCCGCCATCTCGAAATTGAGTGGCACGCTCAGCACCTCCATCAGCCCGTCGATATCGGCGTCGGAGATATGGCGACGATCTTCGCGCAGATGCGCGGTGATTCCATCTGCGCCGGCCTCCTCAGCAAGCACTGCCGCACGCAGCGGATCGGGATAGGCGCCGCCACGGGCATTCCGCACAGTCGCCACATGGTCGATATTCACGCCAAGGCGCAGTCTGTCTGGATCGGTGTTCGCTGTCATGGTCATGCTCCCTCTTGGCTCGAGACATAGCGCAAAACCACCCCGCTCCGACAGGGTTTAGAGGGTTCTGTTCAACGACCGTGCCCGGCGGCGCTGATAGGCGGCGATCACCGGCTTCGACAGCGCATAGGCGATCAAACCCGCAATGAGACCAGGGACGAGACCGCCCACCATATACGGAAGAAAAACCGTGTCGAAAAACAGATGCAGCCTGTCCCAGTGCGCCTCGACCGGGCGAAACAGGGAGGTGAAGTTCCACCAAAGTTCGCCCGACGCGCGCGAAAATGCCTCGAAAACGCCGACGCTCGTTTCACGCTGCTGCGTTCCAAGAACACGATTGCCGATCTGCAGGGCCAATGCGGCGATGAAGGGAAAAGTCAAAGGATTGCCAACAAAAGTGGACAACATCGCGGCAATGACGTTGCCGCGCAGTCCGATGGCCACAAAGGCGGCAGCAATAAAGTGCAACCCAAAGAGCGGCGTGAAAGACACGAAGACACCGGCCGCAATCCCCCGCGCGATCCGCTGCGGCGGGTCGGGCAGTCGCCTCAGGCGGTGGGCGATATAGCTCGCCGCACGGCCCCAGCCCCCCTTGGGGTAGACGCTTTCCTGCGCGACTTGCAGATAGCTTCGTTTGTTTTTCCGCTTGAAGACCAACCGCTTACTGTCTCCACACTCATTGCGCCGGAACAGGCGTCCGCACCAAGTCCCTGTAGCGAGATATCGCGGCCACATCGCTGTCGGCTTCGAGTGCCGTCATGACTCGGTGCAAATGCTCGGCGTCTCTTAGGTCCACATAGATCAGGAGTCTGTAAAAATCCGGCTTTCGGTCCGCGAATACCAGATTTGAGATATTGGCCTGCTGCTCGCCGATCAATGTGCAGATTCGCCCCAGCACCCCGGCATCATTGCTGAGCGTTACGTCAATTCCCACAGTGTTTACCGCCGCGTGAGGACCCGAATGCCAGTGAAGGTCGATCCAACGGTCCAGCTGATCGTCGAATTGCTCAAGTCTGGGACAGTCGATGGCGTGCACCTCGACCCCCTTGCCGGGCATCGTGATGCCAACGATGCGCTCACCCGGGACAGGCCGGCAACATGTACCCCGTACCCAGCTTTGACCCGGTTCGAGCCCGAGAACGGCCCGGCGGGCATCAATCTCGTCGCCCCGCTTGCTGGCAAGTTCCGGGTAGAGCGCCTCGACAACCTTGCGCGCGGCAAGCTCTCCGCTGCCTAGGCGCGACAGCATTTCTTCGACATCGTCGTCGAACCCCAGATGCCGCGAGGCCGTTGCCAGGGCCTTGTCAGAGGCCTTCTTATCGACATGTTCGAACGCCACGCGCGCCAGTTCGCGGCCAAGCTTAACGAAACGTGATCGGTTGTCCGCCCGCATCGCCCGGCGGATCGCCGATTTCGCCTTGCCAGTGACTGCGATGTCGATCCAGGTCGCCTGGGGGGTCTGTGCCTCGGCGGTCATGATCTCGACCGACTGGCCGTTCTTGAGCTGTGTCCAAAGCGGCACGCGCCGTCCGTCGACTTTTGCCCCGGCGCAGGCCTGGCCGATCCGGGTATGGATCGCAAAGGCGAAATCAAGCGGTGTCGCGCCCTTGGGCAGCTTGACGACGTCACCCTTGGGCGTGAAGCAGAACACCTTGTCGGTGTACATCTCCAGCTTCACGGCTTCGAAAAACTCATCGTCATCCGCCGACGCCTCGAAATGCTCCGTCAACCCGGCGATCCAGCTCGCGGGATCGACGGCAAAGGGGTTTTCCGTCCGCTCGCCGTCGCGGTAGGCCCAGTGCGCCGCGACACCGGCTTCGGCGACTTCGTGCATCTCATGGGTACGAATCTGCACTTCGACGCGCTTGCCGTCGCGGCCCAGAACGGTGGTGTGCAGGCTGCGATATCCGTTCTGTTTGGGCTGGCTGATATAATCCTTGAAGCGCGTGGGAACCGACCGCCAGCGTCGGTGGATCGCCCCAAGTGCGCGGTAGCAATCCATCTGGCTGTCGGTGATGACGCGAAACCCGTAAATGTCCGACAGGCGGGAAAAGCTCTGGTCCTTCTGCTCCATCTTGCGCCAGATCGAATAGGGGCGCTTGGCCCGTCCGACGACCTCAGCGGCAATCGCTTCGGAGGCCAGCTCGCGTTCGATGTCTTCCTTGATGCGTCCGACCACGTCGCCCGCATCGCCCTGCAGCTTGACGAAGCGGCGCAGGATCGATTCCCGACCTTTCGGGTTGAGTACCTGGAACGACAAATCCTCGATCTCGTCGCGCATCCACTGCATCCCCATGCGACCTGCCAGCGGGGCGTAGATGTCCATGGTCTCGCGCGCTTTCTGGGCCTGCTTCTCGGGTGGGAGCGAACGGATCGTGCGCATGTTGTGCAGCCGGTCGAAGAGCTTCACTAGGATGACACGAAGGTCGCGGCTCATCGCCATGAAGAGCTTTCGGAAATTCTCTGCCTGTTTGGTCTCGGTGGAGGTGAGCTGCAGGTTGGTGAGCTTCGTGACGCCTTCTACGAGTTCGGCGATCTCGGCGCCGAAGATCTCGGAAATCTCGCGATACGTGGCGGACGTGTCCTCCAGCGTATCGTGCAGAAGGGCGGTAATGATGGTGGCGTCGTCCAGTCGCTGCTCAGCCAGGAGAGCGGCGACAGCGACCGGATGCGTGATGTAGGGCTCCCCTGAGCGGCGAAACTGACCCTCATGGGCTGCCTGGGCATAATCGTAGGCGGCCAGTATCAGCGCGTTGTCAGACCTTGGGTTGTAGCTGCGAACCCGACCGATCAGATCGTCTGACGCGATCAGATGCTCCAAGCCACCCTCCGGCCAAGGACTGTCAGCTCGGCCCCTGCGCTTCCATCAGCGCGCGGAGCAGCTTTTCCTCGGACATGTCGTCGTCCGCAGGCTTGTCGGCTTCGACGCCCATCAGAAGCGACATGGCATCGTCTTCCGGCTCGTCGACCTCGATCTGGGTCTGATTGCTCTCGATCATCCGCTCGCGCAGGTCTTCGGCCTGCTGTGTTTCCTCGGCGATCTCGCGCAGGGACACAACCGGGTTCTTGTCTTTGTCGCGGTCCACAGTGATCGGTGCGCCGGACGCGATTTCGCGGGCGCGGTGGGCGGCGAGCATGACAAGCTCAAACCGGTTCGGAACCTTATCAACGCAGTCTTCAACCGTCACGCGGGCCATGATTCGAATTCCTCGGGTCTTTGGCAGAGCGATCTCAGTATGCCATTGCGCTTTGGTTGGCAAGGTTTCTGACCAGCATTCCTTCTGTTCCGGACCACCCTGAGCAATGGCACCGATGAACCCGGTATACCGCCCGCCAATGGGCGCACATTGGATTGCTTTGTCGTGCTCCGATCGGACCGCGCGGCTCATCAACCCACCGCTGGTTTTACTCACCTCTTTGGGTGGGATCGGTTCACTCTCCCGCGATAAAAAGTCTTGCTCCAGCAATGGAAAGGTCTTGCATCGCGGGGCGATTCGCTCCGCATCGCTTTTCGGCCCCGCCTTGATTATCTGAGGTATGTCTCCGCCCATGGCGGAGGGATACGATAGGCGGAAGCCTGCCGATACCTTTGACCTTACGGAAACAGCGTCGGACGGGACCAATTGGCAAGAAACCCAAACCAGATTCCGCCTCTCCACGGAAGTATGTACTGGGCAGACCGGACGCCCGCCGAACTGCGCGCGGAGCGCAGGCTTAATCCCGTAACGCGTTGCGGTCTATACGCTCGACAGCAGCACACGCATCGGCTGGCAAGGCGTCGCGCATCTGCACAACCGTGAGCCCCAAGACGGGATGCCACCAATTCGGCGCAACCTCTGCCAGCGGTATCAGCACAAATGCCCGGTCCTGAATGCGTGGATGTGGTAGGATCAGTTCCTGCGGCGTTTCCTGCCTTTGGCGTGCTGGAGAGAGCCCGTACCAGTGCGCCCAGACTTCCCGATCGGGCAGGATACAATCCTCTGCGGCGAGCAGATCAAGGTCCAGAGTACGCGGCCCCCATCGGGTTTTACGGCTCCGACCGACAAGGTTTTCGACCGTCCGAAGTTGCGCTAAGGCCTCGTAAGGCGTCCCTTCGAACCGTACCCGTGCCGCGGCATTCACAAAGTCGGGACCGGAGCCTTCTGGGACTGCCGGTGTCTTGAAAAGCGCGCTCACCGCGTCAATTTCAAAGTTGTACAGACCAAGCAGCTCTATCGCTCGACGGACGGTTTCAACCGGTCCGCCTGAAGCCGACGCCAAGTTACTGCCGAATGCAACTAGCATCGCCGTCGCATAGCTGTCATGCTCCCTCGGCGACCTACGGCCATTGTACCCGGGTCACATTGTGCTCTATCGGCGACCAGCAAACTTCGTCCGATCTTTCTGGGCACGTTTGGAAAGGAACATTACATGTTTTACCGAGACGAGCGTTTGGCGCTGTTTGTCGACGGTTCAAACCTCTATGCGGCTGCCAAAGCGCTTTCGTTTGACATCGACTACAAGCTCCTTCGACAGGAGTTCATGCGCCGAGGCAAGTTGTTGCGCGCATTTTACTATACGGCTCTTCTGGAGAATGACGAGTATTCCCCGATCCGCCCCTTGGTGGACTGGTTACATTACAATGGGTTCACAATGGTGACCAAACCTGCAAAGGAGTATATCGACAGCCAGGGTCGCAGAAAAGTCAAGGGAAACATGGACATCGAACTGACTGTCGATGCCATGGAACTTGCGCCACATGTCGATCATATTGTCCTGTTTTCAGGCGACGGGGACTTCCGGCCGCTGGTGGAAAGCCTCCAGCGCAAGGGTGTGAGGGTGTCGGTGGTGTCGACCATCAGGTCCCAACCGCCCATGATTTCGGACGAACTGCGTCGTCAGGCCGACAACTTCATCGAACTGGACGAGCTCAAGGACGTCATCGGGCGTCCGCCGCGCGAGCCGCGCGAGTTCGAACGCCGGCAGCCCGCCGAAACAACGGACCGGGCCGACACCGACGCGTGAGTTACCAGGGAGAGCGGGCGTTACGCCTCTGCTCTCCCGGCGCCACCCCCCAACTCCACTAGCCTGAGCTTTGCGGATCCGCTCTTGTTGGTCGCTCTGATTGTTTGGCCTACAAATCGGTTCCGATCCGGCAGGCAGGCTAATTCCAAGGCTGCGACGACCTGGCACGTCCACGCTGTTTTCGGTGCGTTTTGGCCGGGGACGCATTGGTCGAAGCTGCCGTCCATGCCACCTCCAGGAACAATCCGACATGAAGGCGGGCAGGCGTGTCGCGACGCGACCACCCTCGAGCGCGGATGCCACTCAAGCTCTGTCGCCCCAAGCTCGTTGGCGCAGCACCACCGATTTTGACGCCTCGCGTCGACCTGTCCGACCGCGTCAACTGCTGGACCCGGGACCGTCAAGGCCCTAGGATCTCGCGTGAAAGGACTGTGCCGATGACCGACGTCTTCAAGCCGCCGCTCACCTTACTGCTCGCTGCGCCGCGCGGCTTCTGCGCAGGTGTCGACCGGGCGATCAAGATCGTCGAGATGGCGCTGCAGAAATGGGGTGCTCCGGTCTATGTCCGTCACGAGATCGTCCATAATCGCTATGTCGTTGACGGTCTCCGCGCCAAGGGAGCGGTCTTCGTCAAAGAGCTGGAGGAGTGTCCGGATGACCGTCCGGTCATCTTTTCGGCCCATGGCGTTCCCAAGGCTGTTCCCGCCGAAGCTGCGCGGCGCGAAATGATCTATGTCGATGCCACCTGCCCGCTTGTCTCCAAGGTTCATATCGAAGCCGGCAGGCACCATGATAACGGCCTGCAGATCATCATGATCGGCCATGCCGGCCATCCCGAAACCGTCGGCACAATGGGGCAGTTGCCGCAGGGCCAGGTGCTGCTGGTCGAGACGGTCGATGATGCTGCAACTGTCGCGCCGCGCGATCCCGCCAAGCTGGCCTTCGTAACCCAGACCACTCTGTCGGTAGACGACACAGCCGATATCGTCGCCGCGCTCCAGGAGCGATTTCCTCATATTGTCGGACCCCATAAAGAAGACATTTGCTACGCGACCACAAACCGCCAGGAAGCCGTCAAGGCGCTCGCCCCTCGGGCCCAGGCGCTTCTGGTGGTGGGCGCGCCCAATTCGTCCAACTCAAAGCGGCTGGTGGATGTGGGACGCAAGGCGGGCTGCGCTTATGCGCAGCTGGTACAGCGCGCCGCAGATATTGACTGGCGTGCTCTGGACGGCGTTCGCAGCCTCGGGGTCACGGCAGGCGCATCGGCCCCCGACGTTCTGATCGAAGAGGTCATCGAAGCCTGCCGGGCCCGGTTTGACGTGACCATCGAGACCGTGGAAACCGCCCTGGAAAACGTAGAGTTCAAAGTCCCGCGCGTTCTGCGCGAACCGGCGTGAAGGACACACGCACCGGCGCCGGATCGGTGCCGGTTTCGGCTCTGGCACTCGGTCTGGCAGGGGTAATCCCATTCCTGTGGGGCGCGGCAACCGAGATCAGCCCCTTTCTCTTCGATCTGGGCCAGGACCTGTTCGGGCCGCGCCTCGTCGGCCAGTACGTTCTGGTCTTCTACGGAACGATCATCCTTTCCTTCATGTCCGGCGTTCTCTGGGGCTTCTCGACACGTGCCGAAGGCGGCACGGCGACCCTGGGGTACACGCTGAGCGTGCTGCCCGCCCTTTGGGCGTTCTTCTTCGTAGGTGGCGGGGCCGATCGCGCGGCGTGGTTTCTGATTGCTGGTTTCATTGGGCTGCTCGGCCTCGATTACGGCTTCTGGCGACTGGGTCTCGCGCCGGGCTGGTGGATGCAGTTGCGCAATCTTCTGACGCTTCTTGTCGTGGGTTGCATGACTTTGGGACTGTTGTTTTGAGCGCACCGGACGCGGAAACGCTGGCCGTCTATGACGCCCGCGCTGCGGATTACGCCGCGTTGGTCGAGGATGGACCTTCGGCCCGGCTGCAAGGCTTCTTGGCCAGGGTTCCGCCCAAGGCCCGCCTGCTCGATCTGGGCTGCGGCACGGGTGGGGTGGCTGCGCAGATGGCCGCAGCAGGCCACGAGGTCGTAGCCCTCGATCCGTCCACCGGCATGGCCGCCGAGGCGCAGACGCGCTACGGTCTGAAAGTTCAGCTCGGCGATTTCGACGATATTCCTGAGCTGGGGCGTTTCGACGGTATCTGGGCGCATTTCAGTCTGCTCCACGCTCGGCGCAGCGAACTGCCCCGCCACCTTGCCGCACTTCACGCGGGGCTGCGCCCGGGTGGCATCTTCTTGATCGGGATGAAAACCGGTACGGGTACCGCGCGGGATCGACTTGGACGGCATTACATCTATGTCGCGGAGACCGAGTTGCACGAATTGCTGGTCGAGGCCGGCTTCACTCCCCGCCACGTGGAAACTGGATCGGAAGAAGGCTTCGACGGTGTCGTAGCGCCCTGGGTTGTGATGACGGCCGATGCCTGAGCTTTTTGCCTATACTGATGGGGCTTGCAGCGGCAATCCCGGTCCGGGCGGCTGGGGCGCGCTTTTGGTGGCCCGCAACGGCGACACCGTGCTGCGCGAACGCGAGCTTTCGGGCGGAGAGCCGCACACGACCAACAACCGCATGGAACTTCTGGCTGCGATCAGCAGCCTTGAGACGCTGGAACGTCCCTCGCGGCTGACGCTCGTGACAGACAGCGCCTATGTGAAGGACGGCATCACGAAATGGCTTGCCGGCTGGAAACGCAATGGCTGGAAAACGGCCGCAAAGAAGCCGGTGAAGAACGACGACCTGTGGAAACGGCTGGACGCCGCACGGTCGCGGCATGAGGTGACCTGGGAATGGGTCAAGGGCCATGCCGGCCACCCGGAGAACGAGCGCGCCGATGAACTCGCCCGGGCGGGCATGGCACCGTTCAGGGACTGAGCCCTTGCACGGGGTTCCCCTGACGCTCGATCTTGCTGCGGTGGCCGTCTTCGCCTTGACCGGCGCGCTGGTGGCCAGCCGCGCGCAACTCGAGCCAGTTGGGTTCATGTTCATGGCCAGCCTCACTGCCGTGGGCGGAGGAACGATCCGCGACCTCCTTCTCGGCCGGGCAGTGTTTTGGGTGGCAGCCCCGATCTATCTGGCGGTCGCCTGTGGCGCCGCAATCCTGGTTTTCTTTACGGCGCACCTGCTGGAGAGCCGGTACAAGGTTCTGGTCTGGCTGGATGCCGTGGCGCTTGCCGTGGCTGTTGCGGCCGGCCTCTTTGCCGCGACACAGATGGGCAGCAGTCCTGCCATTTGCCTTGTCATGGGGATCCTGACGGGTTGCCTAGGCGGACTGATGCGGGACGTCGTCGCCAATGAGGTTCCCCTCGTGCTCAAGCCGGGAAAGCTCTATGTCACGGCCGCGTTTGCCGGCGCCCTTGTGGCGGTCGGCGCGCTTGGTGTCGGAGCGCCCGGGATGGTTGCGGGGCTTCTTTGCATCGCCGTGACGTTCACGCTGCGCGCGGGTGCAATCCTCCGCGGGTGGAACCTGCCCGGTTACAAACCCCGCCCGCCCAAGCTTCGCTGATGGCACCGACACCGGCATCGCGTCGATCTTCGGGATGTCGAGTTGACGGTCTTGCGACGCGGAGCTACCCCAAACTCAAAAACCCTTGAGTTCAATCACTTGAGAGCTGCGTTTACGTTACGTGACAGTGTTTGGACCGGCAGCTAGCTCCTTTCTCGCGCCCGATTGGGGCCAAACAGAAAGGGAAGAAGATGTTGAAGACGCTGCTCGCGGCCCTCTCGGTCGCCGCCGCCATGGCACTGACCGCGCTCCCGGTTTCGGCGGGGAACCAACTCGCCGTTGCCTTGGGCGGCTATGACACCGTGTCCTACCATGACGGGGCGCCGTCGCCAGGTGAGGCGCGCATCAACCATTTCTGGAACGGAGCGATCTGGTACTTCACCTCGACCGAGAATCGCGACACCTTCGCCGCCGACCCGGAACGCTACGCCCCGGCCTATGACGGCTACTGTTCCTGGGCCGCGAGTCAGAATTACAAGGCACCGGGAGATCCGACGGTATGGGAGATCGTTGACGGTACCCTCTATGTACAGGTTCACCCTCGGGCGCAGGAGCTGTGGCAGGCAGACATTCCGGCACACATCTCCGCAGGCGACGAGAATTGGCCGCGCATCCATCCGTTCTGAAAAATCGTTCAGTTGGCGCGGATCGGGTGACCCCGCTCCGCGCACGTTAGGCGTCCTGCTTCTGCCCGTCCCTCCGCAAGCGGCGACATCAGATTCGCCGCGCGTCAGGTCAGCCGATCCGGAAGGGGCGTCCCTCTCAGAAACGAGGCTGTGTCAAGCGCTTTGCCCCCCTGCCGCTGGGCGACGGTGATCTGCACCGCCCCGTCCCCGCAGGCGACACGAAAGCCACCGAGGTGGGTCCCCGGCGGACCTGACCCCTCTCCGCACCTCGATCCCAACAGTTTCACGCGCGCGCCGCCGATCTCGCACCAGGCACCAGGAAACGGCGCGAGACCGCGGATCTTGCGATCGATCTCTGCTGCAGGGCGCGACCAGTCCACCCGCGCTTCGGTCTTGTCGATCTTTTCAGCATAGGTGACACCCTCCGCCGGCTGCGGCTCGGGCACGAGGTCATCGAGCCGCGCGAGCGCGTCGGTGATCAACCGCGCCCCGAGAGCGGAGAGCCGGTCGTGGAGCACGGCGGCTGTGTCTTCGGGACGAATCGGAACGGCCTCTCGCAGAAGGACCGGGCCCGTGTCGAGCCCAGCCTCCATCTGCATGATGCAGATCCCGGTCTCGGCATCACCGGCCATGATCGCGCGCTGGATCGGCGCCGCGCCACGCCAGCGCGGCAGGAGCGAGGCGTGAATGTTCAGACAACCCCGCACGGGTGCGTCCAGAATGGCCTGCGGCAAGATAAGACCGTAGGCCACGACCACGGCGATTTCCGCTTCGAGCGCAAAAAACTCCGCCTGCGCACCGGTATCGCGCAATGACACCGGATGGCGCACTGGTAACCCGATGCTTTCGGCGCGTGCCTGTACGGGGCTGGAGCGGGGTTTTTTCCCGCGCCCGGCGGGGCGTGGCGGCTGGCAGTAGACGCAGGCGACGTCGTGTCCCTCGGCGACAATCTGATCCAGTACGGGAACCGAGAAGTCCGGTGTTCCCATGAAGACGATCCGCATCGCGTAACCCTTTCGCTCCTGTCGGGGGCCGCTCCCGCCTGTCTTTGCCCCATTCGGGGCGCATCCCGTTGGGCGGCGCACCGCTGACGCGGTGCGGCCTCTCCTAGCCCTTGTGCAGCTTCCCGTACCGCCTCAGCAGCATCTGGCGTTTCGTCCGGCTGAGACGGTCGGCGTAGATCTTTCCGTCGAGATGGTCGATCTGGTGCTGCACGCTTGTCGACCAGAGACCGTCGAAGGCGCGCTGGACCTCTTGCCCTGTCTCATCGAGATACCGCACCTGCACCCTTTCGGGACGAGACAGCCGTGCCCAGACGCCTGGCAGGTTCGGGCTCGCCTCATCATGGGACTTGAGCGTGTCTGAGGAAGCGACGAGCAGCGGATTGGCCATCCGCACCGCCTGGCCACGGATCTCGGACGCATCGACCACGGCCAGCCGCCGCATGACACCGATCTGACAGGCCGCAAGCCCGACACCCTGGCCCGGCATCGCCTCCATCGTATCGATCATGTCTTCCCAGATCGCACGCACCGCATCGTCTACGGTCTCCACCGGCTCGCAGGGCGTTCGCAGCCGCGCATCGGGCCACATCACAAACGGCCGGACGCTCACGCGCTGTCGCGTGCGCGGTCCCGCTTCAGCTTGACCATCTTGCGGGTGATGAGCTGGCGTTTCAGCGGCGAGAGATAGTCGATGAAGAGCTTGCCATCGAGATGGTCGATCTCGTGCTGGACGCAGGTGGCCCAGAGCCCGTCGAACGTGTTTTCCTGCGCCACGCCATCCCGGTCGATCCACCGCACCGTGACCTCACGCGGGCGCGTGACGTCGGCATAGATTTCGGGAATGGAGAGGCAGCCTTCCTCATAGACATTCGTATCATCTGAGGCCGCGACGACTTCAGGATTGAAGAGCGCCATCGGACGGGGAGGCGCGCCTTCTTCCTTGACGCAATCCATCACGATCAAACGCGTGTTCACGCCGATCTGAGGCGCGGCAAGCCCGATGCCCGGCGCATCATACATCGTGGCAAGCATATCGTCGGCGAGCCGCCGGAGGTCGTCGGAGAGATCGGCGACCGGCTCGGAGGGTTTCTTGAGCCGCGGGTCGGGATGGATCAGGATCGGATACAGGGCCATGACAGCGATTTAGGCGAGCCGCGCGGTCCGTGCAATCGCCCTTGCGCCCGCCGCCGTCAGAGCTAGCCTGTCCGCCGATGCCAAGGAGCCACCATGACTGCAGAAACCCCGATCGATCCGCGCTTCGACACGATCCGCGACAGGCGCGGAACCAACTGCAGCAAGTGGGACGGGATGGAGAGCCTGTTCGGCGTGTCACCAGAGGACGGTCTGTCGATGTGGGTCGCGGACATGGACTTTGCCGCGCCGGAGATCGTGCAGCGCGCTCTAGCGGACTATGTGTCGGGCGGGGTCTACGGCTATGCCGACAGTGACCGCGGATTGCGCGAGGCAACGGCCTCGTGGATGCAGACCCGCCATGGCTGGACATTGGAGCCCGATCACGTGCTTTCGACCAACGGAATGGTCAATGCGATCGGGCTGGCCATCGACGCCTATAGCGCGCCAGGCGACGGGGTGGTGGTGTTCACTCCGGTCTACCATGCGTTCAAACGGGTCATCGATGCGGCGAAACGGGAACTGATCGACTGCCCCCTGCGGGTCGAAAACGGCCGCCATGTCATGGATTTCGACGCCTATGACGCGATCATACCGGTCCACGCGAAGATCGTGATCCTCTGTTCGCCGCACAATCCCGGTGGACAGGTGTGGCGCCCCGACGAATTGCGTGCGCTGGCCGATTTCGCACAACGTCACGACCTGATCCTGCTGTCGGACGAAATCCACCACGATCTGCTCTACCCGGGTCACACACACACGCCGATGGCGGTCGCCGCGCCCGAAATCGAAGACCGGCTGGTGATGATGACCGCGACGACCAAGACCTTCAATATTGCCGGTGCGCACATCTCGCAGGTGACCATTGCGGACACGGCTCTGCGCGCCCGGTACGCTGCCCGGAAAAAGGCTCTCGCGACGTCGCCCGGCGCCTTCGGGCTGCTATTGGCCGAGGCCGCATACTCGCCGGAGGGTGCCGACTGGCTGGAAGCGCTGATGCGCTATCTCGACGGAAATCGCCGCCTTTTCGACCAAGGCGTGAACGCGATCCCCGGGGTGCAGTCGATGGTGCTCGAGTCAACCTACCTCGCCTGGGTCGACTTCACAGGCACGGGTATGGATCGAAACGAGCTTAACCGCCGGATCCGCAAGGCTGCGAGGATCGCGGCGAGCCCCGGCGAAAGCTTCGGTCCTCGATCGGAAACCTGGGCGCGCTTCAATATCGGAATGCCGCGGGCCAGTATCGCCGAGGCGGTCGACCGGCTGCAAAGCGCGTTTGCCGATCTTCAGTAGTCCTACGCGCGCCGACGCGAAGCGATGCGATATGCACTTGACCGCCGGGCGCCGGACACGCGCCCAGATGTCACAGAATGCGGATAGGCAGAGCGCGGCCATGCGTTGTCGCCTAACTTGAGGCACGCGTCGAAGTGCCAGGACACGAGGCCTAACCCGACGACCCGGCGGCCGCTCAAGGTCCTCTTTCTGTGTATCGGAAACTTCGCCCGGTCGCTGATAGCCGAAGCGATCCTGACATGAGTGGTCCCCGGGCGCTTCAATGCGTACTCGGCCGGATCTCAGCCCGAGGCCGCGCTCAATCCCCACACCATCGATCTGCTCAAGTCGCGCGATCACGAAGTCCGCTCGCTCCGGTCCAAGAACTGGGACGAATTCGCCGAGCCAAAGGCGCACGCGGACATCGTGATAACGGTCGGCGGCGCCACAGCCGAGACCTGTCCGGTCTGGCCTTGAGGCGCCAGCACGTGCGCATTGGAGTATGCCTGACCCCGCCTTGACAGAAGGCAACGAGGACGAAAAACGCGCGGCCTTTGCGGTAGCCTACCAGACACTGCGAAATCGGATCCCGACACTTCACAGCGCGCCTATGGCAGAGCGCGACCGGGCCACCCTTCGGGAACTACTCGATGCGTTGGGCCGCATCTTACCCCCCAACACGCAAGCGTGCTCGCCCGCGCCCTAGGTTTTGACCCGCGGTCTTAGCACGTGGGGCCGGGCCGGATCATAGAGCGCGCTGTCGGGAAAGCCGCCTCCCGCCGCTAGCGCCGGGCCCACCAGGATGAGCGCAGTGCGCGTGATCTTGGCGTCGCGCACCTGCGCCCGAATGTCCGAAAGGGTTCCCCTCAGAACCATTTCATCCGGCCAGCCGACACGGTAGACGACCGCGACAGGGCACTGGGCGCCGTAATGCGGGATGAGAATTCGTTCGATCTCACGAAGTGCACGAATTCCAAGGTGGATCGCCAGTGTGGTGCCGGTGCGCGCGAAGTTCTCCAGGCTTTCGCCAGCCGGCATGCCGGTCGATTTCATCGACATCCGGGTCAGCACGATAGACTGCGCAAGCTCCGGCACAGTTAGCTCCTGCCCCAGGGCCGCGGCGGCCGCTGTGTAGGCCGGCACACCGGGCACGATCTGATAGGCGATGCCGTCCCGCTTCAGCAGTCGGATCTGCTCGGCAATCGCACCATAGAGCGACGGATCACCAGAATGGACGCGCGCCACATCCTCGCCGCGCCCTTCTGCGGCAAGGATCAGTCCGTGGGTCTCAGCCAGGGTCATCGGGGCCGTATCGCGCACCAGCGCACCGTCAGGCGCCCCGGCGACGACCTCCGCCGGGACAAGCGAACCCGCATAGAGGCAGACCGGACAGTTCGAAATGAGCCGCGCCGCCTTGAGCGTCAGAAGTTCCGGATCTCCGGGACCGGCGCCGATGAAATAGACCGTCATGCCGTCCTCCGCCGCACCCGGAACCCAGTCGCCGCTTGGCGCGCAACGGATTGGTGTATCCGAGCCTGACGCCAGCCGCTTTCGCCAGAAGCGAACCGTCCTCCGGCGGACTGCGGCAGCAAAATGGCACCCGTGCCGCAGGCACGGTCCATATGGTTGGCGCCCCTCATGACAGATCCCGTCGCTTGGCCGCATAGCCGCGCGGCGTGTACATCGACATGCCGTCACCGCGCTGGACCAAACGCGACTGGGTCGAGCCCACCAGAACCACCGTCAGCATGTCCACCTCATCGACTTCCAGGGCGTCGAGCCGGCGGAACCGCAATGCCTCGTCCGGCCGTCCGAGGGACGTCGCCAAGAGCACCGGGCAATCGGACGGGCGATGCTGCAACAGGATCTCGCGTGCTTCCGCGAGCAGTGTTCTGCGCGTCTTCGATACAGGATTGTAGAATGCGATGACGAAGTCACCCTCGGCGGCAGCGCGGATCCGACGCAGGATGTCGTCGCGGGGCGTCAGCAGATCGCTGAGCGAAATCGCGCAGAAATCGTGCCCCAGCGGGGCACCCGCCCGCGCTGCCGCAGCCTGGAGCGCCGAAACCCCCGGCGCGCTCGTCACCGCCACCCGCTGCGCCGGGTCGGGCAGATCGCCCCGGTCGAGCAACTCGTAGACCAACGCGCCCATGGCGTAGATCCCCGCATCGCCCGAACAGACCAGCGCCACGCGACACCCCTCGGCCGCACGTTCCAAGGCAAAGCGGCAGCGCGCCTCCTCCCCCCCGAGCGGAAACTCGTGGCGTGGTTTTCCCGCAGCAAGCGGCCCGAGCAGATCCAGATAGAGCCCATAGCCCACCAACTCGTCAGCCCGCGCGACAAGTCGGCTCGCCTCAGGTGTCCGCCAGTCTGCTTGTCCGGGCCCGATACCGACAAGCGCCAGATGCCCGCGCGCACGGCCAGGCAGTCTGCCCGACAAAGGTACCTGTGCGCGCGCAAGCGCACAGGTCACAGTCTCGCTCTTGCGTTTTTCGACTGCGAGTACGCCATCCGTTCCGCTGAGCGCCAGGGCCGCGCCCTCGGCCACCCCATGACAGCCGACTTCGGCAAAGACCACGTCCGAGGGGTTGGCCAACCGACGGGCTTCCGCCTCAAGTTCGTCAGCCGTAAAAAGCCGCAAAGGCACGTCCAAGCGCTCCGCCAACGTCAGAACCGCAGGTTCGTCCGCCTTGAGGTCCAGCGTTCCAACCGCGGCGACCACGCCAGGAGACAAACCGGCCTCATCCAGTGTGGACCGTACCAGCGCCCAAAGCGCTTCGGGTTCTGCGCCGCGCGCACAACCCACTCCAAGCACATGGGCACGCGGGTGGTAGACCAGCCTGTCCGGCCCGCCTGCCAACGGAGCTTCGGATACGGCCAGCATGACAGGCGCCGGACCCAAACGATCCTCGAGTGCAAAGAGCCGTGGGCCCTCCTGCTTCAGCCCGGCGCCGGACAGGATCGCGGCCATCGCATGCTTGGCATCTTCGGGATTTGCAAGCACATGCCCGGAAGGAGGCGCATCCAGTGCGACCCCCAGGCTGAGATCTCCCGCCGTGGTCACCGCAGCCCGAGCACCCAGCGCCTCGGCAATTTCTCGCGCCAGACGGTTCGCGCCGCGATGCCCGCCCAGAAGCGGTACGACAATTGCGCCGTCATCGGACACCGACAGCACCGGCGGCTCGGTATGCTTGTCATTCAGAAGCGGGGCGACAGCCCGGATCAGAATGCCCGAGGCGCAAACTCCAATCACCGGCGTTCCGGCCGCAAAGAGCGTGCGCGCATGGTCAAGCACGTTGGGAAAGGTCTGGTCGCACTGGTCGGTCCGTCCGGCCCGGCCATGCAGCGGCGCGCCGAGTGCCGCGGCAAGGCGCCGGGCGACGGGCTCACCCGAACGGTTAACGCACAGAATGACAGGTTTCACGTCCATTCCGCAGCCTTATTGTCAGAACATCGCGACCGGATTTGCAAAAGCGTCACAACCATGGATCGCTCTCCCGCGCCACCAGGATCATCGAGAAGTAGGGGGCCCGCTCCGGAGCTTTTGCCAGAGGCAGACATGCCGCGTCGGCAAACCCGGCACGCGCCACATAGTGCGCGCGCCCGCTCAATCCCTCCGCCTCCAGCAAGGCCCGGATGCGCGGCAGATGGCGGCCAAGCTTCATCAAGACAATGGTTCCCGCGCCCGCCATCCGCGCAAGCAGGCTCGGATCGGGCAGTGTTGCCGGCAGCACCGTCACAACCCCATCGCGCGCGGCCAGCGGCAGACCGGCCAAAGCGGCGCACGCCGTCATCGAGGTCACACCCGGGACAATCTCGACATGAAAGTTAGCCGCCAAACGTGCCTGCAGATACATGAACGAGCCGTAGAACAGCGGGTCTCCTTCGCAGAGGGCCACGACATCTGTACCTTTGGTCAACACCTCGGCAATCTCGGCGGCCCCCACATCATAGGCCGCCTGGGCTGGCGCACGCTCAAGGGTCATCGGCACGTCGATGCAAATCTCGCGGACACCATTCGGGATGAGCTCCGCGGCAATGGCACGGGCTAGGCTGGCGCCACCGGCAAGCGACGGATAAGCGATCACGCGGGCGCCTTCAATCAACGCCGCGGCGCGACGGGTGATCAGACCTGGGTCACCTGGCCCAAGCCCGACACCATGTAGTATCCCCGTTTCAGCCATTCTGCGCGACATCGGCCCTACGCGAAACCGCAGTCGCGCGTATGCGCGGCTGCCCGGCCCAACGAGATGAGGCCCCGCAAGGGCGCCGAAGACAGGCGGGAGCGCCCCTTGCGCCTCATCTTTTGATCAGCGCCAGTTGCGTCACAGTCATCAGGTTGCCCCAGCCTGTAAAAGGGCCGACGGGGCGTGCGCGACTTACGGAGAGGCGCGTCAGCATTCCACCGAAACGGGCATGTAATCCAATCAACACCGCCTCGCTCTCCAGCGTCACCGCGTTGGCCACCAGTCGCCCCAGGGGTTTGAGCGCCTCCCAGGCCGGGTCGAAGCTTTCCACGCCGATCCCGCCCCCCATAAACACGGCGTCGGGCGCAGGCAATCCGTCCAGCGCCTCAGGAGCCGAGCCTGCCCGTAGTTCCAGCCGCGGAACACCGAGTGCCAGCGCATTCTCCGCCGCCATCGCTCGACGGTCGGCGCGCGGTTCGATCCCGATCGCGTGGGCGTCCGGCGCGGCCCGCATCCATTCGATCGCCACCGAACCCGAACCACAACCGATGTCCCACAGAAGCGCTCCCCGCTGCGGCATCAGGTGCGAGAGCGTAACCGCCCTGGTTTCGCGCTTGGTCATCTTGCCGTCATGGGTGAAGACCGTGTCCGGCAGCCCCGGTACCCTGCTGAGCAACTGTGCCTGAGGCTCGGCCACGCATTCCACCGCCAGAGTATTGAGCGCGCCGACCTCTGCATTCCAGTCCGCCGCGGTGCCTGCGGCCCGCGCTTCGGTCTCTGCACCGAGATCCGAGAACACAATCATCGTGCTTGCGCCATAGCCACCGTCGCGGAGCAGACCGGCCACCTGCGCGGGGGTCTCCGCCCCCGCAGTGAAGACCAGCATCCTGATCCCCGGCGCGACGAAAGGCAGGATCTGTTCCGGTGCGCGGCCATGAGCCGTGACCGTTTCGACATCCGCAAGCGACCAGCCAAGCCGTGCCGACGCCAGTTGAAATGCCGAGAGCTGCGGATGATAGACGATCTCCGCCGGATCGATCACCGTTCCGAGCCTTGCGCCGACGGAAAACCAGAGCGGATCGCCGGTCGCCAATACGGCAACGCGCCGCCCGCGCAAGCCCGCTATCGTATCCACCATCATGTCGAACGGGCTCGGCCAGCACAGCCGTTCACCGCCAAGATCCGAGGTCAGCGCATGCAGCCGTTCCGACCCGACGATCACCTCCGCCGCTTCCAGTGCGGCGCGGCTCGCGGGCATAAGGCTCGCAAGACCGTCCGCGCCGATACCTATGATATGCAGCCAGGGCGCGGTCATTGAGCCTCTCCCGGTAAGCCGGCAGCCAGCGCATTCAGCGCGGCCGACGCCATGGCGGAGCCGCCTCTGCGCCCGCGCAGGGTGACATAGGCCGCACCTCGTGGCCGGGCCGCGAGCTCTGCCTTGCTCTCGGCGGCGCCGACGAAACCCACTGGAAAGCCTAGGATGAGAGCGGGCACAGGGCCTCCGGCCTCCATGCTCTCCAGCAAATGAAAGAGCGCGGTGGGGGCATTTCCGATGACGACCACCGCGCCGGGCAGGTGATCGCGCCAGAGTTCCACCGCTGCCGCGGAGCGCGTCGTGCCGAGCCGCTCGGCCAGGCCCGGCACACGGCGGTCGTTCAGCGTCACCAAAACCGGGTTCTCTGCGGGTAGGCGGGCACGCTGGATCCCGGCCGCAACCATCTCGCAATCGCAAAGCACCGGCGCCCCGGCGCTCAGAGCCGCGCGTCCGGCATCCCAGGCGTCGGAGGAGAAATCAAGCCGATCGGCCACATCCACCATGCCGCACGCGTGGATGAGACGGACGGCCAACGCCTCCATCCCGTCATCGAACCGCTCCAGACGCGCCTCAGCCCGCACCGTGGCAAAGCTTTCGGCATAGATCGCCGCGGGATCGCGCAAATAGGGCCGCATCGGTTTCATGCCTCAGGGCCGAAACGGCATGGCACGCACAGAGGATTTCCGGGTCTCGGCACGGCCCGCCTCACCTTTTCCGCCGGGCGCTTTCGGGCCCGTGGGGATGGTGCGCATGAGGATAGGGCGCGTGGTGATGATGGTGATCATGTCCGTGGCTGTGGTCGTGGCTGTGACCATGGGCGTGCGCGCTCTCCAGCCGGCACTCCCCGGTACAGAACGTGGCGCAGAGCGCGCAATCGGCAACGTTCGACCCCGGCGCGCTCGCGCCCTGGCCTTCGACATGGTGATGGTGGCTTTCCTGCACCGCGCCGACCTCGGCTTCGAATCCCAGAACCTGGGTCCGGTACTTGCACATCGCGCAATTCGGCGGCGGCACCTCGCCCACCAGTTCGGTGACCCGTTCGGCAAACGTTTCCAGCACCAGGCGGTGATCGCCCAGATAGCCAGCCTTTACGAAATGCGTGCCTGCTGTCGCCTCGGCCACCTGGTCGGTAAAGCCATAGATCCGGTCGATGAGAATGCCGGAGAAGAGGAAATACGGAAAAACGATCACGCGCCGGTAGCCAAGGCGCGCGGTATGCTCCAGGCAGGGCTGCACCAGCGGGAATGTCACACCGGAATAGCCGGTTTCGCACCAGCCGAACCCCATCCCCTCCCACAGCAGGCGCGCGATCTTGGACACATTGCCATTGGCATCAGGGTCACTCGCCCCGCGCCCGATTACGACCAAACAGGTTTCTTCACGAGGCACGGCGCCGTGGGTAGTATTGGCCTCTTCCTCGGCTGCTTCGATCCGGGCCGCCGCGGCGGCAATCATCTTGGGATCGA
>JBCDBB010000063.1:0-20447 GCA_039184415.1 Pseudomonadota bacterium
CGCGATCAAGCATTCACTCAGTGATCTGGGCAAGGTCTTCAAGGGTCCGAAGTGGAAGTCCCCGGACTATCGGGATCTGCTGTGCCTGCTGTTTGAACTGATCCGTCTGGCGCGCCAAAACCCTGTGGATCTCGAAGAACATATCGACGCGCCCGAGAGCTCCGATATTTTTGCGAAATATCCCAAGATTTTGAAGGACAAAGAGGCGGTCGCGCTGATCTGCGACACGCTGCGCTCCGCATCGATGAACTACAATGACCCCCACCAGGTGGAAGAGGTGCTGGAGAAGCGCATGGAAGCGTCTCTGCACAAGGCGATGCATTCGAGCCATGCCTTCCAGACGATGGCCGACGGGCTGCCCGCGCTCGGCATCGTCGCCGCGGTCCTGGGTGTCATCAAGACCATGGCCAGTATCGATCAGCCACCCGAAGTGCTGGGCAGGCTGATCGGCGGCGCACTGGTCGGGACGTTTCTGGGCGTGTTTCTCGCCTACGGGCTCGTCGGCCCCTTTGCGGGGCGAATCAAAAACGTGACCGAGGAGGACGACCATTTCTATCAGCTCATTCGCGAGGTGCTGGTGGCGAACCTGCACAACCACGCGACCAACATCTGCATCGAGGTCGGGCGCCAGAACACACCGTCGCAGCATCGTCCGTCATTCTCCGACCTTGAGGATGCCCTGAAATCGACCAAGCAAAACGCAGCATGAAAAGAGCTCTTATCCTCTGCATCTTCCTGGTTCTCGCGCCGGCGCTGGCAAAGGCCGCGGGGTTCGACATTCGTAGCGGCGAACATGACGGGTTTTCCAGGCTGGTGATCTATCTCGACCGCCCGCGGGACTGGGAGGTCGCCGCCACCGAGACCGGCTACGCGCTGATCCTGCCGGAAACCACCGAAGGCTTCGACACGAGCGGCGTGTTCGAGTTCATTCCCAAGCGGCGGTTGATGGATGTCAGGTCGGCCCCGGGTCGGCTGACACTCGAGGTTCCCTGCGATTGTCCGGTCCAGGCCTTCGCCTACCGCCCCGATATCCTTGTGCTCGACATCCATTCCGACCCCCCGGATCCGGAGAGTGTGCCGGATGCCGAAATTGTGATGCCTTACGGGACGAACGAGACCGTGACCGTCGTCGCCGGTGATCCCGAAGGCGACCGCATCACTGTCGAGGAGTCGGCCCCCGTAGCCGCTGCCGTGGTGGCGCTCCCGGATTGGCGAGACCGCGGAGGAACGGCCACCCGCGCCACTCGCTTGCTCGGGTTCTCGCCGCCCGCGGTCCTTCCCGATCAGCGTCTGGACCGGTCCGAACTCGTCGCCGGCATCGCTCAGGCCGCATCCCACGGAATGGTTACCCTGTCCGATCCCGGTTTGCGCGACGAGGGTGCCGCTTTTCCCGTGATCCCCGGTCTGCGCGTTGCGAGCAGCCAGGTGTCGGTGCGCGACAGCCTGGTCCGTGATCTTCCGCCAGGCCGGCTTGCGACTGACTCAGCACAGTGCCTTCCTGCCGAACTTTTTGCGGTCGCTGAGTGGGGCGACCCGGATGTACCGGCCTCCATTCTGCTTAGCGAATTGCGTGCGGATGGACCACCGGCGGGGCCGGGAAACGCCGGCGCTGATGCCGCAATAGAGATGTTAAGATCCTATCTGTTTCTGGGCTTCGGCAGCGAAGCAGCGGAGCTTGTCCGCACCTATCGAATGTCGAAACGCGACGAACGTGTCTATCGCGCGTTGGCCGAGATCGTCGACTTTCCCGGACGGGCCGACCGGAACCCGCTGGCTGACCAGATGTACTGCGATAGCCCGGCTGCCCTCTGGGCGTTTGTGGCGACTCGCAACATTCCAGCGGGCGGCGGCGAGATCAACTCGGTTCTCATCCTGCAAAGCTTCCAGCAGTTGCCATGGTGGTTGCGCGTCCAGATCGGTGAAACTGCGGCTGCGAATTTCGATGCACGCGGCGATACCGTATCGGCAGCTACCATCAGAGCGTCCGTGGAGCGCGCGCGCGCAGCTTTGGCGCAAGCCAGTGTCATCGAGTCCGATGCGGAAGACGCGGCGGCATCGGAACCGGAGGGCGATGTGCACCACGCGCCGTCTGACCGCGCCCACCGCATGCGCGCTGCTCAGGCGCTGCTCTATAGCCATGAGACCTCCGGAACGTCCCCGACTGAGGCGGATCGCGCTGAAATCACGGCTTTGGTGCTCGAAACCCGCGGCAGCGAGGAAAGCGTTGCGCTGCTGAAAAACTATGTCGAGTTTGCCACTGCGCCGGGCGATATTCTGGCCGCGGAACAGGTGCTCACCGTTCTGTCGCGGTCGCGGTTTTCGAACGCCTATCCGATGCGTGCGGCCTGGAACCAGCTCTTGGCAGCAGCCGTCGCTCAACCATCGCACGATGTCTTTCTGGGGCTCCTTGCCCGGAACCGGCGCGTCTACGCCCGGACGCCGCCGGATCGGTCTACTGCGGACGCCGCTATCGCCCGCCTGGTCGTAACGGGGCTGCCGGAAAGCGCGGCCGAATTTACGAAGACCCTCGACGCCACGCCGCCGTTCGTCGCCGCGCCGAACGCCGATGCGGACCTGCTTTCGCCGTCTAGTGACATCGCTGTTCCTAGCGGATTCTCGGTCTCGGCTATAGAAGCGGGCGGATTCGGCCCAGCCGATCCCGGGCGCGTCACCGAGGGTCGGGGTGTCGCCGGCGCGCTCCGACAGTTGCTCTCCGCGAGTGCGGAT
This sequence comes from Pseudomonadota bacterium, assembly GCA_039184415.1. Taxonomy (GTDB): domain Bacteria; phylum Pseudomonadota; class Alphaproteobacteria; order Rhodobacterales; family Rhodobacteraceae; genus JANSYP01. The sequence goes on from JBCDBB010000063.1 coordinate 2,728, forward strand.
CGAGAGCGAGCAAGCACTCCGGAAACGGCACAAACAGACATTGTCGCTCAACCGAGTCCGACACCGCTCGATACGCTGCTCGCTTCGGAGGTCGCGATCGAGGTTCTCGGCCGCGTGCTTGGCCCGGAGGCCGCCTCCGACGGCTAGGCCGGTCGGATTGCGTAGATAGGTCGTCCCATCCGTGGTGCCTGGTCCGCCTTTGGCAGTTTGGCTCAAGCACACGCGGGCCGTTTTGGAACGGAGTAGTGCGTTCGTCTGAGTCCGGAATGCCGCAATGTGTCTGACGGGCACTCTGGTGTTCGACGCGATCCGGGATAGTCTGGCCGTATGATCTATGACATCACTCTCCGGGTTTTCTATGAGTATGGCCGCCCCACGGATCTGGGCCGTCAGGTGGTCCGGGTGCTGCCGCGACGCCAGACGGAGCGTCAGCGCCTGATCGCAAGCCATCTTGAAATACATCCCGCCCCGGTCGAGCGGCGGGGCGCCCGGGATTTTTTTGGAAATGAACTCATCGAACTTGGCTTCGACACGTTCAGCCCGGATCTGGAGCTGCTGCTGCGCGCGCGGGTCGAGCGTCGCGGGGCGATGGGTGGCCTCGATCTGTCGCCGACGCGGACACAGCTTTCCGAGGAACTGGAGCTGGATCGCCGGCTGGATGCGACATCGCCCCTGCATTTTTTGGGCGAGTCGACCCGCGTGCGGAGCAGCGCGCCCTTTCACACCTACGCGCATGAACGCTGTGCCACCTGTGCTACTGTGCTTGAATGCGTCGAAGTTCTCGGACGCGCGCTCCATGACGATCTGGAGTTCGTTCCTGGCACGACGGAGGTCGACACAAGTCCCGAGGAGGCTTTCGCGGCGCGGCGCGGGGTTTGCCAGGACTTTACCCACATCATGATCGGGGGGCTGCGCGCGATCGGCATACCGGCCGGCTATGTCAGCGGGTTTCTTCGGACAACTCCGCCGCCGGGGCAGCCACATCTTGAAGGCGCCGACGCCATGCATGCTTGGGTTCGGGCCTGGTGCGGGCCGGACTTGGGTTGGGTCGATTATGACCCGACCAATGCAATGCGGGCCGGACATGACCATGTCGAAGTGGCTATCGGGCGCGACTATTCCGACGTGTCGCCGCTGCGCGGGGTGATGCGGTCCTCCGGCGCAGGGTCCAGCGGCCATAGTGTCGACATGGTCGAGGTCGGCGCGTAACGCTGAGAAATGCGCTTTCAAGCGTCGAGCAATTCGGGCAGGTCTGTGCCATCTTCAGGAGACCGAGATGGCCAAGACAAAGACCGCCCTGATCTATGAACACATCCAGCCGGTGACCGCGGCACGCTATGCCCGGCATTCTGTCGATATCGGCCGCGACTTCCGCTTTGCCGCCGGGCTGGAGTCGGTCCCTGCACTGGCCGAAGAGTTTCGGTCCCTGGCGCGTATCTGTCCGATCGTCTTCGCAGGACCCGCGGAGGCACCGCTGCCGAACGCGCTCCTGGGAATGAAAAGGGGCCAGAACGTCTTCATCGGACCCAATGGCGGTTGGGCGGCGCCCTATATCCCGGCCTTTCTGCGGCGCTATCCGTTCATCAGCGCGCCGACGAAGCAGGCCGGCGAGAAGGTTCTTGGCATCGATGATGCGTTTGCCGGACTGAACACCGCTGGAAAAGGGCACGCGCTTTTCGACGCGGACGGGTCGGAAAGCAAGTTTCTGCGCGATGTGGGCGTGTTCGTCGCCAATTTCGATGCCGGTCTGGCGGCAACCCGCGCTTTCGTCGGACGCCTGCTTGCACGCAACCTTCTCGAACCGATGTCGATCCGGATCACGGACGCCTCCGGCGAGACGACAGCGGGCATCGGCGGCATGTTCGGTCTGTCCCGCGCGCGCCTTGACGCGCTCGGCCCCAAGGCTCGGGCTGAGCTCAAAAAGGCGGGCGATCTGGACCGGTGCGCGCTGCATCTGAAATCGCTGGAACATATCCGGCGCGCGGGCACGGGAACTAAGCGGCCTGCTCCGCCAACACGGTACTGAGGTCGAAGGCCGCCCGCATCAGGCGGCGTGTGTAGTCCGTCCGCGGCGCGGAGAAGACCTCCGCTGTCGGTCCCGCTTCGACAACAGATCCGTCCTTCATCACCATCACGCTGTCCGAGATGGCCTGCACGACGGACAGGTCGTGGCTGATGAACAGGTAGGACATGCCATGTCTGGCCTGCAGCTCGCGCAGGAGCGCGATGACCTGTTTCTGCACGGATCTGTCCAGTGCCGATGTCGGCTCGTCCAGAACGATGATGTCGGGTGTCAGGACCAGCGCACGGGCAATGGCAATGCGCTGCCGCTGCCCGCCGGAAAACTCGTGCGGAAAGCGGTTGCGGACCGCCGGGTCCAGATCGACCTCCCGCAATGCGCGCACTGCCGCGGCATCGCGTTCGGCCGCGCTTGTCTCGGGCGCATGCACCAGCAGACCCTCGGTGACGATTTCGCCGACCGTCAGCCGGGGGGAAAGCGATCCGTAGGGGTCCTGGAACACCATCTGGAGCTGCCTGCGATGGGGGCGCATGTCATGCCGGTCGAGGGCGGAGATCGCTGTTCCCTCAAACATGATGCGGCCCTTGGAAGGCAGCAGTCGCAACAGCGCGCGCCCGAGGGTCGATTTTCCAGACCCGCTCTCGCCGACGATCCCAAGCGTCTGGCCCCGCTGAAGGGTCAGGCTGACGTCCTGTACTGCCTTGAGCTCCGGCGTGCGACGGCCCAGAAACCCCCTCTCGCCGCCAAAGGTGACGCTCACATTCTGCGCAGAAAGCAGAACCGGGGCGTCCGGGCTTACGGCAGGTTTGCGGCCTTCGGGCTCGGCATCGAGCAGCATGCGGGTGTAGCTCCGTGCCGGGGCCGCAAAGACCCGCGCGGTTGCCCCCTGTTCTTCGATCCGACCGGCGCGCATGACATAGACACGGTCGGCAAAGGCCTCGACGATGCCCAGATCGTGGGTGATGAAAAGGATTGCCATCCCGAGCCGGCGCTGGAGATCGGCCAGCAGGCGCAGGATCTCGGCCTGGATCGTCACGTCGAGCGCCGTCGTCGGTTCATCGGCGATCAGCAGGTCGGGGTCGTTGGCCAGCGCCATGGCGATCATCACCCGTTGGCGCTGCCCGCCGGAAAGCTCATGGGGATAGGCCCGCATCCGTTCGGCCGCGCGCGGGATCTGAACCAGTTCCAGCAGCTCCAGCGCGCGGGTCCGCGCCGCCCGCCGGCTGAGCCCGCCATGGACCATGAGCGGCTCGGCGATCTGCTGTTCGATCCGGTAGAGAGGATCGAGCGAGGTCATCGGCTCCTGAAAGATCATGGTCACGTGGCGGCCCCGGATCCGGTCGAGGTCTGCTTTGGGCATGCCAACCAGTTCCCGGCCATGGTAGCGCGCGGACCCGTCAGCGTGCCCGTTGGCCGCCAGCAGCCCCATCGCGCCCATCATCATCTGGCTCTTACCCGAGCCGCTTTCGCCCACCACGGCAACGGTCTCGCCGCGCGCGACGTTGAGCGAAACACCGCGCACCGCCTCGACCGGCCCGTCGGGGCTGTCAAAGCGCACTCTCAGGTCGGCAAGTTCCAGAACGGGTGTATCCTCCATGTCAGCGATCCTTGGGGTCGAGCGCATCGCGCAGCCCGTCGCCGAGAAAGTTGAGCGCGAAGAGCAGGATGGTCAGGGCGAGGGAGGGGTAGAAGAGCATGTAGGGTGCGCCGCGCATGTCCTTTGCCCCTTCCGCGATCAGCACGCCGAGCGAGGTCAGAGGCTCCTGCACGCCGAGGCCGAGAAAGGACAGGAAGCTTTCCAGCAGGATCACCTTCGGGATGAGCAGGGTGACATAGACGATCACCGGGCCGAGCGTGTTGGGGATGATATGGCGGCGCAGGATGCCGCCCGACCCGACGCCGAGCGCATCGGCAGCCTGTACGAATTCGCGCCGTCGCAGGCTGATCGTCTGGCCGCGCACGATGCGGGCCATGTCGAGCCATTCCACCGCCCCCACGGCGATGAACATCAGGATTACGTTGCGTCCGAAAAAGACGACCAGAAGGATAACGAAAAAGATGAAGGGCAGAGCGTATAGGATATCGACGAAGCGCATCATCAACGTGTCGATCCGCCCGCCCAGATAGCCAGCCGTTGCGCCATAGGCGACGCCGATAACCAGCGCGACGGCGGTCGCGAGCGCCCCGATCATCAGAGAGATCCGGATGGAGATGAGCGTGCGGGCCAGCAGGTCGCGGCCATTGGCGTCGGTTCCGAAGAAGAAATGCACCCGCGCGACATCCGCCTCCATCACCATTCGGGTGCCATCGGGCGACGTCTCGGCGATGCGGGCGTTGGAAAAGAGGGTCGAACGGTCGAGATAGCGGGTGACGCGCGGATCGATCTCCTGGCTGGATGTGGCCACGATGCGCAGGGTCTCGCCCTCCAGCGCGATCTCGTCGAGCGTCAGTCGGGCGCGGCTCAGCGCACGCTCGGCCTGGGGCAGGATGGCGTCGGGGCGCGGGTAGGCGGTGAGGCTTGCGGGTACCTTGACGAACTCGCGGTAGACCGTGGCGTGGTTGTGCGGGCTGAGCATCGGGCCGAAGATCCCGGCCAGGATGTAGATCCCCAGCACCCAGAGCGAGACCATCGCCGCCCGGTTGCGCCGAAGCCGAAGCCAGGCCGTGGCCCAGAGCGAACGGGACACGGTCGGGGGGCCGGCCACTGTCGCGTCAGTCATAGCGCACCCGTGGGTCCAGTGCGGCATAGAGAATGTCGACGATCAGGTTGAACAGCACCACGAAGACCGCGATCACCACCACTGTGCCCATCACGAGCGTATAGTCGCGGTTGAGTGCGCCGGTCACGAAGTACCGCCCGATTCCGGGAAGCCCAAAGATCTGTTCGATGACGATCGAGCCCGTAAGCAGCGCCGCGGCCGCCGGTCCCAGATAGGAGACCGCCGGCAGGCAGGCCGACCGTAGCGCGTGGGTCACCACGACCATCCGGGTCGGCAGACCATAGGCGCGGGCGGTGCGCACGTGGTCGGCCCGCAGCGCTTCGATCATGCTGCCGCGGATCAGGCGGGCGACCACCGCCACCTGGGGCAGGGCAAGCGCGATCACGGGCAGCACCATGTTGGCCGGTGCGCCGCTGCCCCAGCCCCCGGCCGGCAACCAGCTCAGCCATACCCCGAAGATCAGCGCGAGCAGTGGGGCCAGCACGAAGTTCGGCACCGTGATCCCAAAGGTCGCCGTAGCGATCACCGCATAGTCGATCCAGGAATTCTGATGCAGAGCCGCGATGCAGCCCAGCAGCCCGCCGAGCAACAGCGCCGTCAGCAGCGCCAGGGAGCCCAGCGTCATCGACACCGGCAGCCCCGCGGCCAGAAGCTCCGCCACGGTGAAGTCGCGATAAATGAAAGACGGCCCGAAATCGCCCCGTGCGAGATTGCCAAGATAGTGCAGATACTGCTCCCAAAGCGGGCGGTCGAGCTGGAAGATCCGGTTGAGATTCTCCATGACCGTCGGCTCCAGCGTGCGTTCGCGGTCGAACGGTCCGCCGGGCGCGATCCGGATCAGGAAGAACGCCGCGGTGACGATCAGAAAGAGCGTCGGGATCGCGCCGAGAAGCCGGCGCAGCACATATCTCAGCATCGCGCGGGCGCGCCGCGTCGGCCGGCCGTCCCGGCCCGGGCGGGCCTCATTCGGTCAGTGACATGAAACGCGTCGGGTGTGCGTTCTGGATATTGTCCTCCCAGCCGCTCAGCTTGGGCGACACCAGGCTCCGCGAGGAATAGAAGAGCAGCGGGATCTGCGGCAGATCCCGCAGGATCAACGCCTCGGCCTCGGCAAGGATCTTGGCACGCTCCTCGAGGTTGGCAGTATCGGCGGCCGTGTTCAGCAACCCGTCATGTTCGGGATTGTCATAGAGACCGTAGTTGAAGCCCGGATTGTCAGCGCGGTTCAGGAACAGGAAGTTCTGCGGGTCCGAATAGTCCCCGATCCAGCCGGCACGGGCGACGTCATGGATCTTTTCGTCGCGCAGCATCGCGTAGTGCGCGCTGATATCGCGGACATTGAAGGTCGTCTCGATGCCCAGCGGGGCCCACATGCTGGCGACGGCGGTGGCGGTATTCTTGTTGTTTTCCGATGCGTTGTAGCTGATCTCGACTGTGATGGGATTTTCGGGGCCGAAGCCTGCCTCTTCCATCAGGGCAATGGCTTCGTCCTCGCGGTCGAGCATCGGAAGCGTGGCGTAGGCGAGCTCAGGCGCGGTGTCGAGATAGTTGCTGATCCCCGGAGGCACCCACGCATAGGCCGGCAGCATGCTGCCCGACCAGATCTCGTCGGCGAGAAACTCGCGGTCGATCACCATGGACATGGCCTGCCGGACCCGCAGGTCGTCGAAGGGTTCGCGGCTTGTGTTCACACCGTAGTAATAGACGCCGAGATAGGGCGCGATGCGGACCTGATCACCCAGCCGCGCCTTGAGATCGGCGATCTGTTCGGTCGCGATGTCGGAGCAGGAATGCACTTCGCCCGCCTCGAACCGGCGCGCGCAGTTTGCCAGATCCTCGAAGGGGATGAACTCCACCCGTTCGATCGCGACGCTGTCGGCCGCGTGGAACTCGGGGTTTTTCGTCACGACGATCTTGTCGTTGGGCGTGAAGCTCTCCAGCCGGTAAGCGCCATTGCTGACCATGTTTGCGGGCTGCACGAAGGCATCGCCATGGGCCTCGACGCTCGCGGGGTGCAGCGGCAACCCGGTCTGGTGCGTCAGCAGCTCGAGGAAATAGGGGGTGGGCCGCTCCAGCGTGATCTGCAGCGTGCGGTCGTCCAGCGCGACCACACCGAGCTCACTCTCTTCGCCCTTGTTGATCGCCTCCGCGCCCTTGATCGGGTAGAGGATGTTAGCATACTTCGCGCCTGTCGCAGGATCCATGATCCGGTTGAGCGAAAAGACAAAATCGCCCGCGGTGACCGGGTCCCCGTTCGACCACTTCGCGGTATCACGGAGCGTGAAGGTGTAGACCGTGCCGTCTTCGGACAGGTCCCAGCTTTCTGCTACCCCCGGCATGAGCTGCGCCGCCGCGTCATAGACCACCAGCCCCTCATAGAGATCGCGCAGGACATTGGCCTCGGTCACGGTCGAGGTCTTGTGCTGATCGAGCGTCTCGGGATCGCCATCATTGCCGCGGACATAGGTTTGCGCCGCAACGGGTGCCATGGAGGACATCGCAAGGGTGCCTGCGAGCATCGCGGTTGTGACCGTCAGTCGGAACATGGGGCGGGTCCTTTTTTGGGGGCGTTATGCCGGTGATCGTTTCGGACATTAGAACGATGAAGTCGCCGAAGGGGCAATCACCAATGCGTGGCCGGAGCGGGACGCCGGACCGAACGCTGCGTTTTGTGGGGCGTCGCGATGGTCTTTTGATCATTTTGCGCGGTCTGTTGCCGGCGTTTCGCTGGGGTGCCTCCCCGCCCGCCGTAATGCAGCGCGACGGCATCGCAGCGCGATCCGGCTGGCCGGCGCAGGTGGGCTCTCAAATTCTATCTGATCGGGCGGGCGCATTGGTGACAAGGTCACCGACGGCACCGTCACGTCACGCGTAAACTCGGACGAAATCGTCGAATAGGAGAGTTGCCATGACTGCCAATGTCGGAACCCTGGACCGCATCGCCCGCGCCATCCTGGGAATCATCTTCGTCCTAGCGCCGTTTGTCAGCGGGCTAACCATCTTTGCCAATCCGGTCTGGATGACTGTTTCGGTGATCGTGGGCCTCGTGATGCTGGGCACCTCGGCGATCAAATTCTGCCCGGCCTACCGTCTCTTGGGGATGCGTACTTGCAAGATGTGAGACTGGTCTTAGGCACGCCCCGATCGGTTGGCCTGCGTATCGCTCCTTGCTCGGGAACGACGACGCGGGCGCGCTTGATGGGGCGGCACCTGATCGCCGGGGGTCGATAGACTGGCCAGGTGCGACCGGAACAGCGGGCCGGCTCTCAACTGCGCCGGTGAACGAGCTCTGAGCCAGGCCTGGTGCGGCGGCGGTTACGCGGGCTCCAGCGAAAGGATGCCGTAAAGCGCCTGGTTGTCGTCGGTCAGATCGGCGAGGCTGACCGGATCGAGCGTGCCGTAGAATGCCTCCAGCGCGTCTCCGAGCACACCGCGGAGCTTGCAGCAGCCCTTGAGCGGGCATTCATTCTCCGCGCCGTCAAAGCACTCCGCGAACGGCAGGCAGGATTCGAACACGCGGATCACGTCACCCACGCTGATCGCCTCGGGCTTGCGCGCGAGCCGGATACCGCCGGCGCGGCCGCGGAGCGTGCGGATGAACCCGTGCTGCCCGAGATGATTGATCACCAGCCCCAGATGGTTCTCGGACGCGTTGCAGGCGGCGGCGATTTCGCTTTTGCGCACTGTGCGTCCGTCGTTCACGGTACAGAACATGAGGGCCCGCATGGCCAGGTTGGTGCGCATGGTCAGCCGCATGGTGGGTCACCCTACCGTGAAAACCTGTTCCAGTGATGCATATTATCGCACGAGCTAACTTGATCTGTGTCAGATCGGCGGAAGGAGACGCTCGGGTGCTGCATATCGTCTGTCCTGCCAAGGTGCTCGGACGCCAGGGTCTGGTGCTGACCTCGGCCCCTCCGCGTCCGATGCTCTGGCGGGGCCTGGGGATTTGTCCGCGGAGCCCCATTGGCAAAAAAATATTCTGGCGGCTGCTCTTCGAGCAATCTCTGCCGCGTTACCTGATCGCGCTCACGCCCTTTCCCGTCGCCATGGTGATCTGGCCCGAACTCGCATTGCCCATTGCCCAGGCGCCGCTTGCGATGTTCATCCTGGTCTACTGGGTGGAGGCCAATGTTCTGGCGGTGCCCACTAAGGAGAAGCGCGCCAAGCTTATGCCGCGGGAGGAGGCCGACCGGGGGCTCGATCTGCTGCGGGTGCGTCTGCGAGAGGTCCTGACCCGGATCGCCGCCGGGCGTCCCGAGGCCGCGGAGCGGATGCATCTGGTGGTCGAGCAGTCGCCCCTGAAGGGGATCGTGCCGCTGACGCTGGTCTCGGTACAGATCGAAACCGTCGACGGTCCCCGAGTGCTTGATCTGACCGAGGCGGAGCGGGCAATGATCGAAGACGGGATTTTTGACGAGGCGCTGCCCGAGACGCTTCTGCTTCGCATCAACCTGACCGAAAACGAGTTCCTGCGCAGCAGTGCGCTGGACCCGGCGACGATCTCGGCCCATGCGCGGCTCCTGGCGATGGCGGGCGGCTAGCGGGCCAGACTGATCACGCGTCCGAAGCCCGGGCGACGCGGCGGCGCTTCGGCCGGGATGGCCCAGAGCACATCGAGCCCGCGTGGGCAGGGACCAGTCGGGCCATCAAGGTCGGTGAGGAGGATCGTGAGAGATGGACGCAAGGCGGCTGCCGCGGCCAGGGGCGGGGCGAGGTTCGTGCCGCCGTCGCGGGCCATCGGGGTCTTGTGCAGCGTGGCCCGCAGGGTCCCCGGCGAAAGCTTGCAGCTGTTGCGCACCGCATCGTCGAAGAGGATCAGATGCGTCTCCGCCCCGCTCCGCCGCACAATGCCGTCAATCTCGCCTGCGAATTTCGCCAGCAGCGCATCGGGGATCGAGCCGGACATGTCGAGCGCAACCGCCAGACGGGGCACCCGCAGGTCGCGGCGCTGGCCCGGCTCGAACACGGGCTCGGGCCCCCCAGACGCGCGTGCCGCGGCATCGAGCGCCAGCCACCGTCCTGCCGGGCGCTGATAGCTGCGACGCGGTGCAGGCATCACGGCACGGCTCACCAGCCGGCGCAGATGCCGCTCCCAAGGCGTGCGGCTGCGGGGGATGTCGCCCAACCGGTGGCCGACGGTTCCCAGACCCCGCCCCGCCTGACGTCCGGCCTCCAGCGCCTTGGCCAGACGGGCTTGCCAGTTGGCGTCTTCCCGCGCCTCTTCGGCCTCGTCTCCGCCACCGTCCGGGTCGAGATCCTCCTCGAACCCCTGTTCCTTGCCGTAGCCCCCGGCGCGTTCGGCGCTGGTGCCCGCGTCGGACGGGGCGCGGGTGCGCGAGGGCGCGTCGCCCATCCCGGCGCCGCGATCCTGGCGGGTCAGAGCGATGTAGAGCTTTTCGGCATCCCAATCGCGCAGCGCCTGTTCGGCATCGGCCGGCGCGGAAAGGGCCCGGCCGACAAGGTCCGGCAGCAGCACGGAAGGCCGGGGCAGGGCATAGCCGGCGGCCTCGACGGTCGTGTTAGCGATGGCGTCGGCCCCGAGGTTGAAGAGACCGTCGTCATAGGCGTCCCCCAGGCGGGCCTTTAGGGCAGATCCTCGCGCGCCGTGGCGGAGGGCGACGTGGAGGATGTGGTGCGCACAGAGCCCGACCTGCTCGGGCAGCGACAGATCGCCGAACCCAGTCCCATAGGTGATCCGGGTGCCGGCCGAGCGGGCGCGCGCGGCGCCGGTGTCGCCGTCGCGATGCTCGCACCAGAGCGCTAAGGCGGCAAAGGCAGGGTCTTCTTCCGATAGTTTGCGGAGCGCGCGGGTTGCACGGACGGAGTGCACGCCCGGCGCGGCATTGCCGAGGGTGCCGGTGTCAGACAAGGCCGAGCGCCTTGCGTTCCTCCGAGTAGGACCGGAAGGCGGGCGAGGCGAGAAACGCGTCGGCGAGCCCCAGTTCCAGGCCGCGCCGGATCAGGGTCTCGAACCCGTAGGTCGCAAGCTCGCCCAGCGGCAGGGCGCGCAACCCGGGATCGTCGGACAGGCGGTCGAGCTGGCGGATTTCGGCCATGATCTCGATGATTTTCGCTGCGCTGCCCTCATCGAGTGCGCCGACCAGCCCATAGACCAGCGCCGTCAAACCGTGCAGGTTCGACGGGTAGTGCGCCAGCCGCCCGCGCTGGTCCATCGCCAGCATCTCTGTCACCTGGACCGTGGCGGCGACCTCGTCGGCGACGGTGGCGAACTCTGCCGCCACGGCTTCGCCGACGATGCCTGCTACCATGATGTTGCGCTGCTGGCGGTCGGGAATCGCCGCGCAGACCTGGGCCACGCGCTCCCAGCTGCGCGGGGTACAGGCGATCATCTGCCCCGCTTCGAGCGCGGCTTCGGTGGTCTCCAGCAGATCGGGGCGCGTCTTGATGAAGGCGATGACCGCCGGGTGCAGCCTGTGCGGCGCGGCGAAATTCTCCAGCCAGTCCGGCGCGCTGGCCACGATACGCATATGGACCAGCCGGTCCGACAGTGCCGTGTTCATCTCATAAGCGACGGCGCCGTCCTCGACACTGTTGCCCGCTGCCACGACAAAGACGCTCTCGGGCAGGCGGTGCTGGCCGACGCGGCGTTCCTGCAGCAGCCCATAAACCGTAGGCTGCAGATAGGGCGAGGCCGAGGTCAGTTCATCGAGAAACAGGACCGCGGGCCGGTCGGGATCGTCGGGCAGATCGTCGGGACGGTACCAGGTGGTCTTGCGCGCCTCATGGTCGTAGTAGGGGAGCCCGCGCAGATCCTGCGGCTCGATCGTGGTGAGGCGCAGATCGTAAAGCCGCCCCCCGATACGATCCGCCAATTGCTGCACGAGCTGGGTTTTTCCGACCCCGGGGCGACCGTGCAGCATCCATGACGCGGTCATCTGACCGGCGGCCTGCGCTGTCCATCCCGCCCGCAGGGTGGCCAAAGCCTCCCCCGCCGATACCTGCATTGCGTTGACGCCCATCGCCATCCTCCTGCCGTCGCAAAGAGATGGGGCGCGATGGAGCTCTGTCGAGCAGATCTATTCGGCGGCGAGGCTGTGGAGGTCGTCGCGCAGGCCGATGAACCGGTGGGCCGCCTCACCGGACAGGAATGCCAGACGCCCGCCGCTGATCGTGGCCTCAACGGCGCGGGTGTGCGCGTGCACGATCGTCAGATCGGCGCGCCGTCCGAGGGCAATCTCGCCACGGTCGGGCATGCGCAGGATGCGCGCCGGGATCTCGGACACGTGCCGCCAGGCCTGTGCTAGAGGCATCAGACCGAGATCTACCAGCCGGAACGCCGCTTGCAGCGGGCTTGCGGAATGGGCACCCGAGATCAGCGCATCGCAGGTCCCTCGACGCAGCAGATCGATCGTGTCCAGTTTGCGCCCGCAAACTGCGGGGCGCAGCAGGCCGGCGGCGGACAGCAGCACCGGATCACCGACGGCACGGGCCGCCCCGGCGACCTGGGCGGTCTCCGGATCGACGCTGAGCCGGGCGCCGATCATGCTCAGATGCTCGCGGCCCTCGGCGCTCCTGTCCCCGACGGACCCATAGAGTACCCCGATCTCATCGAATTGCTCGGCCAGACGGCACAGATGGCGCGGCATGCGCCCCTCGGCGGCCAGCATAGTGTCCAACGCGGCGGACAGTGTCTCGGGTGCTCCACCTTGCGCCCGGCACCACCGAATGAACCCTTCCGGATCTTGCGTGCGCAGGTCCCGCACGGCAGAGGCGAGATCACGAAACAGCACCTGGGAAACACCATGGTCGCGCACCAGCGCGATCAGGTCGTCGGCGCTGTCGACCATATTGGGATCGGCGCACAGTTGCAGATGCAGGTCGGTCAGCGCGCGGCTGCGATTGGCGTCCCAGCGGCGTATGGTGTCACGCGCGGCCGCGGGGGCGGCGGCGGGACGTTCCCAGGACCAGGGCACCGAGATGCAGCGCGTCGTCACGCCATGGGCGGCGGCCTCCTGGTCGACCTGGGCCATGCCGCAATCGACCGCACTCTCCGGGCCGATCTGGCGCAACGCGCCGGTGTGGTGCAGATCAACGATGCCGGGAAGGATCAGATAGCCGCCGAGATCGACTTCCGGGAACGGCCCGGACGCGATCCGACCGCCAGCGAGGGCGACGGTGCGCGCGCTCAGATTGCCGTCGCGCAGGGCGACGGCGCCTGTCAGTCGAATCGGTGGTAGTGGCGTGGGCATGGGCAACCCCGGCATCGTGAGTGCACAAATCGAAGTGTCCTGTGGATAAGTGCATCGTGTGACTCGCTAATGACAGTAACCTGCCGTTTTCATGACATCTGTTCGGATAAGATACCGTGTAGGGCCTGTGGATGGCGGTTGTGTTCTGGACCTGCGCGGGACCGCTGCCTAGGATTCGGTCAAAATACAATCCGCGCGACGGGGAGCAGACTATGGCAGGATTCGCAATTACTGTGGCGCAGCAGAAGGGTGGGAGCGGCAAGACCACACTGGCGGCCAACCTGGCGGTGGAGTATCGCCGACGCGGCCATAGTGTGGCGGTGCTCGACACCGACCCCCAGGGCTCGCTCGGTCGCTGGTTCATGGCACGGCGCGACCTTCTGGGCGACGATGATGGGTTCGAATTTGCGACTGCGTCGGCTTGGGGCGTCTCCTACGAGATGGAGAAGCTGCGCAAGCATAACGACATCGTCATCATCGACACGCCGCCCAAGATCGACAGCGATCTCAAGCCGACCCTGCGCGCGAGCAACGTCATCATCGTGCCGGTCGCTACCAGCCATGTGGATCTGTGGGCGACAGAGAGCGTTCTCGATATGGCGCGCCGCGAGAAACGTCCCGTTCTGCTTGTGCTGAACCGCGCGTCAAGCCGGGCAAAACTCACCGCGGAAGTGTCGGCGCAACTCGACAGCTTGGACGGCGACCGCGCCGCCACCGTTCTGGGAGCCCGCGTTGCCTATGCCGAGGGTCTCGGCGAAGGCCTCGGCGTGGTCGAAAAGGCTGCCAAGAGCCTCGCGGCGGCTGAAGTCAGCGCCCTGGCCGATGAAATCGCGGATGTGCTCAACGCCAGCCAGAAATAGGGCCGGGTAACCCCGGACCGGTTCAAATTTGCCCGGTCCGCCTGCAGTCTTTCCAAAGACCTTTCGGCCCTTCTCGTTGCGCGCGCTTCAGATTGCGGCCCAGTCCGTGAAGCGAACCGGAGGCTGCTCGGGCTGTGGCTTGGGCGCTGTGTCGGGCTTGGGTTTCGGTGTATGTGGCATCGTAACGATCCTCCTCTTTACAAGATCAATCTATCAAATGTGCTGTTGGTTCGGCCCGTTTTTCCGAGCTCTTGGTTAAAACTATAAAGGAAAAACGATCCTGTCTTTTCAAAAGTTGCGTGATACACGTTTACCTTGCGTGATTATTGCGTGACAGTAACAATCCTCACCTGTTTGTCTGCAGTTGGGCAACAAGTAACGAGCCTCTTGACTCATCGTCGTTCGAGCATCGCCGATCCTCCGCCTGTGTGCAGTGCGCCGGGACACCAAATGTTAACGATTTTGGGCGTTTCAGAGATTCGGCGGAGAGTTTGGCTCTCGGCAGGAGGACCGCCGGCGTACCGAACTGTTGCTTTTGGTCGCCGCAGTCTAGACTGCCTGAAACTCCACAGCGAGGGCGCGATGACCGACACACCACAGGGCACGTTGTTGCTCCGGACACTGGCCATGCCGGCCGACGTCAATGTGAATGGCGATATTTTCGGGGGATGGGTGCTGAGCCAGATGGATATCGCTGCGGGCATCATCGCCGGGTCGCGGGCGAAGGGCCGCGTGGCGACCATCGCCATCGATGCGATGAAGTTCATCGCGCCTGTGGCTGTCGGTGACGTCCTGTGCGTCTATGGCCGGATCGAGCGCGTCGGGCGCACATCCATGGCAATCGGCCTTGAAGCCTGGGCGCTGCGAGGTCGATACGGAAACCGGGAAAAGGTGACCGAAGCCACCTTTACATTCGTGGCGATCGACGCGGACAAACGTCCGCGCCCGGTGCCGCCAGAAGACAGCGCGCCGGTCGCTGTGTAACCGGCGCGACAAGCCCCGTCAGAGCAGTTCGATATTGGCCGCGCTTTCGCGGCCGTCACGGCCCGACTGCAGCTCGAAGCTTACCTTCTGGTTGTCGGCCAGGCCGGTAAGACCGGAGCGTTCTACGGCTGAAATATGGACGAAGACGTCCTTGCCGCCGCCTTCGGGCGCGATGAAGCCGTAGCCTTTGGTGGTGTTGAACCATTTCACGGTGCCAGTGGCCATAACCCGTGTCTCCTGTGATAGGTGCCGATCGCGGAACTGCATCGGCTCGGCGGTGTTCAGCGGATCGATAGAACTGACAGCCGGATAGGAGGCAGGGATCGAAGGCAGAAAGAACGCAGTGGGGTATATGGCAGCGCTCCGGCCATTCGACAAGGGCAGCCCTGACGACAAACGTTCCGTCACATGGCTAAATCTGGGCCCAATCCGTAAAGCGCACGGGCTTTGGCGGACGGGTGGGCGTCGGGGCCGGTTTGGCCGGCGTCTTCGGCGCGGGCTCTTGAGTGTCCATCACTGCTCTCCTTTCTCGCACCGGACGGGGAAGGGCGGCGTGCCTGTCCGCGCGCCATCTGCCGGGACGTGGAATCAAGCTTAGGCGGGAGAGGTAAAAAGGCCCTTCACGTTTGGTAACGGCATGTTGCATGTTGCAAATCCGCCGCGCCGGGCCCTGCCGCGGGAGCCGCGGACATGGTATGATGACCCCATTGCACAGCTGGGGGGAGGTGCCATGTCCTATGCCACAATCACCACTTGGGAGCTGCATGACGGGGCCGACTGGGGCCTGTTTCTGCGCAATGTCGAAGAGCACAGACTGCCCGCCCTGAAGGAGCTGGGTGCGACGCGCGTGACGGTGATCCGCACCAGCGCGCGTACCGTGGCGGCGCTGTCGGAATGGCCCGACGAACAGACCCGCGACGACGCGGTGGGGATGATCGAGGCGGTGCGCAAGAAGGTGCAGAGCGATGGCTCGCGCATGACCGGCGAGATGAAGGGCGCGGTCGTTGCGCAATGCTGAGAATGGCAGTGGGGCTGGTTTCGGCCTGTCTGCAACGCGTCGGTATGGCGTCGGTAACGCGTCGGTGCCCGGCGCACGCCGCGCTCGGGCGCGTTTAACCGGGTCCGGCAGGCTAAGCGCTGTCTGACAAGGACCCGCGCCGATGACCGACCTGCCGCACCGCAACCGGAGCTTCAACAGGCGCGTACCGAAGTCCTGCCGGCTGGCCGCTGGACGGCTGATCCATCACCGCATCGCCGGGGAGTTCGACGAGGGCACCGATTGGGACGTCCGCGAAAAGATCCCCGAGGCCTGGATGACGCTGGAGCAGGACGTGGATGTCCGGGAGCCAAAGGTGAAGGTGACGCTCTACCTGGATGACAGCGTGGCGAAGTTCTTTCGGGCCTAGGGTACGGGCTGGCACGGGCGGGTGAACCGCGTGCTGGCGACCTATGCCCAGATGAAGATCGTCGACGTGCGGGTGGAGGACGCGCTGCCGGCGCGGGCGAAGGCGGCCTATGCGGAGGAGCGGGCGGGGTAGCGCGCGCCTGAGCTGCGCGGTGCCCGCTCAGACGCCCGCGCCGCTGACGATCGGACAATTCGCAAGCTCGCGGACCGGATCGTCGGGGCCGCATTCTTCGCCGGTGATCGGATAGGTCGTGGCGGGTTCCGGATCGCAGCCGGGCAGGGCCAGCAGAGCGGCGAGGGCGAGACAGGCAAGGACGGCGGGTCGGGCGTGCATATGGGTTTCCTGAAACTGAGGTCAGGCAGCACCATAGTAGCGGCGCGGACGGGCGTTTTTGATCGGGGTCAAACCTCTTATCGCAAAGGAGGGGTTGTCCATGCATACACGGGTGACAATCACCGACGTGGCGGATGGCGACGTCCCGCTGACGCGCGGCAGGGCGGAGCCGGTGATGCAGGCGGGCGAGGGGTGACGCTCAGATCTGGTCTTCGACAAGGGGAGAGTCCTCAAGCTCCTGCACAGGATCGTCGGGCCCGACCTCGGCGCCCGTGACCGGATAGGTGGTGGCCGGCCCCGGGTCGCAGGCAGGGAGGGCTAGTAGGGCGGCGAGGGCGAGAAAGGCTAGCTGCGCGGGATGGGTGTGCATGATGGTCTCCTTGAACTGAAATCCGGCGGCGCGGAGTGCTAGCGACGATGCCGGCCATATCCGAAGCTTGCCGGATCGCGACGGTCATACAGGGTGATGTCGGTGGGATCTGGCCGAACATGGCTTTGGGGAAACCACGGAGCCGTGGGCGCAATCGACGTGCTTCAATACAAGGCGTGCGGTTTGCTGGGAATCCTGAGTGGTACTTGTGTGTGCGCACCTTGCGATGGCTTGCCAACTACCTAAGAAGTCACACAATTCGTAAGGTAAGCGGCGAGTTTCGAAAAGCCGTGCTTTTCTTTGATTGCCATAGTGCATCGGGAGACTCTCTCGGCTTGAAAATCAAATGGCACGGGTGTCAATTGATACTCATTTAGCCCTTCGGTGCCGAAATTAGCAACATAAACAATTCCTCGATACAGTTGTATTCCGTTGTCGTCGCCGAAAGACGCTTGTCCTAGAATAGACTCGTCAATCTTTCTATTGTCAATCGTTAGAGTTGTAGGCCATGTTTTGGAGTCGTGCCGGGAATAACAGTTTTCTTGGATAAGATCGCTGCAAGGCCGGTATCTTTCATCTGTTCCAAGATCGACTGTATACTGATCGGGGAATTCATCTCGTACTGTTATCAACGATCCTTCGTCCCAGCATGTGTCGTTAACCATTAGCATGTCTAGAAGAATAATGCGCTGCTCGTTATCGCCGAGAAATTGAAGAAACGGTTGTGCATCGTGGGTTACTCTTGGGAGTTCGCATAAGTCTATATCATTGCTAAAATGCGGGACTGTTCTTTTTGCAATAAAAAACTCAAAAA
>JBCDBB010000064.1:0-20439 GCA_039184415.1 Pseudomonadota bacterium
AAGCCCGAGGAGATTGTTACGAAGCTGCGGCAGGTTGACGTGCTTGTCGGACAAGGTATGGCGCGGGTGGATGCGATCCGCGAAGTGCTGATAACGGAGCAGACCTACTATCTCTATGGACGGCTCTCCCGTTGCAAGGGCGACGTTTGTTGAGCTGCGCAGATCTGTTGCAAACATCTATCCGGCGTCAGCCGACCGGAGCCGGAGCGCCCAAATGGGGTATCCGCATGCGCGCGCCTCTACAGCTGGTAGGCCTCGAAGGCCGCGATAATAGTCAGGCTCGTCGCGCACCGGTTCGATCCCGGCAGTCCATTTCCTCGTCGTCTTGCAATCAGCGTCGTAGTCTTCAGGCCGCGGCGCGGTAGGGCTCGCCGCTTCGAAGCACAGCCCAGATGATCCGTGCACTCGCCATTGTGCTCGAACCGTCGCCCATCTGGCTCGGACCGATGGCGCCAGCTGGGCGACCGCACAAGGGCTCGTTATTGGCGACGGCAACCGTGGCCCGATTGTAGCCGCGCCGCTCCCGAAGGTCGTTGACCCAGCTATTCAACGGGTCATCCTTGTTCGGAGCCGTTCGGACGACAGCCCTGGCTCCATGAACGAGGAGTGTTCGCAGGTGCTGGCTCCCGCGCTTCGAGATGCTCAGCATCGTTTGCTTGTCGCCGCTCGAATGCTGCCGCGGGACGAGACCGAGCCAGGCGGCGAGGTGCCTGCCGTTCCTGAACTCCTTCCCATCGCCGATCGCGGCGACGATTGCCGTTGCAGTCTTCGGACCGACGCCCTTGATCTTCGCGATCCGCTGGCAGTTCGGGCTCGCCTTGAAGACCGCCGCAATCTTCTTGTCGAAGGAGGTGATCCGTCGGTCGAGATCGCAGAGCAGATCCCAGAGTTCAGCGATGGCGTCGCGCGCCATCTCCGTGAGCTCGTTCGTCATGTCGTTCAGGATCTCGGGGATCATGCGACGGGCTCTGGTGATCGACGTACCGAAGGCGAAGCCGCGATCGAGCAACAGGCCGCGGATCTGACACACTGTTGCTGTGCGGTGGTTCACTAACCGCTGCCGCGCACGATGCAGCGCCTGGATATCCTGCTGTTCGACAGTTCGCTTTGGAACGAGCGGGATATGCGGCTGGCGCACCGCAGTGCAGATCGCCTCTGCATCATTACCGTCGTTCTTTTGGCCGCGCACAAAGGGCTTTACATATTGAGGGCTGACGATCTTCACGCGGTGGCCGAGTTCTTCGAACTTGCGTGCCCAACAGAACGCACCAGTGCAAGCCTCGATCACGATCGTACAAGGCTTGAGTCCACCCAAGACTGCAAGAAGCTGGTCGCGCATCACACGCCGTTTGAGGATCGGGCGACCACGCCGATCTGCCCCTTGAAGCTGGAAGACGTTCTTGGCGATGTCGATGCCTAGGATATCGATGGTGGTCATGCCTCTCTCCTATCTATGCCGACGGCCGAAGCCTGCCGAGGTGCAGGGAGAGCCGTCCATCCCATTAGGTGGCGGAAGAAGTATGGCGGTATGAAGGTCGATCAGGCGAAACGCCTGAAGGGTCTCGTGAAAGAGAACGATGAGACATGGTCGCGCCATCGGTCCGAGAGAACGGGTGAACACCGAGCGGCTCAGGACAGCGGTGTCGGACCTAACGTTGGACAAACTGATACTTACGGAGGCATCCCGGGGAGACTTCATTCGTCATTGTGCTTGAACCAATGGCGCGCAATTCCTCATCCCGCTCGTCGCCGGGCCTGCATTGATCACATCGGCAGACGAATGCGGTATCGGAACGGCGTGTCTGTCGCGTACTCGGCCAGCATCGCTCCACACAGCGGCACCGGCCAAAGGGACGCGCCGATGAGGCACGCCTGGTGGCGGATATGATCGAACTGGCCCGGCAATATGGCCGCTATGGCTACCGGCGGATCGCTGTCCTGCTGCGGGATGCCGGTTGGCAGGTCAGCGATGGCCGTGTCGCGCGGCGTCCGCCATGGGCCTCGGACCGATGGTGGCCCGTGGCGAACCGACGGGAGGGGCTGAAAGTGCCATCAAAGCAACCGAAGAAGAGCCGGCTCTGGCTCAACGATGGGTCATGCTTCCGGCTGACGCCGGAGCGGCCCAACCATGTCTGGAGCTATGACTTCGTTCATTGCCGGACCGACGACGGCATTCGCCATTGTCGCTCCGACCAATGGCGCGTGCGATCAAGGTCGAGCGGAAGCTCAACTCGAACAACGTCATCGATACGTTGAGCGACCTGTTCATCCTGCGTGGTGTGCCGGGCTTCATCCGGTCTGACAACGGCCCGGAGTTCATAGCGCAGGCCGTGAGAGATTGGATCGTCGCTGTCGGCACCAGGACGGCCTACATAGAGCCAGGGTCACCTTGGCAGAACGGCTATGTCGAAAGCTTCAATGCCCGGTTCCGCGACGAGCTGCTGTATGGAGAGATCTTCTACTCGCTCAGGGACGCCCAGATCGTCATTGAGCGATGGCGATCGCACTACAACACTGAACGGCCTCACAGTGCCCTCGGATATCGAGCCCCGGCACCCGAAACCATCATCCTGATGGATCAAAGGCCGGTCATGCACTAACACTTAGTTTGGACCAGTCAGAGTCGGCTGATCAAACTTGCCACTTAGGTTGTTGCGCTTCGTCTGGTAGCGGACCCGTAGCCGCCCTTGAGGATGTCGTCGCCCTGATCGCCCAGAAAGCTGTGCGACCCGCTGCTGCCGCGGATCGCGAGGGTCGCGCCGGCCACGCGATCGATATCGACGACGAGCCGGTCATTGTCGCCTTGCGCCCCCGGGGCTGCGGCTTCGATGAGGACGTCGATGCCCTGGGTCGGGTTCCACTGATGGATGTCGTCGCCAACTGTCGGGGTGCGCCGGTCGATCATGGTCGGACGCATACCGAGGGCTGTGGTCTCAAATGAGGTCGCCCTGCTCATGTCCTTTATCTCCGGAGAATGGGGTCAATGGCTGGGAAAGGGGACGGGCGCAGGCCGGCGAGGCGGTTGCCATCGGTCGCCACCCCGGGCGCGCTTAGACAATCCGCAGCGCGGTGATCCATCGCGTGACTCCAGTTCCAGCTGCGCTGCCGGAACCGCCGGCGTTGCAGATCCCTGCATTGGTGCCGCCCTCGCTGCCGGAAGCCATGAAGGAGTTTTGAAAGAGATGTGAATGCGCCGGGGAAGGGGGCGGGACCGCGGACGGATCCGGCGGCCCGGCACGCGCCGCTGGCTCACTGGCCTGCGATTTCACGTGTCCGGCCTGCGCCAATCATGTATCAAGCGCCATCATGCCGAAAAGGGTGCGCCTGGGGATCTGGACCGTCGATTTCGCCGCTCGTCAGCTGTCGAGCGGGTTCGTCCGCGCGACGGTGTCCTGCAGAGCGATCGACGTGCTGCGGGATCTGGTGGCGGCCGGGACGGCGACACTGTCGCGCGAGGCGCTTCTCGACAGTGTCTGGGCGGATGTGATCGTCACCGACGAGAGCCTGACCAAGGCCATCTCGGAACTGCGCCGAGTTTTTCGTAGGGCGGAGCAGGGGTCGGACATCATCGAGACCGTCCCGCGGACAGGCTACCGGCTTCTTGTCGAACGGGCGGAGGTCGAAACCGGCGTGCCGCCGCCTGTCCCCGCCGGTCTGCTAAGCCTTGAGGCCTACGCGCTGGTGCTGGAGGCCGAGATGGCCCTGATCCGCGGCGCAAGCGGCGCCATCGCTGATGCCGTTGCCTGCAGCGTTGAAGCCTTGCGCATCGCACCGGACTCCGCGGCGGCGAACAGCGCCCACGCCCATGCGCTGACCGTCCGCGCCCTCTATGGTTCGGGCGGGCCGGATGACCTGAGGCAGGCGCTGCACTGCGCCGAGCGGGCCGTGTCGCTGGAGCCGTCCGCGTCCGAAGGGCACGCCGCTTTGGGCTATGCGCTGAATGCGCAGCCGGAGTTTCGCCATGCGGGCGACCGTTTCGCCCAATGCCTGTCGCTCGGCGACATGTCGGGGGAATGCCACTACCTCGCCGCGCGGAGCGCGTTCGGTGCTGGGAACCACCGGATGGCCTTCGTGCTGGCGCTTCGGGCAGCGGAGCTCACCCCGGATCCGTCGCGGCCCCTCTTTCTGGCCGCCCGGGCCGCCCGGCCGTTCGACCGGGAGACGTCCAAGCGCACTGCGCGTCGCTGCGTCGCGGCCCTGCGCCAGAAGCTGGCTGGCGATCCCGAGGATGTCCGGTCCCTCTATTCGCTCGGCCCGGCATTGGCGCTGGCCGGCCAGCACGATGCGTCCTGGCAGAGCATGGCGACCCTTCCCGGGACGGAGACGCTCTGCGCGATCCATCTGGTGTTCGGGTACGGCGCGCTTGGGGAGACATCCATGGCGCTCGGCGCGCTCGAACGTGCAGTGGACGAGGGCTATCGCGACCGGACCTGGCTGTTTCAGGAGGACACGCTGGGCGGGCTCCGCCGGGAACGGCGTTTTCAACAGTTGAGCGATCAACTGGCCACGGCCTGAGGCGCGCCCCCGACGCCGATCCAGAACTGGCCAAGCCATCCCCCCGGCCGACCCCGTAGGACGTGGACCTCTGTCTGCCGCCGCGAGACCCGGCGGTCTGGAACCTCATGGTCTCGCCCGTGTGATGTCGGGTCTTCCGCCGGGTCGGATCTGGCAGAAGCTATCTCTGACTGATCCGACGAAACAGAATCGGATCGTCAAGAAAGCTGACAGGCCCAACGGCGCGAAAGCGTCCCGATCTTTCTGATTACCACCAGCATAGCCATCAATAATATTAATTTAAAACAGTATTATAAAAGAGAATTGGGCCGTTTCTATGCTCTAGTATTGACCGTTTGGTATAAACTGGATAGCAAGACTATACCGAACGGTACAAACAAGCGAAACAGAACTGGACCCGACCATGACCGACTTCACCACGCACACGATTGACAGCGCGCCCGACGCATCCAAACCACTGATCCAAGGCGCCCTGAACGCCAATGGATTTCTGCCCAACCTTCTGGGCACCATGGCCGAGGCGCCTGCGATGCTCGAAGGCTACATGACCCTCGCCGGAATCTTTGCCAAAACCGATCTCTCGGAGACCGAGCGTCAGATCATCCTGATGACCAACAACCGACTGAACGGATGCACCTACTGCATGGCGGCTCATACTACGCTCTCACAGATGGGCGGCGTGCCGGCCGACGTGATCGAGGCGCTGCGCGCCGGCACGCCGATCGCCAACGCCAAGCTGGAGGCGCTGCGGGTCTTCGCCACCGTGATCAACGAAAGCCGCGGCTGGCCGACCGAGGCCCAGGTGGAGGCGTTCCTGGCCGCAGGCTACACCCGCCAGACGGTGCTTGAGGTGATCCTTGGCACCGCGCTCAAGGTGATGTCGAACTACACCAACCATGTTGCGGAAACCGAGGTCGACGCCGCCTTTGCCGCCAACGCATGGACCCCACCGGCCAGCCTGGCCGCGGAGTGACACCCCCAGGCGGGTCCGTGTGCCTTCTTGCGGACCCGCGAAACGCCCCTGTTCAATGGACCGACATGATGACACGTTTTTCGCTCTTCACCAGCGCCGCGGCTTTGGCCCTTGCGCTTCTGCCGCTGGCCGCAGCCGCCCAGGACGCTGACCAGGACGCCGGCCCCTATGACGGGTTCAAGATCCCGCCGATGGAGATCTCGTCCGACTTTCCCTACGATCACAAATTCATCGAAATCCTCGGCGCGCGGATGGCCTATGTTGATGAGGGTGAGGGCGACCCGATCCTGTTCCTGCACGGGCAGCCAACCTCGTCCTATCTGTGGCGCAACATCATGCCCTTTGTCGAAGGCAAGGGCCGCATCATCGCCCCGACAATATCGGTTTCGGCAAATCGGATCAGCCCGAACTCGATTACACCTTTCTCGACCATTACCGGTATTTCGAGGCCTTCGTCGACGCGCTCGGCCTCGAGAACATCACGCTGGTCGTGCATGACTGGGGATCGGGTCTGGGTCTGCATTACGCCGCGGAGCATCCCGGCAACGTCAATGGCATCGTGACGATGGAGGCGCTGCTGGCTCCGATCCTGCCGGCGGCGAGCTATGAGTCCATGCCCGAGGAGCTGGGCAATTTCTTCAACTTCGCGCGCAGTCCCGAAGGCCGCAGTGCGATCATCGAGGATAATCTATGGCTGGCCGATGACGGTTTGCTGGCGGGCTTCACCGACCGTCCGATCGCGCCCGACGCGCTCGGCGTCTACCAGGACGCGCATGCGACCGAGCAAGCGCGCGTTCAGGTCAACCAATGGCCCAACGAGATCCCGATCGGCGGCGCGCCCACGCACACGGCCGAGATCATCGGAAACTACAACGCCTTTCTCGAAGAGACCGAGATCCCCTGGCTCTTCCTCTATGCCTCGCCCGGCGCCACGTCGCCGGCGGCCGTCGCGGATTACTGGGCCGAGCGCGCGAAGAATATCGAGACGGTCTATATCGGTCACGGGCTGCACTATGTGCAGGAAGACCAGCCCTATGCGATCGGTCGGGCCATCGCCGACTGGATGCGCCGCACCCGGAACTGATCCCCGAGACCGCACGGGCCCCGGTGCCGGGCCCGTGCATTCCGAGGTCCGTGATCGGACGCCCGTGGGTGCCCGGCATGATCGGCGGACACCCTCGGACGCCATGCGGATCGACGGCTCAGATCCGTCGGCGCGCCGCCTTTCCATGGCCGGCGCGTTTGTGGCTTCGGGACGGAGTATGTGTCGACGAGATCGGTGGCCACGAGATGCCCCTGGCCACCATGTCACTTTCCGCCGCCTGTTGTGCGGTCTGGTTCGAGCGGTGTCCCGACGGCAGGGCTTCTTATGTCGTTGGCTGCGCCCAGAACCGACAGGCGCGGTCCCGGATCTGTGCCGCTGCAAGGCTGCGGTTGGTTTATACCGGTTGGATTATATCTAAGGGTTGAGCTAGGCGGCGATGCTTGCAATGGCCTGCTTCTTGATCGTGTTGAGCCCGTCATGGGAGAAAGCGCCCCGCGCAAGCACACGCAGGCCGACCACCTGGGCGATCAGCGATTTGGCTGTGTCCCGGGGATTGAGCGATCCGTGAATGGTGCCCTTTTCCTGACCTGCAGTGATGCGGCGCACGAAAAACGCTTCCAGATCACTCAGAGCACCCAGGACCAGATCCGCAACATCGGCAGTGTGGCCGGGCAGCTCGAGCGCGGTATTGACCAGCAAGCAGCCCATTTTCTGATCATCGGCAATGCTTTCGGCGACGATTCCCTCGAACAGACCCTTGATGGAGTCCAGCGGATCCTCCATCGCCTCGAGCTTTCGCAGGGTGCTCTGATGGGCGTCCCGGTCGTATTTCAGAAGCGCCTTGGTAAAGAGCTCCTTCTTGCTGCCATAGGCGTTGTAGAGGCTGCCCTTGTTGATCTTCATCGCTTTCGTGAGATCGGACATCGACGTCGCCTCGTACCCCTTGGCCCAAAAGGTCCGCATCGCGTCACCCAGAGCGACGTCCATATCAAAGTCTTTTTCCCAGGGCATCGGTCACCTCCAGTCACTCCGTAACACAATTAGTCGGTATGTACCGGTCGGTCAATACTTGGGTAGGTCTGCGCTATCGTTGGGAGCGTTTGGTGCAACAGTGACCGACGCCGCGTTTCTGAGGCGACGTGCCGGCATTGACGCGCTAGCTTGCCCGGAAAACGGATACGAGACCCAGGAGACTGCCTGCCATGCTGGAGATCAATCGCCCCGAGATCGTCGCCGAGGTCACGGAGGCGTTCCGGCGGTATGAAGCCGCGCTGACGGGGAACGATGTCGAGACGCTGGATGCGCTCTTCTGGGCCAGCGAAAAGGTCGTGCGCTATGGCGCGACGGAGAACCTCTATGGGCAGGATCAGATCCTGGCGTTTCGCAAGGCCCGGCCGTCGAAGGGTCTGGACCGGACATTGCGGAACACGGTCATCACGACCTTCGGGACGGACTTCGCCACGGCAAGTACCGAGTTCACCCGCCCCGCGACGGACCGGGTCGGACGCCAGAGCCACAGCTGGGCGCGTCTGCCCGAAGGCTGGCGGATCGTGGCCGCCCATGTGTCCTGGATGGACGGCTGACCGCCTTGGAAGGAGATGCGGATGCAGGATGACGTGAATGCCTTTGTGGAGCGGTTTACCCTGGAGGGTGCTGCGACCGGCCCGCTGTCGGGGCAGAGCTTCGGTGCGAAGGATCTGTTCGATGTCGCAGGCCGTGTGACCGGGGGCGGCAATCCCGAATGGGCCCGGACCCATGGCGCGGCAGAGGGCAATGCACGCGCCGTCGACACGCTTCTGGAGGCCGGGGCGACGCTGGTGGGCAAGACCCATAGTGATGAGCTGGCCTACAGCCTCATGGGCGCCAATGCCCACTACGGCACACCCAGGAACAGCGCCGATCCGCGGCGGGTGCCGGGCGGGTCGTCCTCGGGCTCGGCGGCGGCGGTCGCGGCGGGCCTGGTCGATATCGGGCTGGGCACCGACACGGGCGGGTCCGTGCGCCTGCCCGCGTCATTCTGCGGGCTCTGGGGGCTCAGAACGACATTCGGCGCGGTGCCGCTCGACGGGGTGCTGCCCTTCACCCGGTCCTATGACACCGTGGGCTGGCTGACGCAGAGCGGCGCGCTGATGGCAAAGGTCGCCGACGCTTTCGGCTGCGCGGAAGGACCCGTGATCCGCGATCTCCTGCTCCCGGTCGATATCTGGGCGCGGGCTGAGCCCGCCTGCGTCGCGGCGGTCGCACCCGGGCTCGCCCGGCTGCAGAAGCGTCTGGGGCCGGTGACACCGGTTGTTCTGGCCGCCGAAGGGCTTGAGACATGGCGGGAGGTCTTTCGCATTTGTCAGGCGGGCGAGGCGTGGGCCTGTCTGGGCGAGTGGATCTCGGCGCACGAGCCGGATTTCGGGCCGGGGATCAAGGAGCGGTTCGAGATGGCCGCCGCAGTTGATGCAGAAAGCTTTGCCGAGAAGGACCGCGCGCGGGAGGGCATTCGTGCCCACCTGCGCGGCTTCCTGGAGCCGGATACTGTTCTGGTCTTGCCCACCAGCCCGGCCCCCGCGCCGTTGCTGACGGCCAGTGAGGCGGACCTGAACGGCTTTCGCACACGCGCGCTGGAGATGCTCTGCCCGGCGGGGCTGGCCGGGCTGCCGCAACTGTCGGTGCCGGCAGGAACCGTCGATGGTGGCCCCGTGGGTCTGAGCCTCGTGGGCGCGCCCGGCCAGGACCGGCAGCTGATTGCGCTGGCCCTGGATGCGGGTCTCGGGGACGGCGCACAACGAGCAGGCTGAGGCGGGCGCCCTTTGCGGCGGTCGCGCTGACGCCGTCCGGCGCCGAAGGCCGGGCCGTGGTCAGAGCCCCAAGCTGCGGTAGTGATCGTTGATCGCGCCCGCGGTGGTCCACCAGACCCGGTCGCCGCCGGTCTCGGCGATGTACTCCAGGGCGCGCGCGAGATGCTTGAACCGGTGGGGATGGCCCATGAGATATCCGTGGAGCGCAATGCCCATGACCAGCGGGCGCCGCGCGCTTTCCTCCAGCATCACGTCGAACGCGTCGCAGATCATGTCGCCGAATTCCGCACCCTCGCGCTTGCGTCCGACGATCTGGGGGATGTCGTTGAGCTCCTGCGGATAGGGAATGGCGAGAATCCGCCCGGCGCGCGTCTCCATCCAGACCGGCTGATCGTCATGGCACCAGTCGAGCAGGTATTCGTAGCCTGCTTCCTGCAGCAGATCCGGTGTCACCGCGCTCTGGCTGATCCACGGGCCGAGCCAGCCCTTGGGCCGGTGGCCACGGGTGGCCAGCGTCTCGGTGGCTTCGGCGATCAGCGCGCGTTCCTCGGGCTCGGGCAAATGGTTCTGCCGTTCCGCGTTGGTGCGGCCATGGCCGGCGATCTCGTCGCCGCGGGCGGCGTAGGCCTCGATCAGACCGGGGGCCTCGAGATAGAGGTGGCTGTTGGCCAGCACGGTGCAGGGCACCTGCAGACGCTCGAAGAGCTCCAACATCCGCCAAGCGCCGACACGGTTGCCATAGTCGCGCCAGGCATAGTTCAGCACGTCGGGCTGCGGACCGCCGGGGGCGAGCTCCGCGCCATGCCCCTCGCCAAAGGCGAAACACTCCAGATTCATGCCCAGATAGACCGCCAGACGGCGCCCGTCGGGCCAGGTGAAATCGGGGCGATCTGTGATGGCCGAATAGGTGTAGCGGCCATGATGGGGCAGGACAGCCAAGGCGTACCTCACGTCTGAACCGGCCGGGCACCACGCCCTGCCGAAGGTCCCGAGGACTGTTTTCGCGCATCGCTTAAAAATTCAACAGAGCGCACCGTTCCGAGCGGGTTTTTGGGCCAGTCGACAAAAGACCGACAGAAATCTGCCGCATTTTCGAGCGTTTCCTAGCCCAGCGTCCCCGTGGCTCTACAGAGCAAATTGGTAAACTACACTGACCAGCAGAGGGGATAACAATGAAACGCCGCAAGTTTTTGGCAGCCGCAGGTGTCGGCACTGCCGCAACGGCGCTCGCCGCACCGCAGGTGGCCCGCGCGCAAGCGATCGAATGGAAGATGACCACCGCCTTTCCGCCGGGCCAGCCGTTCTATTCCACCGGCCCGGGCTCGCTGAGCGATTTCGCCGATCGGGTGCGCGCGATGTCGGGAGGGGCGCTGGACATCACGGTCTACAATGGCGGCGAGCTGGTGCCGGCCTTCGAAGGCTTCGACAATGTGCGCCAGGGCATCATCGAGATGAACGGCTGGGTCAGCTATTTCGGCGCGGGCAAGGTGCCAGCGGCGCAGTTCTTTGGCGCCGTGCCCTTCGGCATGTCCACGCAAGGCCAGAACGCCTGGTTCTATTCCGGCGACGGGATCGATCTGTGGAACGAGACCTATGAGCCGCTGGGACTGGTGGCGATGCCCATTGGCGCGACCGGCGTGCAGATGACCGGCTGGTTCAACAAGGAGATCAACTCCGTCGAGGACATGCAGGGCCTGCGGATGCGGATCCCGGGTCTTGCCGCCAAGGGCTATGCGCGCATGGGCGTGGATGTGAAGCTGCTGCCGGGCGGCGAGATCTTCCCGGCGCTGGAGCGCGGCGTGATCGATGCGGCCGAATGGGTCGGACCCGCGCAGGACAAGATCCTGGGTTTGAACACGGCGGCCAAATACTACTACACCACCGGCTGGCACGAGCCGACCACGGTGACCGAACTGGCGATCAACAAGGCCAAGTGGGACAGCCTCGGGCCGGAGCTGCAGGCCATCGTCTCCAACGCGGCCGCGGCCTGTAATGTGATCTCCCATTCCTGGGCCGAGGCGAACAACGCCGCCGCGCTCAAGGAGTTCGAGGCGACGGGGACCGAGCTGCGCGTTCTGCCCGAGGACGTGATCTCGGCTCTGCGCACCGAAATGGGGCCGGTCTATGACGAGCTCGCCGCCAATGATCCGCAGTTCAAGAAGGTGATGGACAACTATTTCGCCTTCAAGGAGGAGCACGACATCTGGGCCGGCGCCTCCGAGCAGGTCTGGCATTCGCAGCTGCGCAGCAGCAGCTGACGCGAGCCGAGCGACACTGACAAGACAGCCTCCGGCGCGCACTCCCTGACGCGCCGGGGGCTCTATTCAGGGACAGAGTATGACTTCCGCGTTACGCTTTGCGGACGCCGTCGACCGGATCACCTTCTGGGCGTCGCGGCTGGCCGCTGCACTACTGCTCGCGCTGATTGCGCTGGTGTTTTTCAATGTTTTCGGACGGTACGTGATCGGCGGCAGCCCGGTTTGGGCGCAAGAGCTGGAATGGCACCTGATGGCGCCCATTGCGCTTCTGGGCATCACGGTGCTGATGCTCGAAGGCGGGCATGTCCGGGTCGACATGATCTATGACAAGCTCTCGGTGCGCGCACAGCACAGCCTCGATCTGTTCTCGATGCTGGCCGGGGTCGTGATCTCGGTTCTGTTTATCAAGTATTCCTGGGGCTTCGTGGAGTCCGCCTGGACGATCCGGGAGGGCTCTCCCGACCCCGGCGGCCTGCCGGCGCGCTATGTCGTGAAGGCCATGATCCCGGTGGGCTTCGCGCTTTTCGGGCTGCAATGCCTGGCCAACGCGATCCGGCATGTCGCGGCGCTCCGCGGGGTCAAAGCCGATGGATGAGTATCTCGCCGTCTACATGATCCTGGGGTTCATGTGCGCGCTCTTGATCGGGATGCCGGTGGGCATCGGCATCGCCGTGGCCGGGTTCACCTTCGGCTGGATGGGGTTCGGGGATTTTCTCTTCAATCTCGTGCCGTCGCGGATCTATGGCGTGGTCACCAAGTACGAATTCCTCGCCATTCCGCTATTCGTCTATATGGGCGTGATGCTGGAAAAATCCCGCGTCGCCGAGGACATGCTCGAGGTCGTGGGGCGGCTTTCGGGCCGATTGAACGGCGGTATGGCGATCGCGCTGATCGTGGTGGGCGTGCTCATGGGCGCCTCGACGGGCATCGTCGGCGCGACGGTCGTGACGCTCACCATGCTGACCATGCCGGTGCTGCTGAAGCGCCACTATGATGGCGGGCTGGCGGCCGGGGCGATCTGCGCTTCGGGCACGCTGGGGCAGATCATTCCGCCCTCGCTCGTCCTGATCCTGCTGGCCGACATCATGGGCGAAAGCGTGGGCACGCTCTTTGCCGCCGCGATGATGCCGGGGCTGATGCTGGCCGGGCTCTACATCTCTTTCATCCTGGTTCTGGGCAAGCTCCGGCCCGATCTGATGCCGCCGATCCCGCCCGAAGAGCGTGCCGAGATCGCCGGCTGGGACCTTGCGTTGAAGGCGGTCAAGGCGCTCGCCCCGCCGCTGTTGCTTGTTGGTGGCGTGCTGGGCACGATCATCGGCGGGCTTGCGGCCCCGACCGAAGCGGCGGGCGTCGGCGCGGTGCTGTCGATCCTAATCGCCGCGCTCTACCGGCGGCTGACATTCAGGATGATCTGGGAGGCGTCCCAGAGCGCGCTGAGGATCTCGGCGATGATCTTCTTCATCCTGATCGCGGCCCAGGTCTTTTCCGTCGCGTTCCGCGGGCTTCAGGGCGAGGATCTGGTCAAGGACACGCTGGCGCTCCTGCCCGGGGGCGAGCTCGGCGCGCTGATCTTTCTGATGATCCTGCTCTTCATCCTGGGCTTCTTCCTGGAGTGGATCGAGATCAGCTATATCGCGCTGCCGCTGCTGCTGCCCTTCTTCGTGGATCAGGGCACCGACATGGTCTGGCTCGCGGCCCTGATCGCGCTGAACCTGCAGACCTCGTTCCTGACGCCGCCCTTTGGCTGGGCGCTCTTCTTCCTCAAGGGCGCCGCGCCGCCGGAGGTGACGACCTCGATGATCTATCGCGGAGTGCTGCCCTTCATCGCGATCCAGGCCGTGGCGCTCGTGCTGCTCTTTGCCTACCCGTCCATCGCGACATGGCTGCCCGATGCGATCGGCTGGTAGTAGCCGGCAGAGACACGGGCGCAAGATCGCGTCGGCCGGGCGCCCGCTTTTCGGGCAATGGGCGGTCGGATGCGCCCAATTCCCGGTCAGTCGGGCATTTTGCCGATTTGGTAGCGCCATCGGCGGGGCCGCGGTTTGACCTGCCGGGGCGCGCGCAGACTTCAAGAGACGATGGTCGTCACGCCTGCGGCCGGGCTGCGGGCGCCAAAAGCGACGGACCAAACTGTGCCGGGGCCACCGCCGGGTGGCCACAGAGCACCGAGACAAACAGGGAAGCAAGACCAATGATCAGATCAACGCTATCGCGGCGCGGGTTTCTCAAGAGGGGCGCGAATGTCGTCGCGGCGAGTGTGGCGGCCAGTGCCGTGCCGGGCATGGTTGCGGCCATGGGCAACGTCACGGTGGGTTTCATCTATGTGGGTCCGCGTCAGGATTTCGGCTGGAACCAGTCGCACTGGGACGCGGCCCAGAAGATCGCGGCCATGGACGGGATCTCTGTCGTCGAGCAGGAGAATGTCCCCGAGACCGCCGAGGTCGAAAAGGTCATCCAGTCGATGATCGAACTGGACGGCGCCAAGGTCATCTTCGGGACCTCGTTCGGCTATTGGGACAGCCTCAAGGCCATGGCCGAGAAGTATCCCGACGTGCTCTTCACCCATATCGGCGCAATCTGGAAGGAGGGCGATCCGTCCAACGTGATCGGCTATCGCGGCTACACCGAGGAGGCGCATTACCTTTGCGGGATCGCGGCCGGACGCATGAGCGACACCGGCAAGATCGGCTTCATCGGCTCCAAGCCGCTCTATTTCATCTACAACAACGCCAACGGATTCATGCTCGGCGCCCGCTCGGTCGCGCCGGAGACCACCATGAATGTCGTCATCACCGGGGACTGGAACAATCCGGTGAAAGAGGCCGAGACCACCAACGCCCTGATCGACCAGGGCTGTGATGTGATCATCGCCAATGTGGACAGCCCAAAGGTTGCCATTGAGACCGCCGAGGCGCGAGGCGTCTATACCTGTGGCTACCATTCCGACCTCAGCTCGCTGGCGCCGAACGGGTTCCTGACCGGCGCGGAGTGGAACTGGGCCTCCGGGGCGGAGTTCGTGCGCGCGTTCCTCGAGGACGATGCCTATCCCAATCTCAAGCGCGGTGGCTTCCGCGAGGATATGGTGGCGCTCAGCCCCTTCGGCGCGGCGGTGCCGCAGGAGGTCCGTGACGAGGTGATGGCTGCGAAGCAGGGCTTCATCGATGACAGCCTGCAGCTCTATGCCGGGCCCATCGTCGACAACCAGGGCAACGTGATCGTGCCCGACGGCGAGGTGCGCAGCAACGATGACGTGCCCTTCAAGCTCGGCATCGACTGGTTCGTCGAAGGCACGATCGGCTGATCCCACTGCCTGACCGTCGATGACCGGAATCGGTTTGATGAACAGCCTGGAAGCGGTAGCGATCAACGCCGCCGCTTTCGTGATCACGCTGGCGCTCTTCGGGGTCTATGTTGCCACGCTCGGTCATAACCCTCTCGACGTCTATTACGTGCTCTGGCTGGGCTCCTTCGCGCGCCAGATCTCCGTCGAAAGCACGCTGACCAATGCCGCACCGCTGATGCTGACCGCGCTCTGCACGGCCATCCCGGCGCGCGCGGGCCTGCTGGTGATCGGCGGCGAGGGCGCACTGGTCGTGGGGGGCGTGGCCACGGTTCTGGCCGGTGTTCTGGTCGCGGGGGCGCCCTTTCTGCTCGGTGTCGCAGTCATGAGCCTCGCGGGCGCGCTTGCCGGCGGGCTCTGGATCGCGTTCGCGGGCGCGCTCCGGCAATACCGGGGCGTCAATGAGACGATCTCTACCCTGCTGCTGAACTACATCGCGATCGCGGTGATGTATCATCTGATCACCGGGCCGATGCGCGATTGGGAGCGGGTGCTGAAGACCTCCAGCTGGAGCATTCCTGACGAGCTCCGCGTGGGCGCCCTGCCCGTGATCGATGTGCATTGGGGTCTGGCCGCGGGCGTCACCGTCTGCCTGATACTCTATGTGGTGATGCGGCGCACGACCTTCGGCTTTGGCGTCGATGTGCTGGGCGGCAATCCGCGCGCGGCACAGATGGCAGGGCTGCCGATCAACCGGCTGGTTCTGATCTGCTGTTTCATGGGGGGCGCCGCGGCGGGCCTCGCCGGTGCGTTCGAGGTCACCGCGGTCCATGGGTTTGCCAGTGAGTCGCTCGTGGTCGGCTTCGGCTATGCCGGCATTCTGGTCGCGTTCCTGTCGCGTCAGAACCCCGCGGCGATCATCTTTCTGGCGATCATCCTGGGCGGTGTCGCGGCCAGCGGCGGTCTGCTCCAGCGCCGGTTCGATCTGCCGGACGCGACCACCCAGGTGCTGCAGGGGCTGCTCTTCATGATCGTGCTGGCCTCGAATGCGGCCTATGGGCGGCTGAACGTCTTCCAGCCCGCAGCCTGGAGGACGGCGTGATGGAGGGGACCGAGCTTGGCTGGTGGGGGGTTCTGATCGCCGTGATCGGCGGCGCGATCCGCGTTTCCACCCCCTATCTCTTCGTCAGCCTCGGCGAGACCCTGACGGAGAAATCCGGCCGGGTGAATCTCGGGCTCGAAGGGGTGCTCGTGATGGGGGCGATGAGCGGCTATGCCACCGCGGTGCTCACCGGGCAGCCCTGGCTCGGTGTCCTCGTCGCGGGCTGCGCCGGGGCGCTCCTGTCGCTGGTCCATGCGCTAGTCTGCAGCCTGCCGCGGGTCAACGATATCGCCGTCGGCATCGCGCTCTTCATCTTCGGGACCGGCCTGGCGTTCTTTCTCGGCAAGCCTTTCATCAACCCCTCCGCGCCCCGTCTGCCCGATCTCGATCTGGGCTGGTGGAGCGACAGCCCGCATGTCCAGTCGGCCCTGCAGATCAGCCCGCTGTTCCTGTTCGGCTTCGCGCTGGCGCTGTTTCTGGCCTGGGCGCTGAAGAACATGCGCTGGGGCCTCGTGTTGCGAACGGTGGGCGACAGTT
Source organism: Pseudomonadota bacterium (assembly GCA_039184415.1). Classification (GTDB taxonomy): domain Bacteria; phylum Pseudomonadota; class Alphaproteobacteria; order Rhodobacterales; family Rhodobacteraceae; genus JANSYP01. Next base: position 16,497 of record JBCDBB010000064.1, read on the forward strand.
CGGAGGCGGCCCAGGCGCTGGGCTACAACATCACCCTGGTGCGGATCGCCGGCACCGTCACGGGCGGCTTCCTCGCCGGTGTCGGAGGATCCTACCTGTCGCTCTACTTCCCCGGCACCTGGAACGAGGGTCTGTCGAGCGGTCAGGGGCTCATGGCCGTGGCGCTCGTGATCTTTGCCCGCTGGGATCCGGTGCGCTGTTTTTACGCCTCGCTACTGTTCGGGGGCGCCACCGCGCTCGGGCCCGCCCTGCAGAGCGCGGGCGTCACGGCGAACTATTATCTTTACGGGGCCGCCCCCTATTTCCTGACGCTGGCTGTTCTGATCTATAGCGCCTCGCCGCAGAGAGCGCTCGAGGGCGCGCCGGGAGAGGTCTCGATCAGCCGATGAACATGGTCTCACAGCTTGCCGTTGAGGCCCCGCCCAGTGTTTCGATCAACGCGCTGACCAAGCGCTTCGGCGCCCTGACCGCGCTCGATGACGTCTCGATGGAGATCCAGCCCGGCGCGTTCCATGCGCTCTTGGGCGAGAACGGGGCGGGCAAGAGCACGCTGGTGAAATGCCTAATGGGCACCTACCGCGCCGATGCCGGGCAGGTCCTGATCGACGGGCGGGAGGCGCGCGTCGCGTCGCCCCGCGACGCGCAGCGGCTGGGGCTCGGCATGGTCTATCAGCATTTCACGCTGGTGCCGTCGATGAGTGTGGCCGAGAACCTCGTCCAGGGCGAGCCCGGGCTTGGTGCCGTCATCGACTGGCCCGCGCGGCGCGAAAGGCTGACGGCCTTCATGGCGGACATGCCGTTTCGGCTGGAGCTTGACCGGCAGGTATCGACCCTGTCCGCAGGCGAGAAACAGAAGCTCGAGATCCTCAAGCAGCTCCATCTCGGCAGCCGCTTTCTGGTGCTGGACGAACCCACGAGCGTGCTGACGCCGGACGAGGCCGACCAGATCCTGGGGCTGATGCACCAGTTGACCGACGCGGGCCAAATCTCCGTGGTCCTGATCTCGCACAAGCTTCGCGAGGTTGAAGCCTATGCCGACGAGGTCACTGTGCTCCGCCAGGGCCGGTTGGCGGGCCGGGGCAAGGTCGCGTCTCTCAGCCGGGCCGACATGGTCCGCATGATGGTCGGCGAAGACCAGCTTGCCGCCTCAGCCCCCCGGGAGGCGCAGAGCCCGGGCGAGCCGCTCCTGTCGGTCCGCGGGCTCTCGGTCGAAGACGACAAGGGGATACCGGCGGTGCAGGACCTGACGCTCGATGTCCGGGCCGGTGAGATCGTCGGAATCGCCGGCGTGTCGGGCAATGGACAGACCGAATTCGTCGAGGTCCTGGCCGGTCAGCGCGCCGAAAGCGCGGGACATGTCGAGGCCGGCGGGCGCCGCTATGACAAGACCCGCGCCGAGATGCGCGCCCTGGGCATCAAGCTCTTGCCCGAAGCCCCGCTCGACAATGCCTGCGTGCGGGGCATGAGTGTGGCCGAGAACCTGTCGCTGAGAAGCTATGACACGGAACCGATGGCGCGGGGCGGCATCTGGCTCAACCGCGCCGAGATGCGCAAGCGGGCCGCCGGGCTGATCGCGCGGTTTCACATCAAGACCCAGGGCCCCGACGCGCCGATCGAGACGCTGTCCGGAGGCAATGTGCAGCGCACCGTGCTGGCGCGCGAGCTGTCGGAGAGAGCGCGGATCCTGATCGTCCAGAACCCCTGTTTCGGGCTGGATCTGAAAGCGGTGGCGGAGATCCGGCGCCAGATCGTCGATGCGCGCAACGGCGGCACGGCGGTCCTGCTGATCAGCGAAGACCTTGATGAGATCCTTGAACTGGCCGACCGCATCCTTGTCATGTCAGACGGGCGCATCGTCTATGAGACCCCGCGCGCCGAGGCCGATCTTCAGGAAATCGGGCATCACATGGCGCATCACGAGGTGTGAGCCATGACGGATGGCAGCCCCTATCAGGTCCTACGGGGCGGTAAACTGCTCGATGTCCCGGGCCGGCAGGTGACCGAGGGCGATCTGCTGATCGAAGGCCCGGTCATCCGGGAGCTCGGACCGCCCGGCATGGCGGCGCCGGACGGGGCTCGCGAGATCGATGCCCGCGACCGACTCATCATCCCCGGCCTGATCAACGCCCATACCCATGGGCATGGAAGTCTTTCCAAGGGTTTGGGCGATAAGTGGTCGCTGGAGCTGCTTTTGAATGCCGCGCCCTGGACCAATGCCGGCTTCACGCTTGAGGACAAGCGGATCGCGGCCCAGCTCAACGCCGCCGAGATGGTGCTGAAGGGCTGCACCGCCGCCTATGACATGTATTTCGAGTTTCCAACGGCCACGCCAGACGGGATCGCGGCGATCGGTCAGGGCTACAGCGATGTGGGGGTGCGCGTGGTTCTGGCGCCGATGATGGCTGACATCACGCTCTTTCACGCCATTCCCGGCTTGCTCGAGGCGCTGCCGGAGCCGTTGCGGACGCGCGCCGCGGCGATGGCGGCGGCCCCGCAGACGGAGCACATTGCGATCTGCCGCGCCTTGCTGGAGGGCTGGAGTTTCGGCCCCGACCATGTGCGCCCGGCGCTCGGCCCCACCATCCCGCTCCATTGCACCGACGCATTCCTCGCCGCCTGCCGCGACCTGTCGGCGGAGTTCGATGTCGGGCTTCAGATGCATCTTGCCGAGTCCAGGCTGCAGGCGGTCGCGGCAGAAACGCGCTATGGCCGGAGCCTTGCCGCGCATCTCGACGGTATTGGTCTATTGTCGGAGCGGTTCACCGGCGCCCACGGCGTCTGGCTGGATGACGCCGACCTCGATCTGGTGGCGCGGCGCGGAGCGAAGATCGCCCACAACCCCGGCAGCAACCTCCGGCTCGGCTCCGGCATCGCGCCGGCGCGCAAGATGCGCGACCGCGAGATTCTGGTTGGGATCGGCACGGACGGGTCCGGGTCCTCGGACAACCAGAACATGTTCGAAGCCATGCGCCTTGCGTCCTTCGTGTCACGCACCCAGAGCCCGGATCCCGACGACTGGCTGGGCACATGGGAGGTGCTCGATATGGCGACCGAGGGCAGCGCGCGTGTGCTCGGCTTCGGCGGAGAGATCGGCCGGATCGCGCCGGGTTACAAGGCGGATCTGGTGCTGCTGGATCTGGGAAATGTTAATTTCGTCCCCCTGAACGATGCCGCCAATCAGATCGTGAATTGCGAGGATTCGAGCGCCGTGGCCAGCGTTATGATCGAGGGCCGCACGGTTCTCTCGGAGCGGCGGTTTACCGGGTTCGACTATGACGCGCTGCGCGCGAAGGTGGCGGCGGCGGTGGAACGCCTTCGCCGGGACAATCAGGCGACGCGCGCGACGGCGGAGCTCATGGCGCGGTATGTCCAGAGCCATTGCGTCGGTCTGGCCTGCCGCGGCCATCCCTAAGCTGCTGACGTGCCACGGGGCGCGCGTATCTGAGACCGTGGCGCGCGCGATCCATACAGGGGCAGAGCGCCGGGTGTGGCGGGAGATTTGGCCCTGGCTTGATGCCGACATGGTCCCAAGACGGGTGTCCTGCGTGTTACAAAACTGTTGGCTGGGCCTCCGGGGCAGCCCGCCAAGGCGGCCGGAACATCAACTTTTTCTGGGTTTTCCGGGGCGCGGCGCAAAGCCGGCGCCGAGCGCCTTGGTGAAGTTCTGATGACATTCACCGGGAAGCGTTGCCGGGATGCTGGCGAGAGGGCTAACGAGCATGCGCCACCACCGAAGGAAAACATGATGCATCGCATGCTTCTTCTGACCGCCGCGCTTGCTGCACCGCTGGCTACGGAGGCCGCCACGTTCGGGCCGGAACCGCTGATCTGGAGCCACCGCGGATCCTCCTATCTCGCCCGCGAAAACACGCTGCCCGCGTTTGAGCTGTCGGCCCAACAGGGCGCGGACGGGTTCGAGCTTGACCTCTTTCTGACGGCTGAC
>JBCDBB010000065.1:0-20398 GCA_039184415.1 Pseudomonadota bacterium
GGTCAAATCCGATGGCTCCGTCTGGTTCACCGATCCGTCCTACGGCATCATGATGGACTATGAGGGTGACCGCGCCGAGAGCGAGATCGGCGCCTGCCATGTGTTCCGCGTCGATCCGTCCGGTGAGATCAGGATCGTCGCCGACGACTATGTCAAACCCAACGGCCTGGCCTTTTCAGTCGATGAAAGCAGCCTCTATATCGCGGATTCGGGAATCACGCATACTCCCGGCGCGCCCGCGCATATCCGGCGCCACGATGTCGGCCCCGACGGTGCGCTCAGCGGTGGGGAGGTGCTTGCCGACTGCACCAGCGGCGTCTTTGATGGGTTTCGCTTGGATCGCGATGGTCGGATCTGGAGTTCGGCGGCCGATGGCGTCCACTGCCTGGCGCCTGACGGTGCGCTGATCGGAAAGATTCTGATCCCCGAGATGGTCGCCAATGTGTGTTTCGGCGGACCGAAACTGAATCGGTTGTTTATCTGTGGGACGACCTCGCTCTACTCGATCTTCCTCAATGTGAACGGCGTGTCGCCTCTGTGATCCGCAAAAAGGTGCTAAAAATGCCACAGAAGGTCCATACGATCGCAAGCCTTTCGCTCACCCATTCCGCTGTGCTTGAAATGCTGGGCGCAGCCATCGCCAAGGCCGACGAGATCGGGCAACCGCAATGCGTCGTGATCGTCGATGCAAGCGGGGAGACATTGGGTCAGATCCGCATGACGGGTGCGAAGTTCCTGAGCCTGAAAAGCGCGCGAACAAAAGCCCGGACGGCGGCTTCTATCGGGGGCGAAACAACGGTGATTCCGGAACATGTCGGCGTGCTCATTGCCGCGGCTACGGGCGGCGCGGTCACACGCTTGGCAGGAGGTCTGCCCATCCTGGTCGATGGGCATCTCATTGGGGGTATCGGCGTTGGCTCCGGCAGTCCCGAACAGGATGTTGACGTGGCGCGGGCCGCGCTTTCGGTACTCGCTGGGCCGGCATAAAGCGCCATCTTAGAATGCGTCCGGTCTCAACCGGACCGATCGCGATGACGCTACCTCTGCGCGAGACATAGGTTGTTCCTGCGATGGCGAAGCGCCTCGCTAGCGGCTTTAGGCCCCCCGTTAGCGTTGTGCTGGCGCTGTATCCTCATGTCGAGAAAGCGCCAGAGAGCCGTGGAAACGGCACACCGGCACCTTCAAAAAAACGTCGGACGCTACTCGTCGCAAGAGGCATGTTCCGGGCAGGAGTTTACGCACCTGATGCTCACGGATAAGTCATCGGGCAAGGTGCGAAAGGTACATCGATGCAGGCAACAACTGAGGCACACGAGGATAACGCTCGGCATGTTCACTTTCTGGCAGGCCCCGAGAGCACATCCACGCGGGCGGTGGCCCAGTGCACATCAATACTGGGCATGGCGCGATCCGTGCCGGAACCGGCTGCCGACACCTCCGACGCGAAAGACCCCGTTGCTGATGCGAACGATTTGGCCCTTTCCGCGCAGCAGCAGGACTGGTGGGACGGTCGGGCTGTTGCGCTTCCGGAGGGAGGAGAGCGAAAGTCCGCGATAGGCGCTTACGTCAAGTTGCTTGAATCAGAATTCGCAACTGCGCCCAAGCTCGCTATCTGGGACCCGCGGGTGTCGCTGTTGTCGTCGCTCTGGATCGAAGCGGCACTCGAGACCGGGGCTCGGGTAAGTTTCGCTTTGCTCCTGAGCGATCCCGGGGCGTCGGCGTCCTTGGTAATGGATCGCTTCGGGTTGAGCGCGGATGCAGCCGTCGCGCTATGGCTTCGCTACACTCTGGATGCCGAGTTGCACAGTCGTGGGTATGCTCGTTCCATCCTCCAGACCGACGCTTTTGCCAAGGATCCGATTTCAACCCTGGCCCAGGCTCATACGGTCCTCGGCCTGCCCCGGTCCGAACCGACCGGAGATGTCCGTGCGCACGTACAGAGGCTGGCTGCTTCCACTGTGCCGGCGACGTCGGGGGAGATCCAAACCCATCTTCTCACCTTGGCAAATGAGGTTCACGAGGTCTTGGCTCAGGGTGCGGATCTTCCCGGCACTGCGGAGACGCTCGACCGTCTGCGGGGCGATTTCGATGTGGCCCTCTCAAGGCCGGTGTCTGACAAGTCAGGAAAAGAGGCGCTCGTTCTGGAGAAGAACCAGAACGACTACGGAGTTCCGATTGACCGATCCTCGGCAGTGAAGGGTGCGCAACCCGACGAAGGAACTGACGAGTTCGACAGCGTTCTGACTCAATTGGACGAAGCCAACGAGACAGTCGTCGCGCTGCTGGCCGAGGCGCGCGGTCTGTCGGACAAATTGGAACGTGCGACGGCTGAACTTGCTAGCGCGACCGGAGACCTCGCCCGTGCTCGGCGACGTCCGGTGAAGACCTTGCGAGATTACCTCAAGTTCAAAGCTCTGACTGGTATGTCTAAAGCGAGCCCACTTCTGCCGGCACGCATGGCGGAGCGCTTTGCGCGCAGTGCCGCGAAGCGGGACCCGGACCGTTCATTGAGGCTGGATGGGCAGAAACTCGGGCCGGGTCGCAAGCGTGCCGCGCGCCAAAATTCCGCAACTGGATCCACGACGCACCATGATGGCCGTCGCAAGCCAGATCCGAACCAAAAAGACATTCTGGTCGTGAGCCACGACGCAGGCCGAACAGGCGCGCCGATCCTGGCTCTGAACCTCGTCCAAGTCCTGTCGCGCCGGTACAATGTGACGACGCTATGCCTGCATGGAGGGGAACTCGTGACCAATTTTCGCGACCACTCTATCGCTGTGTGGGAAGTTGGAAAGCGGTCAGACGAGATATCTTTTCATGTCAGTATCTTGAATGATGTGACCGCGGCGCACAGCTTTGACTTCGCCATCGTGAACTCCGTCGAGTCGCGCCACATACTGCCTGCCCTCAAGGCACGCGGTGTGCCAAACGTAGTTCTGCTGCATGAATTCGCGTCCTATACGCTTCCCAAATTCGCCTACCCCATGGCGATCTCCGCGGCGGATCAGTCCGTTTTTTCGACGGGCCTAACGCTCGACAACGCTGTAGAGACGCACAACCTGACCCGGACGCCGACGATGCACGTACTTCCGCAAGGCAAGTGCGAAGTCCCGACCGCAGCGAAACTGCCGGCCGAAGCGAAGATCGAGCGCCACAGGTTGACGGAGTTGTTCCGCCCCAATGGCCAATCCTCGCGCCGGTTCATCGTTCTCGGGGCGGGCTCCGTGCACATCCGCAAGGGGGTTGACCTTTTCATCGATACGGCGATGCGCGTACTGAACCGCCCTGACGGCAAGAACGCGATCTTTGTATGGGTCGGCGCCGGGTATGATCCCGACACGGACTACGCCTACTCGGTCTATCTTCAGGATCAGTTGCGTCGCGCCGGTCTGACTGAGCGTGTTCTCGTTCTTTCCGAGACAGCGGAGATTGAGACTGTCTACTCTTTGGCAGACGCTTTGATTCTGACGAGCAGGCTCGACCCGCTCCCGAATGTCGCCATCGACGCGATGTCGGCAGGCCTTCCCGTTCTCTGTTTCGACCGGACAACCGGTATCGCGGAGACATTGTCCAACGCAGGCCTGAAGGACGACTGTGTTGCGCGATACCTAGACACGGTTGATCTGGCAGACAAGCTACTGGCTCTGGCCGCGTCGCCGGAAACCCAAGCCGAGATCTCGACAAAGGTGCGGAACTTTGCCGAGATCGCATTCGATTTTCCCGCCTATGTGGAGCGAATTGAGAGGCTGGCACTCGCGGCCATGGATTTTCCCTCTTTGTTAGAGAAGGATTTGGAGACCATAGAAGCCGCCGGACGGTTTCGGCCGGATTTCTGCGTCGATAACCGCGCACCGAACAAGCCACTTGCGGATGGCATCCGGGACTATCTGACAAGGATACGTACGGGCGTGCTGCCTCGCAAACCGGAACCAGGGTTTCATCCCTACGTATTTGCCGAAAACTGGGCGGGAGCTTTGCAGGAGGGTGCGGACCCCTACGCGGAATTCCTCAGGCAAGGTCGACCCGATGGTCCGTGGATCGTGCCCGTGATCGAGGGCTTTCCGGCACCTGACGAGGCAGGGACACCAGCGCAAATGCGCGCGGCTCTCCACATCCATGCGTTTTTCAGTGATCAGCTGGCGGACATTGTCGAACGCCTCGAACAGAACGTGATGCGCCCCGACCTCTTCGTCAGTGTCGCCAACGGGGCCGGAGCCCGCGCGGCGCGCAAGGCACTGTCCGGCTACTCCGGGGTCGTTGCGTCAGTTGAAGTCGTGCCGAATGCCGGCCGTGATATCGGGCCCTTTCTGACCAGTTTTGGCGAAGTTCTGGTGTGTGACTATGATGTCGTGGGCCATGTCCACACGAAAAAAAGCGCGCATCTGAAGGATGCGGACACGATCGGGAATTGGGTGGAGTTCGCCTATTCATGCATCATCGGCAGGAAGCGAACGGGCGCCATGATGGATCAAATCCTGCAGAAGATGGCGGATGATCCTACCATCGGCATCGTCTATCCGGATGATCCGAACATCCTTGGTTGGACGAATAATCGCCGTCAGGCCGATCGGATTGCTGAGTCCATGGGCGTCGGCCCGCTGCCGGAGGCGTTCAACTTCCCGATCGGTACGATGTTCTGGATGCGCAGCGAAGCGCTCAGACCCTTTGTCGATCTGGGGCTGACCTGGGCCGACTATCCCTGCGAGCCGGTGCCGAGCGATGGGACGATGTTGCATGCGCTGGAGCGGCTTTTCGGGATCGTGCCGCAGCTTCAGTCTTGGCAAACCGTCGTGACGAACATACCGAACACCACACGATAGGCACGAGCTGGGCGCGGTACAGCCGCGGGCGCGAAATCCGCGTCCCGGACCCTCCGCGAGAGACAAGCCGCAAGTACGAGGAAGACCCATGAAAGTGCTGGTTATCGGCGGCAGCGGTTTTATCGGTTCGCACATTGTCGACAGTCTCCTGAAGCACGGGCAGCGGGTCCGGGTCTTCGACAGACAGCCGGAACGGTTTCGTGCCCCCGTGTCCGGCGTGGAATACCAGTTCGGGAATTTCGGTGACAGGATGGCGCTGATCGACGCGCTGGCCGGGGTCGACGCGGTGATGCATCTGGTTAGTACGACCTTTCCGGGTACGGCGGACCTGGATCCAAAGACCGACGTTTTCGACAATCTGGGAGGAACCTTGTCGCTCATGGATGCCATGATCGGCATGGGATTGTCGCGGATCCTGTTCCTGTCTTCGGGCGGCACGGTTTACGGCCCGCCGGATATCGTCCCGGTGCCCGAGACACATCCTCTGCGGCCGATCAACTCCTACGGCATCGTGAAGTCCGCGATCGAGCACTACCTTGAGATGTACAGGCGGACCCGGGGTCTGTCGCCGGTCTCGATCCGCGCGTCGAACCCCTACGGTCCACGTCAGGGCCATTCGGGAGTCCAGGGCGTGATCTCCACGTTCCTGAACAAGACATTAGCGGACGAGCGGGTCGAAATTTGGGGGGATGGCAGTGTTGTACGCGATTATCTCCATGTCGCGGACCTCGCAGAACTCTGCGTTCTGGCGTTGCAGAGTGAGAAGACCGGTCCCTACAATGCCGGTTCCGGAAAGGGTGTCGCGCTTCGGGAAATTGTTGAGATCATCGGTGAGGTCATCGGGCGTGATCTCGACCCGCTCTACAAACCCGGCCGGGCTATCGACGTGCCGCGCTCCGTGCTTGATGTGTCCCGCGCTCAAGCCGATTTCGGATGGGAGACCAAGATCGGTTTGCGCGACGGGATCGCCGCGACCTATGCATGGATGTGCAGCCCGTCGGACGAACCTTCATCCAGTGTGGTTGGGAGCGGAACCGCTATGGCCGGGAGCTCCGATCAGGACTAGCCGAGAACCGTGGCGATAGTCCTGCCCGCACCTCCTTTTTCCCCACGACGATCAGTGCGCACGAGGCGACGGAGTCGCTTGCGCAAAGACTTATCCCTAAAGGTCGATATCCGCCGCCTTATCCATGATTTCCGCGGAACCGCTTTCGCCATCGACCTGGGCATTCAGGTCGGGCATCCGGGCGACCTCGTCCAGCAGACCCAGATCGAAGGACCAGACCACGATATGCAGCCGGTTTTCGCGGTCGGCGCCCACACTGGCCCATACCGCTGGCATGCAGTTGGACAAAACCACCGACTGATAGCTGGAGTACTGCAGCTGCGGTCCGGTGAAGGCGCGGGCGAGATTGGAGGCCGCCGAGAAGACCTCATGGTTGTCGCGCGGTAGATCCGGTACCCGGACCTCGTCGCGCATTTGCGGAACGCAGTTCTCTCGCAGTCCCCAGACCATGGTCTTGCCTGGCTGAGACCCATAGCGCGACTGATCGTCCGCCGTGATCGGAGCGTCGCCATACTTTTTCAGCAGGGCGCCGATTAACGCATCCTGGGTGACCTGTGTCGCATCGAAGGTTCGGTAGCTTGCCACGGCTAGAACCCGGTCTGGATCGCGGGTCGGTTCGCGGAAGAGCGCCAGCGCCTCGTTGCGCGCCGGATCCAGAAAGACCTCTCCGTTCCGGAAAGCCTGGAAGATCGTCTCCGGGCCCATCAGAGTGTTGGACACCTGTTCGCGCATCTGCGATGGCGGCCCATCGGCGACATGCACGAGAGCCTCCGGTAGCCGTTCGGCGGCCTTGCCGCGCGCCTCGTCCCAAGCATCGCCAGGTGTCATGCCGAGTATGTCGGTTACGGTCGGAGCTGGCGGGAGCGCCGCGTCTAGCGCTGCCTGATCGAGCACAGTGGGTTCGCTGAAGATCGCCTGCTGCGGGTTTTGCGGGTTCTGTGTCACGGCTCGGGCCTCCGTCCGCTCGACGGGCAGGGTCAGCAGAAGCGTGCCCAGCCGCTTGGTTCCTCCGGCGCCTTCCGCAGGCTTGAAGTCGGCAACCTCCAGCGTGCCGTAATGGCGGAGCGCCGCAGACACGTTGCGCTCCAGCTTCGGTCTGAACGGACCAGTGAGTTCGATCACAGCGTCGACATAGGCGCTCTGCGCCATGAGGGCGGGATCGCTGGACAGTCTGACGTTCCGCGCGCAGTTGGACAGCGACGGCGACCGCTTGACCTCGCGCACCTGTCCCAGAGCCGGGCGGCCGGCGATGTAGGCGTCATGCCAGGGCAGGCGATAGGCCATCTGGTTGTGCGACCGCTCCACCAGACTGCGTTCCTGAAATCGCCGGACATACCCGATCTCATCAAGGTGCGCCGCCATTTCCTGCGGCAGATACTCCCCGTAGCGATCCTGCGGTGGGGTATCCATCATGCCGCAGATCAGCCCGCTGGGCACACTGCCGATGCGGGTGCGCATATAGACCTCGGTGGGCAGCGCTGCTGCCCGTGACTGGGTCCAAGCCGTGAAGCGGTCCAGCTCCGCACGATACTGCACCGGGTTCAATTCGGTCGTGGGGTCCCGAAAGAAAAAGCCCCAGCTCGGTTCCTGCCCTAGCGTACGGGCGTTGATTTCGATCAGGCGCCGGTCGAGCATCATCCGCTCATAGGTTTCCGGCGTGATCTGATCCGCAAAGCGGTCGAGCATCAGCAGGTCGAGATACTCCGTATCCAGCGGGAGCGCGGCTGGTGCGTCGATCTCTGTCTGCGCTGCTTCGGCCGGGGCCGTCAGCGCCACCTGCTCGGGCGACAGGTCGACATAGGCCGCGGGATAGCCTGTGCCGTCTTCACCGCGTGCCGAGACAACGATCCGGTCCAGCGCGACATACATGACATCGCGGTTGTTTTCCTTCGTCGTCAGCACGGGTGTGACCCGGGCCGTAAACGAAAAGGCGTTCTGCGCGCGAAAGGCATCTTTGGTCTGCAGCATCTTTTCGGCCATCTCGGGATCGGCCGGAACGGACCGCAGTACGGAAGGGTCCGAAAGGGTGATCGGAACCGGCCTGATGCCGGTGTCGCTATTGAGGTAGCTGAAGTCGATCCTGGTCACAGGGAACCCCTGGGCGGCGCTGTCATAGTCGTTGAAGGTCAGAGTGCCTTCCAGCACCAGCGTCTCTGGAGCCTCTTCGGCTTCAAGCTGCGCGCGAACGGTCGCCATGGCGTCGGCGCGATCGAATTCGCCCGCCTGCCTCACCGTCAGGGACTCGGCGGCGAACCGATCCGCAAGGCCGGGATCGTCGCTGCTGGCCAGGGCTGCTGCGACAAGCTCCTCGACGTCTGAACGGTTCCATCCGGCGATCTCGGCCCAGAAGGCCTTGCGCTCTTCACTTGCCTCGGGCCTTGGTTCTCCGCGAAAGGCCGCCAGGTCGAACTCGACCAGCGGATTGGCCAACGGATCCATGCCCTGACGATAGTTTGCAATCCCGTGCATCACCAGCGACAACGGCTCCACGGTCACTTCCGGTTGGCCGCCCTCATTCCAGGGCGTGGCCACGACCTCGGTCAGACGGTAGGGCACGACAAAGCTCGCCTGACGGGAACCGGCCCCTCCGGTCGCGTTCAGCTGTTCGACGAGTTGGCGTGCCTGATCGGGGGAAAGGGGCAGAAAATCAGGCAGCGATTTCAGCGCGGGGTAGGGGCCGCGTGCGGGCAGGCCGAGCTGTTGAACGCTCGACTGAAGCGGGAACCCACCGCGTGCGGCGTCATACTCCTGCAGGTAGACCGGCGCGATCGCGATGCCTTCGATGGGAAGTTTCGGCAGTTTGGCGGCCACGCTGGGCCAAAGCTTGTCGCGCACGGCGGCGAGGGCTTCCGCACGGTCGAACTCGTTGAGGTGGCGGGCGAAGTTGATCGCCTCGCCCCCGCTTGAGGATCTGCCCAACGCTGCCGGCGGAATGGTATCGTTGCGTTGCCGCGGTGTCGCGAGGGTGAGAAACGCATATTGCGACAGGCGGTCGATCTCTGCCCCCTGCTCGGCTGCGCGGGCCGCACCGAGGATCCGCACGAGCTGTGCCAGGTTCCGTGGGCCGGACGATCCGTCCAGAACGGCATTGCCATGCATCGGGATGTTCAGTTGCTTGGCGTAGTGGCTCAGCCCACCCTCCGAAACCGGCGACGGCGCGAAGGCATGGACAAGCCGCGAGGGGTCAAATGTCGGGTCCGGCCCTTCGTAAAGCCCGGCATGGACCACGCGCCCGCCGGTCAGCGCTTGCGAGGCCGCGCCGCCGCCTGTGCCAAGCACACGGATGTCATCGACGAGGATTGCCACATTCAGCCGCAGATCCCGCGCGCGCGCCTTGAGCGCTTCGGCCTGAGCGCGCGATCCCGGCACGAAACGCGTATCGAAATCCGACCGCGCGCGGATATTGAATTGGACCGGCAGAAAGCTGAGCGGCGGGTCGTAGGTGCCGAGCGCGTAGGAGTAGCGGCCCTGGTCCCGGTTTCCATAGCCGCCGGGCATACGAAGGCCGTTGTCAGTGACCTCGCCATTGACGAAGGTATTGCCGATCTGCATTGCCACGAGAAACGGACCGGCGGGCAGCCGCGAGATCTCGGCCTGAACCTGGGCGGCAACCTGGGCGCGGGTCTGCTGCTTTTCGGTGTCGGTCATCCGGCCGATGGGTTTGCGGTTTTGCGGGTCGAGCCGCTGGATCTGACGCGTGTACCAATTGTCGAGGAAACGGGTGTCTTGGAGAAAGCTCGGGGACGCCCGAACGACCTCGAGCGACAGCCGCCGCGCGATGTCCTGGGGATCGGTGATGGCCGTCGAAAGCGGTGGCGCCGGTGCGGCCTGAGCAACCTGTTGCGCGTTTGCAGTGGTCTCAGCATTTGGTGGGGTGGCGGGTGCGGGGGTCGCGCCCCCTGCTGCCGTGGCTGTCTGAACTGCCGCCGCGTCGGCCAACTGGCCGAGCCGGCCTTCGATCGCTCCGCTCAGACAGGCCGCATCCGTTAGGCAGGTGTCTCGCAGCACGAGCCAGCGGCGCTGGTCGGCAACGAGCGTCTCGCGCTCTGCCTCGCCCAGCGTGGCGAGCTGGGCAGCAAAGGCTTGGGAAAGCTGGAGGTCCAGTGCCGCGAGCTGCGGGTTGGCACAGATTGCCCGCTCCGCCGGTGCGGCCGCGTTGGCGCAGTCAAAGCTCGGCCCGGCCGCCTCGGCAGGACCAGGCGCCAGACCCGAGCCGCCGTCGCACCAGTTCTGCAGCTGCGCAATCGCCGCGCTCGACCCGCCCAGCGATACCTTGACGGATGTGTTTCCCTGAACCGCTGTCACCGACAGTTCCCGCCCGTTGCCGAGGGCATCGATCAGCGGATGCGTTCGCGGCAACAGCGATACCAATCCGTTTTCGGCATTCTCATGCAGGAAGGCGGCCTGCCCGTAAGCCTGCCCATCTACCCCGATTTGCAGCGCCGCCTGCGCGCCGATGGCCGGGACCGCGTCGCCAAAGAGCGGTCCCGGCGCGATATGGATCTCCAGCGCGTCCGGGTTGTGGGGGCGGTAGGGTCCGGCGGGAACCCCGGCGCGGGTACAGGCCAGGGCGACCTGCGGACCGCCCTGGATCGACAAGACCGCCCGTCCCAACGGCGCCGAGGCGTCGGTGAAACTCCATCCCTGCGCCGGCGTCGCCGAAGGAGAGGCCACCGCGGCCATCAGAGTCGTCAGTGCCGAAACTTTGGTCAGAATGCGCATTTGGAATCAGCCTGTTGGGTGCAAAAGTTAACGCCGAGGCTGCCGGAGCCGGCGGGAAGCTGTCAACTGAAACATCGGAATAAATGGGAAACAGTTCACATCACTTGCACCGCATTTGAAGGCCGGCTTTTCGTGCAGCAGGCGCAATCTGCCCTGTACCTGCAGACTATCCACAGATGCGATCTTGTCGCGTCTTCGGCACGTGCTTTCGGATCAGGCCGAAGGTGGCGCAAGTTCGTGAGTGGCGAGATTTGCACGGTCGCTTTTCCGCGCGTCGAAAATGCGCGGGCCGCTGGCCCTGACGCATGCGTACCAGAACCCATTGATCCAGAACATGAGCTGGGCGAGAGATCCGTTTCGACGGGCCGGAGAATTCTTGCAAGACGCCTCATTTGTGGCAGTCTGCGACCGGGATGGAGCGAGGCGCCATGGGGTTTTTTGAGAAGGATCGGCGCTGGCGCAGCCCGCCATCGGCAATGTCCGTTTGGGGGATGCACGGGAGCAGCTCGTGCGCGGGCACGACACCTGCCTGACCGGTTTTCTAGCAGGATCATAGCAAGATGGATTTCATACACACGCTTTTTGGTCAGGCACCGACCCTGGCGATTTTTCTCACGGTCGCCGTCGGGTTTTTTATTGGCAAGCTCACGATCGGCCGCTTCGTTCTGGGGGGTATCGCAGGAACTCTGATCGCCGGTGTTGTGATCGGCCAGATCGGTGTGGATATCGACCAGGGCATCAAGAATATCTTCTTCGCACTCTTCATCTACGCCGTAGGGTACCAGGGCGGACCGCAGTTTTTTCATGCGCTCAATCTGCGGACACTCAACCAGCTCGTGTCGGCCTTCGCGATGTGTCTGGTGGGCTGGGGCGTGGTGCTTGCGGCCGCCTGGTTCTTCGGTCTGGATCGGGGCACCGCCGCCGGGCTGGCGGCAGGCGGGCTAACCCAGTCGGCCATCATCGGGACGGCGGGCGATGCGATTGCCCGGCTCGACCTGCCGGCCGAGGTAATTCAGACCATGCAGACCAACGTCGCTGTGGGGTATGCGGTCTGCTACATCTTCGGCAGCCTGGGGCCGATCATCCTGATCACATGGTTCTTTCCACTGATCACCGGCTGGGACATCCGCACGGAGGCGGTGGAGCTCGCCAAGAAGATGTCCGGTGGGCGCACACAGCTCGAACCCGGGCAGTTTCACATGGTCCTGCCGGTGGGAACGCGGTTTTTCCAGCCTGACGCCGACGACACAGCCATCGGGCAGAGCACTCTCCAGATCGACACGTCGCTCGACAAGGGAGCCGTCGAAGCGATCCTTCGAGATGGCAAGGCGATCGAGTTTGACGATGAAACCATGGTCGTCCAGGGCGACATCCTTGCCGTCAGCGGCAGAATTCCGGTGCTGGAGGGGGCCAGCGCCTTGCTGGGGCGCGAAGTGCCGCCGCCGGACAAGTTCGATCTGGTCGGCGAGAATCGCGAGGTCGTGCTGACAAACCGGCTGCTCAACGGCCAGACAATCCAGGATCTCCATGACGAAGCAACGGTCAAGACGCGCCATGGCGTGTTTATCACCGGCGTTGTGCGGGCAGGGCGGGATATGCCCACTTATCCCGGCCTGGCATTGCGGACCGGTGACGAACTGCGCCTGACCGGGCGGACCAAGGATCTCGACCGGGTTCAGGGCGATCTCGGCTACAAGATCTCGGCGGCCGCAATCACCGACTTCGTGGTCTTCGGGATCGGCATGGCCGTCGGCGTTCTGATCGGCATGATCCAGTTCAGGATCGCTGGCATCCCGGTGACCGTCGGCACCGGTGGCGGGTGCCTACTATCGGGGTTGTTCTTCGGCTGGCTGCGCAGCACGCACCCGCGCTATGGCGCGTTGCCTTTGGGCGCTTCCAACTATCTGCGCGACTTCGGGCTGGCGGTGTTTGTCGGAATCGTCGGGCTGACGGCGGGTCCCCAGGCGATCACGACGCTGCAGCAATATGGGCTCTTGCTCTTCTTTCTCGGTGCAGGCGTGACACTGATCCCGCCTCTGATCGTCTTTCCGTTTTCGTACTACGTACTGCGGATCAGGAACCCGATCGAAGCGCTGGGGTGCGTTGCGGGTGGGCGTAGCGCCAACCCGGCCTTTGCGGCGCTCTTGTCCAAGGCCGGCAACTCCACGCCCATCGTGTCCTTCACGGTGACATATGCCGTGGCCAACGTCTTTCTCACGCTCTGGGGGCCGATCATCGTCGGCGTGATCACCACGAACCCTGCACAGTAGATACTCACAGGAGGGCGCGATGCCTGACACCGATTTCAGCCAGTATGCCCATCTGAGCCCGTTTGAGCTGAAGGATAAGCTGCTCCAGATCGCGGGGTCCGACCATGAACGGATGATGCTCAACGCCGGCCGGGGTAATCCGAATTTCCTCGCGACCCAGCCGCGCCGCGCATTTCTGCGTCTGAGCGAGTTCGCCATTGAAGAGGCGGAACGCTCCTACGGTTACTTCGACAATGAGTTCGGCGGATTGCCCGAGCGCGGTGGCATCGTCGACCGGTTCCATGCGTTCGCCCGCGGTCACGCGGACACCGAGGGCGTGCGCTTTGTCCAGACGGCGATTTCTTTCATCGCCGACCGGCTCGGCATCGACCGTGACGATTTTCTGTTCGAGGCGGTGGGCGCGGCCCTGGGGAGCACCTATCCAACCCCGCCCCGGATGCTGACGATCTGTGAGCAGATCGTGAAACTCTATATCGAGGAGGAAATGGGCGGGCCGCACACCGGCGCGGGCGATTTTTCGCTCTTTGCCACCGAGGGCGGTACGGCGGCGATGACCTATATCTTCCAGAGCTTGCAGGCCAATCATTTGATAAAGCCGGGCGACAAGATAGCGCTCGGCACCCCGATCTTCTCACCTTACCTGGAAATCCCGCCCTTGGAGAGTTTCGGGCTCGACATCGTCGATATCCGCATGGACGAGGAGGCCGACTGGCAGTTCCCCGCAAGCGAGCTGGAAAAGCTGCGCGACCCGGCGGTCAAGATTTTCTGCGTCGTCAACCCGAGCAACCCGCCTTCGGCCAAGCTGTCGGACGCCTGCCTTGAGGCCATCGCCGACATTGTCCAGGATCGGCCCGATCTGATGATCGTCACCGATGACGTCTACGGGACCTTCGCCGACGATTTCCGCTCGCTTTTCGTCACCTGTCCGCGAAATACGCTCTGTGTCTATTCCTTCTCCAAGTATTTCGGCGCGACCGGTTGGCGGCTCGGCGTGATCGCCGTGCATGACCAGAACACCTTCGATGATGCTCTGGCAGCCCTGCCGGAGGCGGACAAGGAAAGGCTCGACGCGCGCTATTCCTCGCTGACGACAACCCCGCGCGCGGTCCGTTTCATCGACCGGCTTGTGGCGGATAGCCGGGTCGTGGCGCTCAACCACACCGCAGGGCTTTCCACCCCGCAACAACTCCAGATGGTGCTCTTTGCGATGAACGGTCTGCTCGACCGGCACAACAGCTACAAGAATGCAGCTAAAAGCATTGTCCGCGACCGGTTCCACACTGTCTACGCCAATATGGGCGTTGCCACGGAGGACGGGGCGAACGATGTGAACTACTATTCGCTCGTCGATCTCGTCGAGATCGGCGCAAAGCTTTTTGGCCAAGAGTTCGCTGAATGGCTCACCGCTGGAGAGCGCGGGACGGAGTTCCTGTTTCGCTTGGCGGATGAGACCGGTGTCGTTCTGTTGCCGGGCAAGGGATTCGAGGTTGTCGATCCGTCCGTGCGGATCTCTCTCGCCAATCTGACCCAGGCCGACTATGTGCAGATCGGTCGATGCACCCGGCGTATACTGGACGAGTATCACGCTGAGTATCTCAAGGACACCGGCACAACCTGACCTTGGCTGCGTTGTAAGAGACCGCCGGCTGAATTGCGTGCCGTAGTCCCTAGTCCGGCAGGATCGCCCCTTTGGCACCGATCACCCGGCTGGCCAGATCATGACCCCGTTGCAGCGCCCCGGCGACGTCCGAGCCGGTGAGCCGCGCTGCAAGAAAGCCCGCGTTGAAACTGTCGCCCGCCGCCGTCGTGTCCACGACGCGCGGAGCCGGGGCATAGGCTTGCGCGGGTATGTCGGGAATCAGCGCGCGCGGACCCTGTGCACCGCGCTTCAGAGCGCCGTCGCGGCATCCCAGGCCCCGTAGCCTGTCCAGGACCGAGTTTTCGGATGGATCGCCGAAAATCGCCTGTTCGTCATCGACGGACGGCAAGGCAATATCCGCGCGCTGCCACATCGCCCGGTTGATGTCCTGCGCCGTCTTCCGGCTGTCCCAAAGCTTGGGACGGTGGTTGCTGTCATAGGCGACGCGCCCGCCGGCGGCGCGGAACCGGTCGAGCGCGCCGATCAGCCGGTCGCGCGCGTCCGGCGGCAGGATCGCTAGCGTGATGCCGGATAGGAAGACCAGGCCGAAACCCTGAAGCAGGTCGAGTTCCTCGGGATAGCGCTCGGCAAATAGTGTCCGGGCCGCGCTGTCGGAGCGCCAGTAGGTGAAGCTGCGTTCGCCTTTCGGATCGGTGTTGATGGCATAGATCCCCGGCAGTTTGTCGACGCGGCGCGGCACCGAGCGCGTGTTCAAACGGTGCCCCTCTATCTCTTGGATTATGCGGTCCGAGAAAGAGTCGGTCCCGAGTGCTGTGACAAAGCTGATGTCATGCGTCTCTCCGAGAGCGCGCTTGAGATAAACGGCAGTGTTAAAGCTGTCGCCCGCCACGCCCATTCTCAGCTTGTCACCATCCTCCGGCACAAGCTCAATCATCACCTCGCCGATGCAGGCGATGGCGGTGATGTCCTTCAGGTCCGTCACGCGCGCCTCCGCTAAAATCGCCCCAGAACGAGATCGGCGCAGCGCGCGCCCAGCATCATGGCCGGCGCGTTGGTGTTGCCGGCATTGATGTCAGGCACTGCGGACATGTCGCACACCCGCAGCCCTTCGATCCCGCGCACCCGCATCCGTGCATCCAGCACAGCCATTGGGTCGCCATCCGCTCCCATACGCGCCGTTCCCGCCGGATGGTAGTTGGTTTTGACGAAGCGTTTGCAATGGGCGCGCAGCGTGTCGTCATCGTCGGCCGCGGGAATGACGATCTCGCGGATCCGTTCGGCCAGTGGCGCGGTCGTGAAGGCGCGGCGGAAATAGCGCTGACCGCGGATCATCTCGTCCATATCGTCAGGGTGGCTCAGCAGGTTGGGCGAGACACGGGGCATGTCGCTGGGGTCACTCGAGCGGAGCCGGACAGTCCCGCGCGATTTTGGCTTCACGACCACGGTTGTCACCGTTAGCCCATAACTGTCCTCGACCTCGTCCAGGGCGTCCCGATCGAGATACACGATAGGCACGCAAAAGGCCTGGATCGTCGGATCGGCGCCGCCATCGCGCGGATTGACAAAGGCGCCCGCCTCGACACCGGCGGAGGTCACCGGTCCCGTGCCGAAGAGCTTGAACTGCAACCCGTTGCGCAGCATCCGCCAGCCATCGCCCTGGCGGAAGTACCCGTAGGGCCCGTTGGCGAAGGCTGTGATCGGAACTTCGGGGTGGTCGATCAGATTAGCCCCGACGCCGGGCAGAGGGCACGCCAGCCCGATACCGTGTTCACGCAGGTGATCCTCAGGCCCGATGCCCGAAAGCATGAGGATCTTGGGCGTCACCAGCGCACCCGCGGCAAGGAGGACGTCGCCCTCGGACCGCGCGCTATGGAGCCCCGATCCATCGCGATACTCCACACCGATGGCGCGATCTTGTTCGATCAGCACCCGCGTAACCTCGGACTGGAGCCGTACAGTCAGGGCCGGATCGCCCTCCAGCGGCGCGAGAAAGGCGTAGGCCGAAGAACTGCGCCGCCCGGCGCGGTTGGTGAACTGAAAAAACCCGACGCCATGCTGTGTCGGGCCATTGAAATCGGTGTTGTAGGGCGCTCCCAGCTTTTGAACGGCCTGCACGAACCAGCGAGACATGTCGTCGATGTGGCCTGGGTCGGACACCAAGACCGGGCCGTCGGTGCCGTGCAGATCGCCTGCGAGCCGATTGTTCCCTTCCATCCCGACGAAGTAGGGCAGCACGTCGTTCCAGCCCCAGCCGACCCCGTCATTGCTGCCACGCAACCCCTCGTCCCAGGCGTCATAGTCGGATGGACGACCCCGCATATAGACCTGCGCGTTGACGGACGACCCGCCGCCCAGAACATGGCCTTGGGGGATATCGTGCACCCGTCCTTCCAGATGCGTTTGCGGCTCACTCCGGTGGTATCGCATGAATTTGGAGCCGTTGATCATCTTGAAGATGCCCGGCGGCATATCGAGCAGCGGGTGATGGTGCGAGTGCCCGGCCTCCAGCAGGAGGACACGGCCGCCGCTCTCCTGTGCGAGCCGGGATGCCGCGGCTGCGCCGGCCGAGCCGCCACCGACAACGATATGGGAAAAGGTCTCCATCCCGGGCCTCAGTCGAACGTGCCGCGTACATACTCCCAGGCGGCGCGCAGATGGTTTTCCAACGCCATCTCGGCGGCGTCTGGGTCGCGGTCTCGAATGGCCAGAAAGATGTCCTGGTGGGCGCGGAAATTTACTCTGTTCCGTTCTGGCGAGCGCAGCATCTTGTCCCAGTGGGGGGCGAGCCATCCGGTAAAGGCCTGGTGAAGCGCGGGATAGACCGGGTTTTTCGGAATCCCATAGAGCACTCCGTGAAAGGCCATGTCTGTCTTGTAGAAAGCGTCGGAGTCCGCGATGGCGGCTTCGTTAGCGTCAAGGGCCATGCTGAGTTCCGCAATATCATCCTTGCGGGCACGCAGGGCGGATTCGCGTACCAAGGCGCGCTCCAGAAAGATGCGCGACTCGTAGAGGTTCTTGACGCCCGACTCGTCGTCCAGAAGGTGGCGCATGACGTCGCCCGTGGCGTCGATCAGCGTGCGGAAATCGGGTTTGCGCACGATCGGACGAAAGCGTGGTTTGCATTCCACGAGCCCGCTGTTTGACAGCGCCGAGATAGCCTCGCGCACCACTGCGCGGCTGGCGCCGAAGCGTTCCATGAGGTCGCGTTCCGGAGGCAGAGGTGCGCGATCGACGAGCTCACCGGTAGCGATCTGCGCCTCGATCTCCCGCACAATCCGGTCGGATGCACGGCCCGTGCGGTCAGGAGGGATCTGGATGTCAGCAGGGTGCGGTTTCGGATGTGCCATGTGTTTTTACTAGGACCAAAATTTGGAATTGAGAAGGGTAAAACCAACAAATTTAGGCTTTTTGGATTCTTCACTTGACTCATTGTTCAATCAAAGCAGAGAGTATTTCTAAATTTGGTTAGACCAAAATAGGTGAGACTGAGATGTTCGATTTGGAAGGGCCAGGGGCGCCCAAGACATTTCGAATGTATGTGAGGGGGACTTGGGTACCCTCAGGCGACGACCTGATCGCTGTCGAAAACCCCGCAACCGAAGAGATCATCGCCTATGTGCCGCGCGGACGGGTCGAGGATGCGGATGCGGCTGTGGCGGCGGCGAAGGACGCGTTTTCGGACTGGTCAGGACGCCCCGCCATCGAGCGCGCGCGCCTGGTCCTCGCCCTGGCCGACGCGGTCGAGACAAACGGCGCCCGGCTGGCGACTCTGGTCACCGCTGAACAAGGCAAGCCCATTGCGCAGGCCCATGGCGAGATCGGGGCTGCGGTGATGTTTCTGCGTTTCGCCGCGGAACAGGCGCGGCGCATTGCCGGCGATATTGTCACGTCGGACAATACCGCAGAAGAGATTCATATCCGCCGCCACCCCTATGGCGTTGTGATCGGTTTGACGGCCTGGAACTATCCGGCCGCATTGGCTGCGCGGAAGATCGGTCCCGCACTGGTGGCGGGGAACTGCTTTGTTCTGCTCAGTCACGAACTCACCCCACTCTCTGGGCTGGCCATTGCGCAACTGGCCGATGAGGTCGGAATTCCGGCCGGCGTGCTGAATGTGGTGACCGGGCAAGGGCCTGTGATCGGTCAGCGGCTTGTTGAACATCCCGACAGCGCGCTGGTCACAATGACCGGCAGCACGCGAGCGGGTCGCGAGATCTATCGCGCGGCGGCGGACCGGCTCAAAGTCATTCGGTTGGAGTTGGGCGGCAAGGCGCCGTTCATCGTGATGGATGATGGCGATATCGACGCTGCTGTCACGGCGGCGGTCACGGCCCGGTATGGCAATTGCGGGCAGATCTGCACCTGCAACGAACGAATGTACCTGCAACGCGGCATCGCCGACGAATTCCTGGAGAAATTCGTCTCGGCATCGCGGGCCCTGCGGATCGGTGATCCAACTGGAGACGTCGATCTGGGGCCCAAGGTCAGCGCCGTTGAGGTCGACAAGGTCGCCGAGATCGTGGACCGCAGCAGGGCCGCAGGGGCCGACGTGCTGCTGGAGGGCGGCCCGCTTCGTGACGGGCCCCATGCTCGCGGGCACTGGTACGCGCCGACCGTCCTTGAGGTCACCGACAATGCCAATCCGATCATGCAGCAAGAAGTCTTCGGCCCGGTGGTGGCGGCACTGCGGGTCGATGATTTCGACGAGGCCGTTGCGCGCGCAAACGACACCGAATTTGGGCTGTCCGCCTATCTCTTTACCGCCAACGCGGCCCGTTTGATGGAAGCGCCGGGGCGGCTGCGCTTTGGCGAGCTTTATCTCAACCGATCCAACGGTGAAGCCGTCCAGGGTTTTCACTCCGGCTGGGGTCTTTCGGGCCTCGGGGGCGAGGACGGGGCCTATGGATTCGACGGCTATCTGCGCAAGCAGACAGCTTACCTGAATTGGGGGTGACACCTCGAACGACCCGGGCGGCGCAGACCGGCCGTAGAACATGTGGAGGAGAGACATGAAACGCAGAACTCTTTTGATGGCATCCGTATTGGTCGGCAGCCTTGGCGCCGGCGCTTGGGCGCAGGGCCTTCCGCCCTTGGAGCAGAAGGACAGCTACAAGGTCGGTTTCGCACAGATGGAATCGAACAATCCCTGGCGCATCGCCGAGACAAAATCGTTCCATGACACCGCGGAATCTTGCGGCTGGGACCTGATTGCCACCGACGCGGCGGGATCGGCCGCTAAGCAGGTTGCTGATGTCGACAGCATGATCGCCCAGGGGATCGATGTGCTGTTCCTGCCGCCGCGCGAGGAAAAGCCGCTGATCCCGGCGGTGATGAAGGCGCGCGCTGCGGGCATCCCGACATTTCTGGTCGACCGCTCCGTCGATCCGGCTGTTGCGAAACCGGGCGAGCATTTCGTGGCCTTCCTGGGCTCGGACTTCATCGAGCAGGGTAACCGTGCGGCCGGTTGGCTGATGGAGAATTTCGACGGAGACAAGGGCGTGATCGTTCAGCTGGAGGGCACGACGGGCTCGTCGCCGGCGAACGATCGCAAGAAGGGTTTCGACGATGCCATCGCGGCCGACGACCGTTTCGAAATCGTCGCCTCACAGTCCGGCGATTTCGCCCGCGATCTCGGGCGGCAGGTGATGGAAACGCTGCTCCAGGCCCATCCTGACGTGAATGTCGTCTATGCGCATAACGACGAGATGGCCATCGGCGCGATCCAAGCACTTGAGCTGGCCGGGCGGAAGCCGGGCGAGGATGTCACTATCGTCTCCATTGATGGAACCCGCGACGCGCTGCAGGCCATAATCGATGGCAAGATGGGGGTGACAGTGGAAAGCTCGCCCTTCTTCGGCCCCCTCGCCTGCAAAGTGATGCAGCAATATGCAGCCGGTGAAGAGATCCCGCACTGGGTCAA
>JBCDBB010000066.1:0-20345 GCA_039184415.1 Pseudomonadota bacterium
ACAAGAAGCTGCATAGCAACACCGATACGCCCTGCCCCGTGAACGGAAAGAACTGGCCATTCAGGTGGCCAAAATTGCCGATAGCGAGCGGGTCGCGCCGACAAGAGCGACGATGACGAATTACCGGACCCGGATCGTCCCATGCAAAAGCCACGCATAGCCCCGAAAGAGTACGCCACTATAGACGTCGCCCGGCGGTCTGTTCTCCGTGACACAGAAATAGTGCCCCATGAGCTGCGTCACGCTGATCGCCGTGATCCAGGAAAGAGTGAGTGAGATCTCGATGATGGCGAAGAGCGAAAAGATGACTTCGCCCGTCGTGTCGCGATTGACTAGTCCGACCTGCAATCCGTTCTTGTCGCTCGCATGTTGGCACAACAGGCGTGCCGGGTCGGCATCCTCATCGACGTTAAAAAAGCGGGAGCTCGATTTCCAGACAGGCTAAGGCCTCGAAAACGTCGCCCCGTTCAGGCGTTCTGCGATCGGCAAGGCGATCTAGTGCGGGACAAAGGGTCCGCGTGCTCAGGTGGTCGTCCTTGGGAAAATCAAGCGGGTTCTAAAGCAGGTCCATATCCGTTGCATCGTAATGAAGATCGCGCATATGTGCTTTAGATAGGGCGTCTCTCAGGAGTGTATTCTTCAGTTTTATTAATATGTTTCAGTTGTTTATTCAGCAAACAGTCCTTCAAGGCCTCGACGCTTAATCATTGCATCTCGTAATCTCTCGAAATCCACTTCGGTCAGGCGAACCCGGGCCAAGGGTAGCAAGATGGCGTTCTCAAGGATCAAATGTCGGCGGGTCAGGCCAGCCAGCGACAAGAGCGCTCCGCTTAAAACCCTCGAAACGGATCCGCCGAGCGCCACGCCATCCAACAACGGCAGCACTCTGTTAATCAGCACATCGATGTGTGCGTGTTCTTCGGATAGCCGCTCAATCAGTCGAACTATCTCGTCATCGGGCTCCGCACGCGCCTCTACCAATGGCATGAGATCGTTGTCCTCATCCGCCAAGAGAGCAGGTAGCTCGTGCATCAGATAATCACGTAGGCAGCTCACATCGTCGACATTGAGGATCTTGGCATGCGCCATCCGGCCCATTTCGGCGCACATGGTACGCAAACGCAGATGGTCTTCAGCGATGAATTCGAGGGGCGAGCGAAGCAGCAGCGCGCTGGTCGGTGTCTTCCCGTCCCTCGATCTATGGCGAGCGTTGGCTTTGTTCATGATCTGTCCTCCCGGACAAGACCGGTTGTAGGTCCGCTCCGGAGATCTCAGCGGACGCAACCAGGTTTTGCATGAAGTCTCGCGCCGCTTTTGCCCATGACGCCTTCTCCATGGCATCGGAAATCTTCTGTTTGACAGCATCGAAGGGCAGCACGGCGCCGAGGGCAACCGCATCAACTTTGATGATGTGCCAGCCATAACGCGTCAGGATCGGTTCCGCAGTGATCGCGCCTTCGGTGAGGTTGCGAAGCGCGGACTCAAACTCGGGTACAGTATCGCCCGGGCTCAACTGACCGAGTGCTCCGCCGCTCGCCTTCGACCCGCAGTCGCTGACCTCGGCGGCGAGCTTCGAGAAGATTTTCGGATTGCCTAGTACCCGGCCCGTTACGTCGACGGCATGGCGGTAGGCGTCGCGCCGTCCAGCTTCATCGCGGGGATCACAGGCCACGAGGATATGTGAAACTTCCCAGAGCGGATGGGCGCGAAAACGAGACGGATCTTTTTCCCACTCGATACGTATCTCATCCTCGGTAGGTGGTACTATCGTCACGGACTGGTCGAGGAGGCCCCGCACGAGGGCCTCCTCGTCTGTTTCAAAGCGATTGGGGCCAACTTCTTTTGGAAGCGTTTCAATCCCGCGTTTCCGCGCCTCCTGAAGCAGGAGCGTGCGCACCGCAATCGCGTTGGCCGCCTTACGCCAGGCAATTCCCGGCTTGCCCTTAGGTCCTTGGTGGTTCTGGGCCTCCGCGGCGATTTCGGCGGAAGGCACCACTTCACCATTGACGATGACATCTGGGAAGAGAGCAATCATCATCGTTACTCCGCAGGTTTGGCGATGCTACCGACGGCCGCACGCCGACCCGACACCGATCCGGCGGCAACACCTGTATGCTGGGTAAGCGG
Organism: Pseudomonadota bacterium; assembly: GCA_039184415.1. Taxonomy (GTDB): domain Bacteria; phylum Pseudomonadota; class Alphaproteobacteria; order Rhodobacterales; family Rhodobacteraceae; genus JANSYP01. The sequence goes on from JBCDBB010000066.1 coordinate 2,128, forward strand.
TTTTGTCCGGCGCGATCGTACGATCTGATAACCCGAGCGCGCGAGGTAGCGAAACGGTGCGGCAAAGCCCGAAATCATGTGCACCAGCCGGGTGAAGGGGAACAGCATCGTGATGATCAGACCAAGGAAGATATGAAGTTTGTAGAGCCAGTGCACATCGACCACTTCGACCCAGGCATTGAGGTTCCAGCTCACGACGCTTTGCGACCAGGTCATGAAGAGCACCATCTCGGTGCCGTCCATATGCTGGAGCGTCTGCGTGATGGTCAGCAGGCCGATCACGAGCTGCAGCCAGATCAGCACCATGATCGCGATGTCGGGATAGCTCGAGGTGACGCGAATGCGCGGATCCAGCAATCGCCGGTGCAGCAGCATCGTCGCACCGATCAGCGCGGCAATGCCCGCAGGTCCGCCGATGAGCACGGCCATCCACTGCTTAAGCCCGTAGGGGATGCCGATGGCGTCGAGCACCCAGATCGGGGTGAAGAGCCCGATCAGATGGCCGAAGAACACGGTGATGATCCCGGCATGAAAGAGGACCGAGCCCCAGATGAGCTGCCGGCGGCGTAACAACTGGCTGGAGCTCGATTTCCAGGTGAACGGGTCACGCTCATAGCGTGCGATGCAGCCCACCAGAAGCACGGTCAGCGCCACATAGGGCATGATGCCGAACAGGATGAAGTCCAGATCCAGATCGAATTCGTAGAGCATTGTTGCCTCCCTTATTCCGCGGCCACACCGGGCGCGGCGGCGATGGGTTGGTCCATGCGCGCGAGCATGTCGCGCACCTGCGGGCAGCCGGCACCGGGATCGGGGCCGAAGCGGACCTCGGATTCCTCCCAGATCTCATCGAGGGCCTCGAGATCGTCCGGATCGGCTTCCGGTTCCTGCAGAAGCTCGGCCACCGCCGCCTTGTCCGCCGTTGCGCCCGAGAGTTGCAGCAGGGCGGCAAGCACGGCGCCATAGCGGCTGTCGCGCCGCACAAGCCGGGCATTGAGCGCCTCCAGGATATGGGCAGCGTCGGCCAGAATGCTTCGGGCCTCGGCACCCGGCCGCAGGGCGAGGAATTCCAGCAGAACCGGCAGGTGATCGGGCAGTTCGCTGGTCACCGGTTCGAACCCGGCGGCGCGGTAGGTCTCCATGAGAGAGACCATCGCCCCGCCCCGGTCCCGGCTTTCGCCATGGACATGTTCGAAGAGATTGAGCGAGAGCGTGCGCGACCGGTCGAACAGGGCGACATAGGTTTCCTGCAGGCCGTAGATGTCGCGCCCGGCAAGCTCATCGACAAGCGGGCGCAGCGCCCGCCGCGCCGCGGCTGTCAGCCGGGTGTCGGCGGTCAGCACGCCGCCGATCTCCGGCATCGCGGTCTGAAGCTCCGGCGTCGGATAGCTCAGAACCAGCGAAAGCGCTTTGAGGGTGCGGTCCATCACATCACCTCCGGCATGTTGAGCGGCCGCTTGGCCTTGCCAAAGAGCGATCCTTTCGACGTCCCGGGCGAGCAGCCATTGCTGTCTGTGAAACCGCAGCCGCCCTTGAGGTCATAGGCAACCTCGACCTGTTCGCGGTGGGTGGTCGGGATGACGAAACGGTCCTCGTAATCCGCCAGGGCCATGATCTTGTACATGTCCTCGATCACCCGGCCCGATAGTCCCACGCGCGCCGCGATCGCCTCGTCAATCACGCCGTCGACGGTCTTGGCGCGCATATAGGCCCGCATCGCCAGCATCCGTTCGAGCGCATGCACCACAGGGGCCTCGTCGCCGGCCGTCAGCATGTTGGCGAGATAGCGGACCGGGATGCGCAGATCGCGGACATTGGGCATCTCGCCATCCGTCCCGATCTTGCCGGCATTGGCCGCATTCTGGATTGGGCTGAGCGGCGGAATGTACCAAACCATCGGCAGCGTCCGGTATTCGGGATGGAGCGGGAAGGCGACCTTCCAGTCCATCGCCATCTTCCAGATCGGGCTCTCCCGCGCCGCCTCGATCCAATCCTCTGGAATGCCGTCGGCGCGTGCGGTCTCGATCACGACGGGATCGTGGGGATCCAGGAACACATCAAGCTGCGCGTCATAGAGATCGGTCGTCTTCTCGACGCTCGCCGCTTCGTCGATCTTGTCGGCGTCATAAAGCATCACGCCCAGATACCGGATGCGACCGACGCAGGTTTCCGAACAGACCGTCGGGTTTCCCGATTCAATGCGCGGATAGCAGAGCGTGCATTTCTCGGATTTGCCGGTCGACCAGTTGTAATAGACCTTCTTGTAGGGGCAGCTCGAGACGCACATCCGCCAGCCGCGGCATTTCTCCTGGTCGATGAGGACGATGCCGTCCTCCTCGCGCTTGTAGATCGCGCCCGAGGGACAGGAGGCGGCGCAGGTCGGATTGAGGCAATGCTCGCAGAGCCGGGGGAGATACATCATGAAGGTGTTCTCGTATTCCCCGTAGATCTCCTTCTGTATGCCTTCGAAGTTGTAGTCCTCGCTCCGCTTCGAGAACTCGCCGCCCAGGATCTCTTCCCAGTTCGGTCCTTTCTCGATCTTCTCGATGCGCTCGCCGGTGATCTTGGAATAGGGGCGCGCCGTGGGGAACGCCTCCATCTCCGGGGCGGACTTCAGATGGTCATGGTCGAAATCGAACGGCTCGTAGTAGTCGTCGATCTCGGGCAGGTCGGGATTGGCAAAGATGTTGGACAGGATCCGCCATTTGCTGCCCTGCTTGGGTTGCAGCTTGCCCGATTTCGTCCGTTCCCAGCCGCCGTTCCACTTGGCCTGGTTTTCCCAGTCGGTGGGATAACCGGTGCCGGGTTTGGTTTCGACATTGTTGAACCACGCGTATTCAACGCCGTCCCGCGTGGTCCAGACATTCTTGCAGGTGACCGAGCAGGTGTGACACCCGATGCATTTGTCGAGGTTCAGAACCATGCCGATTTGCGCACGCACTCTCATTCTGCCGCCTCCTTCTCGCTCGCTTCGCGGTCGAGCCAGTCGACCTTTTTCATCTTCCGCACGACGACGAACTCATCCCGGTTGCAGCCAACGGTGCCGTAGTAGTTGAAGCCGTAGGACTGCTGGGCATAACCGCCGATCATGTGAGTGGGTTTGAGGACCGCACGAGTGACGGAATTGTGGATTCCGCCGCGCTTGCCGGTCTTTTCAGATCCGGGCGTGTTCACGATCTTTTCCTGGGCGTGGTACATGAAGGTCGTGCCGTCCTTGATGCGTTGGCTCACAACGGCCCGGGCGGTCAGCGCGCCGTTCGTGTTGTAAAGCTCCACCCAGTCATTGTCGGCGATCCCCGCAGACCTGGCGTCGTTCTCCGAAATCCAGATCACCGGCCCGCCTCTGTTCAGCGTCAGCATCAGCAGATTGTCGGTATAGGTGGAGTGGATGCCCCATTTCTGGTGCGGCGTAATGAAGTTCAGCACCAACGTATCGCCGCTGTCCTGCACATCCTTGGTGATCGTCTTGAGATCCACCGGCGGCCGGTAGGACATGAAGCCCTCTCCAAAGGCGCGCATCCACAGATGATCCTGATAAAGCTGCTGGCGTCCCGTCAGGGTCCGCCAGGGGATCAGCTCATGCACGTTGGTGTAGCCCGCGTTGTAGCTGACCTTCTCGCTTTCGATGCCCGACCAGGTCGGGCTCGAGATGATCTTGCGGGGCTGGGCCGCGATGTCATGGAAACGGATCTTCTGGTGATGCTCACCCTCGGCAAGATGCGCATGTTCGCGCCCGGTATTCGCGCCCAGCGCCTCCCAGGCCTTCACGGCGACATCGCCGTTGGTCTCGGGCGCCAGCATCAGGATCACCTCGCAGGCATCGATGGCGCTCTCGATCTTGGGCCGGCCCTTGGCGGGCCCGTCGAGCTTGACGCCATTCAGCGCCGCGAGATTGTCGACCTCGTCCTGGGTGTTCCAGGTGATGCCCTTGCCGCCATTGCCGAGCTTGTCCATGAGCGGTCCAAGCGCGGTGAACCGGTCGCCGATCGCGGTATAGTCGCGCTCCACGGCGATATAGGCGGGCGCCGTCTTGCCCGGGATCAGGTCGCACTCGCCCTTCTTCCAGTCCCGCACCTGATCCTGGGCGATCTCCGCAGGCATGTCGTGCAGCAGGGGCAGTGCGACGACATCGGTTTCCTGCCCGAGGATTTCGGGCGCGACCTCCTGCACCTTGTAGGCGATGGCCTTGAAGATCTCGAAGTCCGACTTGCTTTCATAGGCCGGATCCACCGCCGCCTGCAGCGGATGGATGAACGGATGCATGTCCGACGTGTTCATGTCGTCCTTTTCGTACCAACTGGCCGTCGGCAGAACGATGTCTGAATAGACCGCCGTGGTGGACATCCGGAAGTCGATGGTGACCAGCAGGTCCAGCTTGCCTTCGGGTGCCCGCTCGTGCCAGCGCGCCTCCTTGGGCAGCGCGCGGCCTTCTTCGCCGAGATCCTTGCCGAGCACTCCATGGTCTGTCCCCAGCAGATGCTTGAGAAAGTACTCGTGCCCCTTCCCCGACGAGCCGAGCAGGTTGGACCGCCACACAAACAGGTTGCGCGGCCAGTTCTCCGGCGCGTCCGGGTCCTCGCAGGCCATTTCCAGTTCGCCGGATTTCAACTGCTCGGCGACATAGGCCGGTATGTCCTTGCCGGCCGCCTTAGCGGCCTTCGCCACCTCCAGGGGATTGGTTCGGAGCTGCGGCGCGGACGGCAACCAGCCCATCCGCTCGGCCCGGATGTTATAGTCGATCAGGGAGATGTCCCAATCGCCCTCCGGCGCCGTGGGTGACAGAATTTCATCGGCCTCCAGCGTCTCGTAGCGCCACTGATCGGTATGGGCATACCAGGCGCTGGTGGAGTTCATGTGGCGCGGCGGACGGCCCCAGTCGAGCGCGAAGGCCAGCGGCTGCCAGCCGGTCTGCGGGCGCAGTTTCTCCTGCCCGACATAGTGCGCCCAGCCGCCCCCGGACTGACCCACGCAGCCGCACATCACCAGCATGTTGATGACGCCGCGATAATTCATGTCCATGTGGTACCAGTGGTTCATGGCGGCCCCGATGATTATCATCGACTTGCCATTGGTCTTCTCGGCCGTTTCCGCGAATTCGCGGGCCACATGAGCGATCTTGTCAGCGGGAACCCCGGTGATCTTTTCCGCCCATTTCGGCGTGCCCGGCACGTCATCGTCATAGGAGCTTGCGACCCAGTCGCCGCCGAGACCGCGGTCCAGACCGTAATTGGCGCAGAACAGATCGAAAACGGTCGCCACGAGGATTTCGCCTTCGGCCGTCTGCAGCCGTTTGACGGGAACGTTCTTGGTCAGCACGTCAGGGCGCGTGTCGCCGGTGGTAAAGGCTTCGGTCGCCGCGCCGCCGAAATAGGGGAAATCAACGCCACGGACCTCGTCGTGATCATCGTCGAGGATCAGCGACATCTGGAGCTGGGTATCGTGCTCCGCGGCCTTTTCTTCGAGGTTCCACTCCCCGTTCTCGCCCCAGCGATAGCCGATGGCGCCATTGGGCGACACCAGCGTGCCGGAGGTCTCGTCAAAAGCGACGGTCTTCCATTCGGGGTTGTTGTCCTCCCCCAGTTGCCCGTCGAGATCCGCGGCGCGCAGGAACCGGCCGGGGATCAGACGACCATCCGTCTCGTCGAGCCGCACGAGCATCGGCATGTCGGAGTATTTGCGGCAGTAACTCTCGAAGTATTCCGCCTGTCGGTCGATATGGAATTCGCGCAGGATCACATGACCGAAGGCCATCGCCAGCGCCGCGTCCGTGCCCTGCTTCACGTTCAGCCAGACATCGGCGAACTTGGACGCCTCGGAATAGTCGGGGCAGATCACCGCCGATTTGGTGCCCTTGTAACGGACCTCGGTATAGAAATGCGCATCCGGCGTCCGGGTCTGCGGCACGTTGGAACCCCAGAGCAGCAGGTAGCTGGCATTGTACCAGTCCGCCGATTCCGGCACGTCGGTCTGCTCGCCCCAGGTCATCGGAGAGGCCGGCGGCAGGTCGCAGTACCAGTCGTAGAACGACATGCAGACGCCGCCCATCAGGCTCAGATAGCGCGAGCCCGCCGCATAGGAGACCATCGACATGGCCGGGATCGGCGAGAAACCGAAGATCCGGTCCGGGCCGTAGGTCTTGGCCGTGTAGGCGTTGGCGGCGGCGACGATTTCCGTCGCCTCGTCCCAGCTGGCGCGCACCAGGCCGCCGGAGCCGCGCTTGGCGGTATAGGAGGCGCGCAGGATCGGGTCGCTCTGAATCGCGCTCCAGGCCTCGATCGGGGACTTCGTCTTTCGCATCTCGCGCCAGATCCGCATCAGCCGGCCCCGGATCAGCGGCGTCTTCACCCGGTTCGCGCTGTACAGATACCAGCTGTAGGAGGCCCCCCGGGCACAGCCGCGCGGTTCGTGATTTGGCAGGTCGGGCCGCGTGCGCGGATAATCCGTCTGCTGCGTCTCCCAGGTCACGATCCCGGATTTCACGTAGATTTTCCAGGAACAGGACCCGGTGCAGTTCACGCCATGGGTCGAGCGGACGACTTTGTCATGGCGCCAGCGGTTGCGGTAAGTCTCCTCCCACGCCCGGTCCTCATTGGTGACCAGGCCGTGGCCATGGGCGAACTCTTCGAGCTTGTTGGACTGGAGGAAGTTCAGTCTGTCGAGCAGGTGGCTCATCTCAACTCTCCTAGGAATGGCTGCCAGCCTGCGCGCCTGTTCAAGGGCGGCGGGCGCGCAGGGTCGGGGACGGACTCAGCAGGGTACGGGGGCAGACTTGCGGCTGTAGTAGAACCAGGTGATCGCAGCGCAGAGCGCGTAGAAGACCAGGAAAGCCCAGAGCGCCGCGGTCGGACCGCCGGTCATCGCGATCGAGGTGCCGTAGCTCTTCGGAATGAAGAAGGCGCCATAGGCCGCGATCGCCGAGGTGAACGCGATGATGGCCGCGCTTTCGCGTTCGATGGTGCGCTGCTGTGCTGCGCCGTCGGCATCCGGCATCAGACGCGGGATTTCCTGTTTCATGATCGATGGGATCATCTGAAAGGTCGACGCATTGCCGACACCGGTCAGGAAGAACAGTGCCATGAAGCAGGCGAAGAAGCCCCAGAAACTGCCATCTGCTGCTTCCGGTGCGGAGGGCAGGAACGAGATCACACCGAACACCGCGACGATCATGCCGAGAAAGACCCAGAAGGTCACACGGCCGCCACCGAACCGGTCGGAAATCCAGCCGGTCGCCGCGCGCGACAGTGCGCCCACGAGCGGACCGAGAAAGGCGTATTGAAGCGAGGCGACCTCCGGGAACTGCGTCCGCATCAGAAGCGGGAAGCCCGCGGCATAGCCGATGAAGGATCCGAACGTGCCGACATAGAGGACGCACATCACCCAGTTATGATAGCGCTTGAGGATCGACATCTGCTCTCCGAGGCCGGCCTTGGCATCGGCGATGTCATTCATGCCGAACCAGGCGGCAATCGCGCCGACGGCCAGGAAGGGCACCCAGATGAAGCCGGCATTCTGCAGCCAGAGCTGGCCGCCGTCGGAAAGCTCCTGAGGCGCGCCGCCAATGGCACCGAAAACGCTTGCGGTGATGACCAGCGGGACAACGAATTGCATCACCGAGACACCGAGATTGCCAAGACCCGCGTTCATGGCCAGCGCCTGGCCCTTGACCTTCTTGGGGTAGAAATAAGCGATATTGGCCATGGAGGAGGCAAAGTTGCCGCCGCCGAAGCCGCACATCAGCGCCAGGATCAGGAAAGTGAAATAGGAGGTCTCGGGATTCTGGATCGCAAACCCGATGCCGAGCGCGGGAAGCAACAACGAGGCGGTCGAGATCGCGGTCCAGCGGCGGCCGCCGAAAACCGGGATCACGAAACTGTAGAAGATGCGCAGCGTCGCGCCGGACAGGCCCGGCAGCGCGGCGAGCCAGAACCGTTCGCCGACCGAAAAGTCGAACCCGATCGCCGGCATCTTGGCCACGACCACCGACCAGACCATCCATACCGAAAAGGCCATCAATAGGTTGGGGATCGAGATCCAGAGGTTGCGGGTTGCAATGGATTTGCCCTTGGTTTCCCAGAATTCAGGGTCCTCGGGGCGCCAGTCGGTCAGCACGTGGCCGGACCGGCCGTTCGATGTCTCAGTGATCGCCATGGGTGGGTCCTCCCGGGGTGGCGGTTTCCAGGGGCCGGCCCAGCGTTACGCCAGGCCGGCCATGTCGTTATTCGGCCGGTTGTCCGCCGGCCTTCGGTCCGAGCCGCGACAGCGTCGCCTTGAGCTCGTCGAGATCCTTGAAGCGCGCCGTCACGGTCAGGCTGTCGCCGCGTTCGGCCAGGGCCACCCGTTCGGATCCTTCGAAGATCAGGGCGAGGTCGGCCTCGGCGTCCTTCTTGCTCTTGGCCTTCGCGGCAATCGCCTCGTCGACCGAACTCAGGACATACTCCTCGTCAAAGCCGCCCTGCGGTTCCTTCAGCCAGAAGACGCAGACGATCCACGAGATCAGGGCGCCGGTCGCGATGATGAAGAAGAAGGTCGAGGCATCCACGAACATGAAGATGAAGAGGTAGAAAACCGCGCCGACATTGCCGTAGGCGCCGGCCATGCCCGCAATCTGGCCCGTCACCCGGCGCTTGATCGATGGGATGATCCCAAAAGTCGCGCCCTCGGCCCCCTGCACGAAGAAGGAGCAGGCGATGGTGATCGCGATGGCGATGATCAGCGGCCATGAGCTGTTCAGCAGCCCCATGAGAGCAAAGCCGATGGCGATGCCCAGCATGTAGGCCAGCATCACGAAACGGCGGTTGCCCATCCGGTCGGACACCAGGCCGCCCATTGGCCGGGCCACAAGGTTGATGAAGGCAAAGGAGGCCGCGATCAGACCGGCGGTCACCGGCGTCAGGCCCCACGTCTCCTGAAAGAACATCGGCAGCATTGACACCACGGCCAGCTCCGCGCCGAAATTGGCGAAGTAGGTGGTATTAAGCGCGGCCACCGAGCTGAACGGATAGCGGTCATCCTCCGGCACACCGCTCTGCAGGATCGGGAGATTGACACGCAGCACCTGCCAGACTTGGTAGACCACCAGAGTCGCGATGGAGGCGTAGCAGATGGTGGCGACGAACCCGTCGATGTAGCCCATCATCTGAACCCGGTAGACCAGGATCGACAGGATACCGATCAGCGGCACGGTGAAGGCCACCAGCAACGCCAGATCGCGGTAGGTGGACACTTCAAGGGCCCCGCTTTTGCGCGACTTCTTGTGCGTGTCGACTGTTGGCCCGTCGGTGATCGCGAACCAGTAGAAGACACCGTAGAGCGCCATGATCACGCCGGACGTCGCGATGGCATAGCGCCAGCCGTCATCGCCGCCGAACATGGTCAGCGCAACGGTCGGGATCGTCATTGCTGCAGCGGCTGAGCCGAAGTTGCCCCAGCCCGCATAAAAGCCCTCGGCGAACCCGATATCGCGCGGCTTGAACCAGAGTGCGGTCATGTGGATGCCGACGACAAAGCCTGCGCCCACCGACGACAGCACCAGTCGCGACACGAAGAGCTGCATCTTGGTATCGCCGAAGGCAAAGGTCAGCGTCGGCAGCGCCATGGCGACCATCAGCACCGAAAACACCCGGCGCGGCCCCCAGCGGTCGAGCGCCATGCCCACGAGGATCCTGGCGGGAATGGTCAGTGCCACGTTGGCAATGGCAAACAGGCGGATATCGTCCCGCGTCAGCCAGTCGTTCGCCGCCAGCATCGACGAGGCCAGCGGGGCCATGTTGAACCAGACATAGAAGGTGATGAAGAAGGCGATCCAGGTCAGGTGGAGCGCACGAATGGCCGGGTCCTGAACCCGGACAAGGCTCGAGATTTTCATTGTAACTGTCCCCTGGCTCTATTCCGCCGCCTGCATCGAAGATGCCGGAACGTGGGTTGGAATGATGAGGATCGGGCATTTCGCGCGGCGCGCGAGAAAGGCCGAAACCGACCCGAAGGTCATGTGGTCGAACTCTTCCGCAATGGCGTCGAGCCGCTTGGTGATGAAGCCGAGCGGCCCGCCATCGGCCTGGTAGCTGTGGCGCGCCATGACCAGAAGGTCGGGCCGGCGCTCTTCGGTGGCCCGCAGGATCATCTTGCGGGCATCACCTTCGGCGAGCATGACCCTCGCTTCGAAGCCGGCCGCCGTCAGTTCGGCCGCAGCGGCTTCGACTCCGGCTTTCTGGTCCGCGAACTGCTCCCGGAAGAGATCCTGGGCGTCGTCGGTGGCGCTGCCGACGTCCTCAACCACCGAGACCAGCGTGATCGCCGGTTTGAGGGGGCCGAACAGGTTTTGTACTGCGTCGAGCGCAATTCGCGCGTTGCGCGAGTGGTCGTACGCGAGCATGATATCCATACATCCCTCCGTTCGTTGGCGTCCGCTTCGGACGCGACGTGCGTGGGACCTCTCCTGTGTCGCGACGCATCTCGGGAACTTGATCTGCGTCAAGCGGAGCAAAAAAACATATGTAAATAAATGGGTTACCCAGAATTGTCATCTCGGTTGCGGTGCAGCATCAAATCCGCGCTCGGAATTCTCCAAATCGATGGTTGACTTTTGTCAAACTACTAAACAACAAACATCAAGCGAGGAGTGCCAGGTGTATTTAGGAATGACCGAGTCGGATTTTCCGGAGATCCGACGTCTGCACCTGTTTGCGGAGATGGGGGAGGATCACTTTCGGGCGCTTCTGCGCGGATCCTATGTGCAGAACTTTCCACCCCAGATCGAACTCATCGAAGAGGGTGATCCGAGCGATTTCCTGCACGTCGTGCTGTCCGGTTCGGTGGAGCTCTTCTCGACCTGGAACGGCCGGGAGACCTCGCTTGCCACCGTGCGACCGGTCTCGACATTTATTCTCGCCGCCACCATCAGGAACGCGCCTTACCTGATGTCCGCGCGGACGCTGGAAAAGAGCCGCGTCGCGCTGGTGCCCAGCCAGGATGTACGTGCCGTCTTCGACATCGATGCGAAGTTCGCGCGGGCCATCGTGAGCGAACTGGCGCAGTGCTATCGCACCGTCATTAAGAACACCAAGGACCTTAAGCTGCGCACCTCGCTGGAGCGTCTGGCGAATTACCTGCTGCGCCAGCAACGGCGCGCGAACGGGGCCATGGAGTTCGACCTGACGCTGGAAAAGCGCCGGCTGGCGTCTTTTCTCGGAATGACACCCGAAAATCTGAGCCGCGCCTTCAAGGGGCTGCAGGCCTACGGCGTGCGGGTTGCGGGCAATCGCATCTCGATCACCGACCAGATGGATCTCGAAAAGTTCGCGAAATCCAGCCCGCTCATCGACGATTACCAAACCTGAGGAAGACCCATGACCGACCGCATACCCGGCGCAGCCCAACAGCTCGCAGAGCAATTTCCCACTGTCTGGGACGCCTACGCCATGCTTGGCCGCGCTGCCGCAGACTGCGGCACGCTGACAGAGCGCGAGCGGCGTCTGGTCAAACTGGCCTTGTCCATCGGTGCCGGCTCGGAGGGCGCCGTGCATTCACACACGCGCCGCGCGAAATCCGAAGGCATCGAGCCACAGGCGCTGATGCAGGTCGCGATGCTTGCCATCGGCCCGCTCGGCCTGCCCCGGGCCGTTGCTGCGAAAACCTGGATCGAAGATATCAAGGACTGAGACCGCGCGCTGCAGCCCGCGACCGGCGGACGACCGCAGGATCGACCGAACCGGCAGCAGCGCCCCGGGATCTCCCACGGTCTGAGCTGGGGCAACTCGGGGGATGTTGAGGGCTAGGCCGCCGCAGAATACTCAGACGAGGGCTTTGACGCGCATCTGTTACTGAAAGGTGCCCATCGGAAAAGGTTTCGGTACGAAAACGTCAAGTCCGACCGCTGTGCGATCTACGCAAATCTCGGCTTCTCGCTGAGCGATGCGACGGTAGCCAGGGTCCAAGCCGGCCAAATCGACCTGCCCTTTGACGTCTCTGGCCAGATCACACAGGCGCTGTTCGACCGCGACCCGCGCGCGGTCAATCCCGGGCCGACCTTTTTATAGAATGGCGCTGCAGGTCATCAATCTCGGCCGGAACGTGCCACGAGACCTGCCCAGGCCCGACGCCACGCAGGCACGGCTGGGAACTCGGGTCACCGGCGATTTCGGCGCCTATCTGTTTGACGAGCTGGCGGGCTCCGCCCGGAAAGACGCCACATTCACCTTTCCGATCCTCGCGGGTATCCGCGAAGTCGATGACAACGATCTCACGCCGGTTGCGTGGTACGCCTATCGGCCCGACCGGCCCGCCAATCTGCCGTTGCTAGAGGCAACGGTCTCCTATGTCGTGGAATGGGCAGATAGGAACTGTTTCGTCAGTGAGCGCGGTCGGAGAGGAGTACAATTCGATGCGAACCGCCTGACCACCGACACGCTTTCGCTCTTGGCGGTCGCAAACATCCCGATCAACGCGGCATGGATGGTCTCGCCCGGACTGACTTGGGCGCAGACCAACCGCTGAAGTGTTGACCGCTTTCCCTTCGCCACGCGCCCAAACATCGCGTTTAACCCGTGCCCCATGCTGGATTGGGCAGCTTTGCGCACCGTCTTGCGACATTGCATGCTCTGGTTTGCCCGGGTGAAATTCGCAATATGCCCGGCGATGCGAGAGGATCAGCGCAAATCAGCATGCGCGTCGCTTCTGCTGGCAAACTGCCCGGCGGACCTGCGCGATCGGCTTCTGGACAGGGCCGTGACACGCCGGGTCCGACGCGATACCGTGCTGTTCGCCCACGGCGACAAGGCACACTCCATCTTCATCGTGCTCGATGGCTGGATAAAGCTCTACCGGGTCACCTCCGGAGGTGCGGAAACCGTGGTCGGCGTCTTCACCAAGGGCGGCAGCTTCGGCGAACCCGTCGCCTTGCGCAATGGCGCCTACCCGGTCACCGCCCAGGCCGTGACCGATGCGGAACTGCTCCAGCTGCGCGCGGCGGACATACTTGAGATGATGCGCGGCCATCCCGAACTCGCCATCGCGATCCTGGCCAGCACATTCGCCCATCTCCAGAGCCTCGTCATGCAGCTGGAACAGCGCAAGGCCCATACCGGCGCGCAACGTGTGGCGCAGTTTCTGGTGTCGCTCTCGGCAGCCCGCGACGGCTATTGCGACGTGACACTGCCCTATGACAAGGTGCTGATCGCCGGGCGTATCGGTCTGCAACCCGAAAGCCTTTCGCGCGCCTTTGTCAGGCTGCGCAAGCACGGGGTGCAGATCAAACGCAACCATGCCGTGATCGCGGATATCGCTGCACTGAGAGCCTTTGCCGAAAGCGGGTAGACCGGTGATTTCAGGCGCCTCCGGCCCAGAAGATCGCCAAGAAACCCTCCAACTCCACCCCAGTCCTGACGCGCCCGAGGCCGGCTAGGGCAACGGTGTGACGCCGATGACCGCCGGGTGCGCCGCGATCAGCAGAGCGTAGAGCAAGAATCCTGAGAGACCGCGGACAAGGGTCTCCAGCGGCGCCAGACCGGGGCCGAGCGGCGCCTGTGCCACCGCAGCGCGCAGTTCTCCCCACCGCGCGCCCATCTCGCGGCGCTTCCGCCGGTCGATCAGCCGGCCTCCGAACAGGGCAAAGCCCGCAAAGGTCGCAAACAGGATCACATGAGCCAGATCACCATTCACCAGGAGATGCGCGAGCGCCCAGAGCGCGAGTGTCAGCAGCAGAGGATGGCGGCTCAGCCGCACGATCCCGGGCCGTGCCGGATCGAACTTGTCGTTTTGCGCGCCGCCGAAGGAAAACGGATTGGGCCGGCCAAGGGCGAAGGCGAGGATAAGACAGGCCCCGAGCATCAGCGCCAGCGCAAGATGGCTCTGCCAGGGCGCCCAGGGCCAGAGCGGGACAAAGGGCGCCTGCGCCGCGGCGATGATGAGCCAGCCAAGCACGGCCAGCGACAGCAGCGAATAGGCCAGGGAAAAGCCCCGCGGTCCGAGTGCGCGGACCAGTATGGGGCGCAGGGGCGGGCGCACCGGCAGCGAATGGCTGAGGAAAAACGCCACAAAGGCGAGGGCGAACCAGAACCAGGCCATGGGTCAGACCAGTTTCGGGCGCAGAAGCATCGGTCCGTAGAGCATCGCGAACCCGCCGAAACCCGCGATCCAGAGCGCGCCCGACAGCCCATAGCCGAGCATCGACCAGGCCGGCACCATGTCCGCCAGGACCCGCAGCGCGACCGATCCGACCACACAGGCATAGAGCGCAAGCGTCCCCGGCCCCGCCACGAGCGCCCGGCCGGTATGGCCCAGCGTCGCCCGGGTCATCACCGCCAGTGTCATCAGCCCAATGCCCCCCGCCATCCAAAGATGCAGCGCCGGAGCCGGACCAACAAAGGCGGGCCAGAGGATCGATGCCCCCTCGGCCAGAGCGCCTAGCGGCACAAAGCCGTAGGCGACATGCAGGACCAAAACCAGCGGCTCCGAGCCTGTCTCCCAGCCGCGCCACCGCGCCAGCCGGATCGCATGCAGGACACCCGCCAGCAGCAGCGCCGCGCAGGTGATCAGATCGGCGGGCCAGATCACCCAGAGCAGCAGTGCGCCCAGCAGCACCAGTAGCGTCAGCCGATCGAATCGGCCCATCGGCGGCGCCGGCAGGTTCGTGCCGCCACGCTTGACGAGCCAGTTGCGGGTAAAGGACGGCAAGATCCGGCCGCCGATCAACGCGATCAGCAAGATCGCCGTGGCAAGGCCGAGACGCAGACCGAACCCCTGCGCCGCAAAGCCGTCCTGAGCCGCCTCCCAGTGAAACAGCGCATTGGCCAGGATGAAGACCGCGAGCAGCGCGACGACTATCAGATTGCGCCAATTCCGCCCTGCCAGGATCTCCCGCGCCATGGCCAGCGCCAGAAGCACCGCAAAGCTGATATCGATCAGCGCCACCGCCGGCGCCGGAATGTGGACCGAAACCGCCACCGCGATGCGCCCCGCGATCCAAAGTACGAAGAGCCCGGCCAGGGGCCACCCCACGATCGGCATCCTGCCGGTCCAGTTCGGCACCGCCGTCATCATGAAGCCGGCGATGATGGCACCGAGATAGCCGAACAGGAACTCATGGGCGTGCCAGGAAACCGGATCGAGCGCGGTCGGCAAGGCGAAGGTCCCCGACAGCATCGCGATCCAATCCGCCATGGCCAGCGCCGCCCAGACCGCGCCGCCTAGAAAGAACGGCCTGAAGCCGAAGCTGAAGACAGCGGGGCCCGTCCAGCCGCGCATCTGTTCAGTCGTTGCGCCCATGGGCCTCCGCTCCATGGCCGGGCCACGCGCTTGGGTCCCGGAAGATGGGAGTGAAGGCGCTGTCGCCCGTCCAGCATTTGGTACGTCGGCCCCTGCAGCGCCCGACCGATAGGCCGGAAAGGGCACCGCGCGCGGCAGCCACCACGGGTCTCGGCGCGCTCGAGATCCGGCAAGCGCCTGCCCGCGCGCCTTCAGCTCGGCCGGAACCGGGCGGCGCTGCGAGAACAATCTGCGCGATCTGTCTCATGTCAAAGCCCGGCAGGCCTGACGGGGGTGAAGGCGCATGGTCGGCGGCTCCTTTAATCGGCATGCCGCACAGACATTGCACGATCGAATTCAGCGGGACATGACGACGGTCAAGTGCGTTGCGGTTGAACAGACCGCGATGCGGCCAGATCCGACCGAGCGGCCCCTTGCCCTGCGTAGCACCGGTCTTGGGGTCGGTGCCATGCGCCGACGGCCCGTCGAACAAGCCAGGTTTTTAACCCAGCGAACGAGAATCTGCTGCCCTGGCACAGGCTCTGTCGGAGACCAGACTTGACCCGAATCCACCTACTGCCGCTCCTGATGGCGCTGTCCTCGTTTCCCGCCGCCGGGACCACCTTGATCAATACCGGCGCGATACCCAGGCGCCAGGTCCATGAGGTTGCCGAACTGCACCCCTTGGGGTCACAGGCGACGGCGCACCGGCGGTCGTTCTTCTAGCGCTCGACGCCGGCGACGTCGTGCCACCCCATGCAGCCAAAAGCGGTCTGCGTCTGCTGAAGGTTCTGACCGGCGCGATCCCGGCCGCCGACACTCGATCCTAGGATACCTATCGCCAATCGACTAGGAAAGGAACGCCATCAAGACGCCAGATTGCTCCAGCCCGCAACCATCCGCAAAGCCGGGGAAACTCTTTCCCGGCAGCAGGTTTCTCAAAAGGGTATCGTATCTATTTGTCACATATACTAGAATTCATGCCGGCCTCTCGTCGTCGTAAAGGAGAGGCCAAGATTTGAGTGAACTAGCGTTCGCTGCGGATCAATGGCTGAGAGCGGGGTTTGAAGCGCCATACCGCGAAGTTTAGAGCCGTGGCGAAGCTGGCCGATGCGACGTGTGGTAAGACCAATGCTCCGGCGATTGGATAAACGCACCGGAACGCGACACAGTCGCCACAACAGACATCCAAAACGCGACGACCACTCCGAACGCGAGGCCCATTCTGCGGAGGCCGAAGGATACGAGAGTCCAAAGCGTTTCAAGCGAGAACTGGAGCGCAACAGGGGCAAGGGCCAGCCCGGCTCTATCTTGAGTAGCTACTCGCGCACCTGCGTGTGAAAAAAGATGCAGATGCTCAGCCAAGCAACGGGCAAGACCCAGTTCGGTAGGGTCCAGCGAGACTTTTCGGGATAACGATACCATGTCCCAGCGGGAATGGGCCCAGCCGTTGTCTCCGCAGCGAGGAATGCTTCCAAAAAACACCAAGACCAGTGAAAGAGGCACCCCAAAGCACCTCGGCCAAGTCTAGAATGCTGATCTCTAGCACAATCGCGAGTTACCGGCGCCTATCGGGGTAGAATTCGGTCGTGATACGTCGACGGTCTGGCTACAAAACCGAGGTCGAAGCATATCAGTTAGATGTGAGCAAACTCGATCTAGAGGGGAGGCAACGTACCGAGCTCGCTGCAGAAGTTGGACAAGGGCTTTGCCGTGCACAAAGCCGCACCAGCGGTGCGTTGGCCGAGGTCGCAGGCACGTTTGTGTCTAGCTTCGCGGAATGTTTCAGGCAGTTCATGGGAAAAGAGCCCGGACAATATCCGCTCGCCTGCCGCCTGGATCTGGCCGCTGAGGTCTTGTTGCATTCAAGAGATTCAATCGAAACTATTTCGAACCGTGTAGGCTACGCCCCAACAGTGGCCTTGAGGCGCACCTTCCAGGCGAATTTCGGGGAGGCGCCGTCAGCTTGGCGATCGGGGCGACAAAGCGGTTGTTTTGACTGGTCGGCCTGAGGTGCTGTCTGTCCCGCGACAGGTAGATTGGCCTCGCAAACGTCGCCGCGCGTGGCATCGAGGGCCGATTTTCTCACCGCAGTTCGATACAAGAAATCAAGCTGATGCAGCAAATCTGATGTTGCGCGCCCACCCAGTGCAAAATCCAAACGTAACGATTGGGGTCACAACGGCCCAATACCATTGCAGAAAACGGGCAACCGTCCGCTACTGGGACTTTGCTGGGATTCTGCCATTTCCTCTGAATGCCAGATTTGCTCGTCAGCGCATTGCTGATGTTGAGCCTGAAGGGAGGATCGGAGCTCAGTCCATGCCTAGAGTACAGTGTCACGCCGGAACGCCGGAACGCCGAGCCTGAAACAATGGCAGGTTCATTGGGCAGAAGCGACCGCTGCGCCCGAAACAGGTCTGGGCGATCCGCGGGCGGCTCGAACTCGCTGGAAATCTGCGCGATCCGGCAGTTTTAACGTAGCAATCAACAGCAGGTTGCGCGGTTGTGGTCTGGTCAAACTGGCCGTGAAGGATCTCGTCAGTAGCACGCAGGTTCGGGAGCGAATCATGGTCACCCAAAGCAAGACGGGTCAGCCGGTTCAGTTCGAACTGACGGAAAACACACGGGGCACTGTGGGCACTTGGGTGAGCGCGCCAGAGATGATCGGCTCCGCGTTCATGTTTCCAAGCCGGTTCCACGACCGCCCACATATCTCCACACGGCAGTATGGGCGACCCGTGCGCGACTGGGTTACAGTGATCGGGTTAGGGCCCAGCGGTTATGGCACGCTCTTCCTTCGAAGGGCTAAGGCAGCGGAGATTCACCGGAAAACTGGGAGTCTTCGCGCGGTCCAGTTTCCGTTGGGCCACACCAAGGCCAATTGCACCTTGCTTCACCTCGGCCTCGAGCTCGAAAACGCGTGGAGTATCGCTGAACGCATCGTCCACAGAACGATGATGGCGAGCGGCTTGCGC
>JBCDBB010000067.1:0-20246 GCA_039184415.1 Pseudomonadota bacterium
CCTCGCTCTCGTTCGACATCTCGGTACTCGAGCGAGGTGACCGCCAGCCACACCCCTGGCGGGTCATGCGGGATCCGGTCGTCCATGCCGGTGAAGAAGTTCGACACGTTGCGGTGCTCGATCATCACGCCCTTGGGCCGCCCGGTGGACCCGGAGGTGTAGATGACATAGGCGAGATTGTCCGGCCCTGCCCCGCCGCCCGGGTTGTCCGGCGGCGCACCGGCCAGGCGCGGATCGGTGTCGATCTCCAGAACTCGGGCCGCGTGCTGCGGCAGGCCGGTGGATACTGCCGAGTGGGTGATCAGCACCGGCGCGCCGCTGTCCTCGATATAGAGCGCGATGCGATCCGCAGGATAGGCCGGATCCAGCGGCACATAGGCACCGCCCGCCTTCTGGATCGCCAGCGCGCCGATCAAAAGATCGAGCGAACGCGGGCAGTGCAGGCCGACCAACACATCAGGTCCGACCCCCATGCCCTGCAGCACATGGGCGGCGCGGTTGGCCCGGGCGTTGAGATCGGCATAGCTCAGCGTCTCGCCCTCGAAGACAATGGCGGCTGCCCCGGGCGTGCGTGTGACCTGGGCCTCGAACAGCTGGTGGATGCAGCGCTCGCGGTCATAATCCGCGGCGGTGGCGTTCCAGCTCTCCAGCACCTCGGTCCGCTCGTCATCGGGCAGGACCGGCAGGCGGCCGACCACCACATCGTCCGCCCCGGCAGCGACGGCCGTGGCCAGCACGTCGAGCCGGCGGATCAGCCGGTCGAGCACCGGCGCGGGCAGACGGGTCTCGTCGTGCACCGCGACGATGCCGTCGGCCGTCAGGGCCAGTGTCAGGCAGGTGCCCGGGATCGGATCGGTCCCGCCATCGCCGGCCAGTCCGACCTGCGGCACCACCAGACGGCCGAGCGCCGGGTCACGCAGCGCAAGATCGGCGGCGAAGGGTCCGCGCCGGGCTGCCTCGTCGAACTGCGCCTCGAACGCTGTCATGGCCGGACCGAATGCCGCCTCGGCATCGAAACGGACCGGGACCCAGCCGGTCAGGTACCCGGGCGCCGCGGTCAGGGCCTCGGCGATCGCCGCATTGCGCCAGGCCAGATCCAGCGCCATCTTGCCGCCGATCCGCGCCGCCCAGGCCGCCAGCACGGCCCAGATCTGCCCGGCGGTCAGGCCGGACGGCACGGCAACCGGGCGGCGCTGCCAGGCAGGCTCCGCCGTCGAGACGGCGGCCTGGGGCAGTTCGGCCGGCTCCAGCGCCGCGATCCGCGCGCGCCAGTGCCCGTCATGGGCGGCCAGGGGGGCCATGACGGCGTCCAGCGCGTCGATGGCCTCGGGTCCGGCAAGCATCGGCAGGGTCTCGCCGACGCTGACATGCGCCGACGGATCGATCCCTGCCCCGTCCATGTCCACGATCCGGCCAAGCACGAGGGGCGCGCTGCCCGTCGTGACCGTCAGCGTCTCACCATCGACATCGAGCACGGTGCCGGGCGCCGGCCCGCCGGCCCGCTCGGACAGCTGTACGCTGCCCACTGCCAGCAGCCGCCCCGAAAGCGCGATCCTGGGCACCGCCAGCGGGTTCCAGTAGCCGCCATGGTCCAGCGCCCGGACCAGCGCCGCCAGATCCTCGGCATCCCGGCGGAAATCGAGCCGCGCCGCGGCACGCGGACGCCGGTTCTTGCCGTAATAGGTGCGCTCGGTCAGATCCTGCGCCCGGCGCGCCGGCCCGCCCTGCTCGATCCCCTCGACCAGCGGGCCGAAGGTTTCGATGGCCGCAGCGTAGCAGCGGGTGTTGAGCGTGAGCGCCGTCTCCTCGCCGGTCAGCGGGATCATCTGCTGGATCAGGATATCGCCCTCGTCGATCCCGCCCTCGATCATGTGCCAGGTCACGCCGTGCTCGGCCGCGCGCTCCAGCACGGCCCAGACCGGCGCGTTGATCCCGGCGTAGCGCGGCAGCGGCCCGTCATGGAAGTTGATCGCCCCCTTGCCGGCCATTGCCAGAACCCTGTCCGGGATGATCGCCAGATTGGCGATCGAGAACAGCCAGTCGAAGGCCATGCCGTCCAGCGCCTCGGCCTGGCCGGGTCCCTGGGCGATGACCTCCAGCCCGTTCGCCTGCGCCCAGGCGCGGATTTCAGCATTGACCGTGACGACGGCCCGGATGGCATGCCCGCGCTGACGCAGGATCTCGCCACACTGGATCAGCAGCGATTCATTGCCGATGAGGATGCAGGAGAAGGCACTCATGTCACTCTCTCGTCTTTCATTGTCCGGCGGGACCGATCCGGCCCCGGATAAGGGACCCCAGCGCGTGCAGCGCCAGATCCGTAAGGAACCGCTTCGGCCCGCCCCGCGCCTTGCGGTCCACCAGACCGCGAATCGTGCGCAGACCGCCCCCCACCAGCCGCAGCACCGTCGCTGCTGCCGCATAGGCCGGCCCGTGGTTCTTGGCAAAGTAATAGAGCCGGCTGTCGAACCAGAAGGGCGGCGTGCGCGCCCAAATCTTCATGCCGGTCGAGACGGACCCGATATGCGCCACTTCGCTGGCACGCACGTAATGGGTCGGCCAGCCGGCCTGTTGCGCCCGGCGGCAGAGATCGGTCTCCTCGAAATAGAGGAAGAACCGCTCGTCGAAGCAACCGATCTGATCCAGCACCTGCCGGCGCATCATGACCGAGGCCCCGGCCAGCCAGTCGACCGCAAGCACCCCGCTTTCAGGGATCTCCATGGGCACCACATGGTTCTTCAAGAGCCGCGTGACCGGGCCGAAGGCAATGGCACCCTCGAACTCGGACCACATCGTGGGATAGCGAAAGAGGGTCGTGTGCGGATCGCCCTCCTCGCCATGGATGTAGCTGCCCGCGAAACCGACATCGGGATTGGTCTCGAGATGCTCCAGCAGCAGGCGGATCGCATCGGGCGCCGGAAAGGCGTCGGAATTCAGGATGTAGACGTAGTCGGGCAGACCGCCATCCGACAGACCGGCGCGGATGCCGACATTGTTGCCCGCGCCGAACCCGCCATTGCGGCCCGACTGGACGACCCGCACGCGCCCGTCCGAGTCCCAGCCCGCTTCGGCCACGCCGCGGCGCAGCATCTGCTCCGAGCCGTCCTGGCTGTCATTGTCGACGATGACCAGCTCGCCCGAGATCCCCGCCATCGCATCGAGCGCGGCTTTCGCCGATTTCAGGGTCATCTCGGCCGTGCGCCAGTTCAGCACCACCGTCAGCAGCCTTGGTCCGGTCACGCGTGCTACTCCGCCGCAAGCGCCGGGCGTTCCGAGCCGCGGACGGCGCGGCCGGTTTCGGCGGCGCGGACGGCGGCACGCAGGCGCTTGGCCAGCACGCGGACATTGGGCTCGAGCACCATGGAATCGTGATCTCCCGGAACCTCGATCACGTCGAGATCGGCGATCCACGCAGACCACTGGTTGTCCTCGAAGACGTACTCGCGCGCCTCGCTGACGCATTTGCCGCCCGAGACGGCAAACCGCCGGTCGAGTGGCGGGCGGAACAATGTGACCGGCCCTTCATAGCGGGCGAGCCGGTATTGCCGGACCGCAGTCAGGAACGCCGCCTCGATATCGGCGTCGTGGAACTGGTGCTCGCTGACCGCCTCGGTCTCCTCGAAGCGCCGGCGCAGCTTGCCCAGTTCCCACCGGATCCGGCTCTGCACCCAGTCGCCGAGATAGCCTGCCCCCTGTTCGCGGATGAGCTGCATCTTGATCATCGCCTTGTCGCGGCGGTTCAGCGACGGGCGGACCGGCAGGGGAGTGTCCAGCAAGATCAGCAGCGGCACGTCCTCGCCCGCCGCGCGCAACTGCCGGGCGATCTCGTAGGCGGTGATCCCGCCGCCGGAGAAGCCGCCCAGAATAAAGGGCCCGTGCGGACGCACGGCGCGCATCTCGGCGATATAGTCGGTCGCCGCCTCGACCAGCGAGGTATGCGGGGCCTCCCCGCCATAGAGCCCGCGCGCCTGCAGACCGTAGAAGGGCCGGTCCGTGCCGATCAGATGCGCCAGATGGCGCAGGTTCAGCACATTGCCGAACATGCCCGCCACCAGGAAGACCGGGGTCATCGGGCCGCCCTCGCCCTCGTGCATGGCCACGAGGTGGGTGAAGCGTCGGGCTGGACGCGACGCCGCCGGGCTCCCGCCCGCATCGCCGCCGGTATCGGCACCGCCCGCCGTATCGCCACCGACGCGCTCGGCGATCAGCCCGGCGCACCGGGCGATGGTGGGCGCCTCGAACAGCACCGAGATCGGTAAGTCAACCTGATAGGTCTTCTTGATCTTGGCGAACAGCCGCACCGCGATCAGGGAATGCCCGCCGAGATCGAAGAAACTGTCGGCAACCCCGACCTGGTCGATGCCCAGCAACTCCTCCCAGAAGCCGACCAGCGTACGCTCGATATCGGTCGAGGGTTCGACATAGGCGCTGTCCAGTTCGGGGCGCTGGAATTTCTGGCCGCCGGTCTCCTCGACCGCCCCTGTGGCCGCGGTCTGGCGGACCAGAGCCGGCAGATGCAGCGACGAGACGACCACCTGCGGCAGGCCCGTGCCCAGCGCCCTGAGAAAGGCCGCCCCACCCTCTGCCGGCAGGATGCCCTGGCTGAGGTTATGCGCCAGCCTCTCCTCGGCGGGCGACAGCGGGCGCACCGCGTCATTCGCGTCGGCAAAGACCACGTCGCGGGCTGCCGGCGGCGCCGCACGGGTGAACGAGACCGCGCCCTCGAGCCGGCGGATCGAGAAGCCCTCGATCTCGGCGCAGACCTGCCCGTCCGCATCCGTCAGCGTCACGTCGAAGGTGGCAAAGGGCGCATCCGGACGGTCGGCGCCGCCGCGCACCCAGCTGCGGATCTCCGCCGGCAGCGCCCGGAACACCCGGACCGCGCCATAGGAAACCGGAACCCAGAGCGTGTCTGGCTGATAGCCGGCGATCAGCTCCATCGCCCAGCCGGTCGCCAGATCCAGCAGCGCCGGATGCAGCAGGTACCCCTCCTCGAGATCGCCGTGGAACGCGGCCGGCAGCGCCAGGCGGGCGATGCCCTCGCCCGTCCCGTAGCTCATGGTGCGCAGCACCCGCCAGCGCGGGCCGAAGGTCAGGTGCTCCTCCTGCGGCGAGCGGATGCCCGAGGGATCCTCCTGCGCGCCCTCCGGCACCCGGCGCCCGGCGCAGCGGGCCTCGATCGCGGCCACGTCGAGCGGGGCGGGCACCGCCATCGGTGCCAGCGCCAGCGTGGCCTGCGCGTTCAGCGCAAAGGCCGGCCGGCCATCGACCGTGCAGGCGCTCCGGATCTCCAGCGCATAGCCCTCGTCGCTGCGCCTGAGATGCACGCGCATCTCGTCGGTGGCGCCGTCCGCGACCGCCAGCGGGCGCAGGAAGAAGACATCGCGGATCTCGAACGGACCCTGCTCGCCCTGCTCGCGCAACGACTGGGCGGCGATGTCGAGATAGCCCGTGCCCGGCAGCAAGGCATCGCCGGCCAGCGTGCGGTGCCCGTCCAGCACCCAGTGCGTGCCGGTGCTCATGGCGGTGACGAAGACCCGGTTGCCGGTCTCGTCGAAGGTCGCATGGTCCAGGAGCGGGGCCGTGGCCGGGGTTACCGATGCCTCGGGCCGGTCGCCAGTGCGCTCGGCGACCGCCTCGGCGGCCATGCCGACCTCGTTCCAGATGCCCCAGTTGATCGAGACCACCCGGGTCCGCCCACCGGCCCGGCTGCGGGCATAGGCGTTGAGATACTCGTTGGCCGCGACGTAGTCCACCTGCCCCGCCGGCGCCGTCACCGTGGAGGTCGAGGAGAACAGCACCATCGTTTCGAGCGCTCCGTCGGGGAACAGCGTGTCCAGCACCTGAAGACCGTGGATCTTGGGCGTAAAGACATCCTCGACGCTGGCCGGTGTCTTGGCCATCAGCGGACCGTCATCGACAGTGCCGGCCGCATGGATCAGACCGGTGACCGGACCGAAGGCGGCATCAGCAGCGTCGATGGCCTGGCGCATTTCCTCGACATTGCAGACATCGGCGGCGGCGGTCAGCACCCGTCCGCCCAGTGCCTCCAGCCGCTCCACGGCACGGATCCGGCGCGAGATCGTGTCCTGCGGCCCGTGCCCGGCCAGATGGGTGACCCAGCGTTCACGCGGCGGCAGCGCACTGCGCGCGAGCAGCACGATCCGTGCTCCGGAGGTGCGCACCAGTTCCTCGGCAACGGTCAGTCCGATGCCGCCGAAGCCCCCGGTGATCAGCCAGACGCCGTCCCGGCGCACCGGGATGCCCTGCCCGGCAGTTGTCTCGGCAAGAGTGGTATCGGCAGGAGTGGTCCCGGCTATCGCAGTTCCGGTCGTCGCAGTTCCGGCAGCAGATGTCCCCGTAACCGCCGTAACCGATGTTCCGGCAACCGACATCTCTGCCGCGGGCTGGTCCAGCGCCACCGCCCGGAAATCCAGCTCGTACCGTTTCTCGCCGCGCAGCGCGGCAACATGGTCGCGCGGGGCGGCCATCAGATCCTCCAGCACCCGGTCGGTCAGCCGGTCGAGCGCATCGGTGACCTGCCTGCGCCCGGCAAAAGGGTCGGCGATCGCCGCGCGGACGCGTCCGCCGAAAAGCTGTTCGCGCGCCTGCGGCAGGGCCACGTCGAGCGCCGCGCAGGTAATGCCCGGCATTTCGCGCGGGATCACGCGGACAGGACCCATCAGGGTGGACTTCTCCGGGTATGGCAACGCCTCGCCGCGCACCTCGGCCGCCCCCGAGGTCACGGCGGTGACGTGCAGCGGGGTTGGCAGCCCCTCGTCGGCCATCGCCTGCGCCAGGAACATCAGGCTGTAGAATCCGCGCTCGAGATTGCGGTGGAAGAAACTCGATCCGGGCCGGAAGCTCTCGTCCCGCGTGACCAGCCAGAAATGCGCGATGCGGCTGGGGGCCGTGCCATGGCTGACCAGATCGCGGATCAGTTCGTCATAGCCGTCGCGCCCCCGTTCCGGCGCCAGAACATAGGACTGCTCGCCGGTCCTGCCGAAGGCATCGCCAGGGCGTACCTCGACCACGGTCTGACCGGCGCCGCGCAGCCGGTCGACGACCCGCTGGCCAAGCCCGGCATCATCGACGAAGATCAGCCAGGTCTGCGGTTCGGCAAGCCCGAGTTCGGTCTCGATGTCGATCTCGCATTCCGCCAGCCGCTGGCGCCAGACCGGACGCCAGCCCCAGTCGGCAAGGACATCGGTGCGCATCAGGCGGCTCGGCGCTGTCTCGATCGCGGCCTTGCCCGGTTCGATGAAATAGGGCGCGCGCTGGAAGGCGTAGGAGGGCAGCACCACGCGGTTGCGCCGCGCCTCGCCCCAGACGGATTCCCAGTCGACCTCGGCACCGATTGCCCAGAGCCGGCCGATCACCCCCAGGAAATATGCATCGTCCGCGATGTCCTCCTTGGGGTGGCGCAGCGAGCTCAGGATCTGCTGCGACGGCACCTGCCCGTGCATCTGGGTCAGCGATGACAGCGCCTTGCCGGGGCCGACCTCCAGATAGACCCGGTTCGGCTCGGCGCTCAGCGTGGTGATGCAGTCGGCGAAGTGAACGGTGTTGCGCAGGTGCTGGACCCAATAATCCGGATCGGTCGCCTGTGCCGCAGTCATCATCGCCCCGGTGCGGTTCGAGACGATGGGAATTTTCGGGGCATGAAGCGCGATCGAGCGCAGGTAGTCGCCGAACCGCTGCAGGATCGGCTCGAGCATCCGGCTGTGCGCGGCGATGTCGATGGGCACGCGCTGGGCCTCGATATCCTCCGCCTTGAGCTGCGCCTCCAGGGCATCCAGCGCGGCCTGCGGGCCGGAGGCGACGCAAAGCTCCGGCGCATTGACGCTGGCCATGTCGAGATGGTCGCCAAGCCGGGTCCGCAGGTCGCCCTCGGCCATCGGCACGCTCAGCATGCCGCCCGCCGGCACCGTGTCGAACAGCTGGCCGCGCAGGTGCACCAGCCCGATGCAGTCCTCGAAGGACATCACGCCCGCGAGACAGGCCGCCGTGTTCTCGCCCATCGAGTGGCCAACCAGTGCGTCTGGCTCCACCCCCCAGGACATCCAGAGCCGGGCCAGCGCATATTCGACAATCATGATCAGCGGCAGCTGCACCGATGGCTTCTTCAGGATCTCGTCCGCCTCGGCCTCGGCCCCCTCCTCCGGCAGCCAGAGCGCGCGGATGTCATAGTCGAGCCGGGGTTCGAGCACATCGAGCCCGCGATCCATCCAGTCCTGGAACACCGGCTCGGTATCATAGAGATCGCGCGCCATTCCGGCGAACTGTGCCCCACCGCCGGGGAACATGAAGACCATCTCGGGCTTGTCCAGTGCCGCGTGGCTGAAAACGCGGCGCGGTTCCATCTGCTCAAGCAGGCCGGCGGCTTCCTCATGGGTCTCGGCGACCACCACGCGGCGCTTCTCGAAGGCCCGGCGACCTTGCTTGAGCGTAAAGGCGACATCGGCCAGCGGCTGTCCAGGGTTGGCGCGCAGATGGGCGGCCAGCACGGCCGTGTTGGCATCGAGGGCAGCGCGGTTCCGGCCCGAGACGGTCAGAACCTGAAACGGCCAGTCGGAGTCTTCCGAGGGGGCGCGTTCCGGCGCCTCCTCGAGGATCACGTGGGCATTGGTGCCGCCGACGCCGAGCGAGTTGACCCCGGCCCGGCGCGGTCCCTTGTGCGGGATCCAGTCGCACAGGGCATCGTTGACGCGGAACGGGCTGGTCTCGAAATCAATGGCCGGATTTGGCGCCTCGTAGCCCAGACTGGGCGGCAGCTGGCGGTTATGCAGCGAAAGGGCGGTCTTTATCAGGCTGGCCGCCCCCGCCGCCGTGTCGAGATGGCCGATATTGGTCTTGACCGAGCCGATGCGGCAGAAGCCGGTATCCTCCGTGGTCTCGGCGAAGGCGGCGGTGAGCGCGGCAACCTCGATCGGATCGCCCAGATAGGTCCCGGTGCCATGGCACTCGACATAGTCGATGGTGTCGGCGGTGATGCCTGCGATCGCGTGGGCTTCTGCCACCGCGCCGGCTTGCCCGTCGACGGAGGGCGCGAGATAACCGGCCTTGGCCGCGCCGTCATTGTTGATGGCGGTTCCCTTGACCACGGCCCAGATATGGTCGCCATCGGCAATCGCGTCAGCCAGCCGGCGCAGCACGACGATGCCCGCACCCGAGCCGAATACCGTGCCCTGCGCGCGATGGTCGAAGGCATGGCAATGCCCGTCGGGCGAGAGGATCTCGCCCTCCTCGAAGACATAGCCCCGGCCATGCGGCAGCTCGATCGTGACGCCGCCGGCCAGCGCCATGTCGCATTCGCCCGACAGCAGCGCCTGGCAGGCGTAATGCGTCGTCACCAGCGAGGTCGAGCACGCGGTCTGCATGTTCACGCTCGGTCCCTTGAGGTCGAAAACGTGGCTGACCCGGGTCGACAGGAAGTCCTTGTCGTTGCCGGTATGGCGCAACAGGAACATCCCGACCTGATCGACCAGGTCCGGGTTCGAGCAGACGTTGAAATAGAAATAGCTGCCCATGCCGCAGCCGGCATAGACGCCGATGGCGCCCGGGAAGCACTCGGGCGGATGGCCGGCGTTCTCGAACGCTTCCCATGCGACCTCGAGGAACTGGCGGTGCTGGGGATCCATGATCGCCGATTCCTTCGGGCTGAAGCCGAAGAAGTCGCCGTCGAACTGCTCAAAACCATCGAGAACCGCGGCAGCGGGAACATAGTTGCGGTGGTGCTGGCGGTCCGGCGTTTCACCCGCCGCTGCCAGATCCTCGTCGCTCAGGCGGCGGATCGACTCGACGCCGCCCTTCAGGTTCGACCAGTACTGCTCGAGCGAGCCCGCCCCCGGCAGGTGTGCCGCCATGCCGACAATGGCAATGTCGTTCTCGCCCGCGTTCTGGTCCATATGCTTTTCAATATCACTCATCGCACGCTCTCAACCCGTGTGATCCCGGCCGTATCCCGTGTTATTCACGAAAAAGGCGAAAGAAGGTGCAAACAAGATGACATGCTCCCACAGGCCATGACCCGGAGCAAGGCCACCCGGCCCGACCGCGCCGCTTCACATCCTCCGTTCCGCTCCGGCAGGATGGCCCGCGTCTCCGCATCGCCTTTCCTGTCCGGCGCCACTCCCGCTGCCGGGCCGCACAGGGCGAACCGCCAATCCAGCCTCAGACATGACATTATCACGGACCGTCCCGCATTTCGACAGGTCGGCGGCTATGACGCAGGCCGGAGACGCAGGCCGGAGACGCCGACGGGGTACGCAGGTCGGGGACGCAAGCCAGGCATGCAGACCGGGCACGCACCCTGCCCCGGGAGTTCGTCATTGGGGGTCGCCATTGGGGGTCGCCATTGGGGTTCATCATTGGAGTTCGCCACCCGGGTTGGCCGCTGGGGTTGGCCGCTGGGGTTCACGACCGGGTTCGCGTCGGGACCCGGGATCAAGGATGTTTGGCGGAAACGCATCGTCCATGGTACTGTGCTATCGGGGAAGTGGTGGAAGGCACACGGCAAAGCCGGTGCCGCGTGGAAAGAGTCTGGTCCTGAATCATGTATGAGAGCTTTTACGGGCTGAAGGTCAAACCCTTCCAGATGGTGCCTGACCCGGCCTTCATGTTCTGGTCGGAAACGCACCAGATGGCGTTCACGATGCTGCGCTACGGCATTCTGTCGATGTCTCCGCTGACCGTGATCACCGGCGAGGTCGGCGTCGGCAAGACCACGCTGCTGCGCAAGCTCATGAACGAGCTGTCGGAAGACGAGATGCGGGTCGGGCTGATCTCGAACATGCAGGCCGGCAAGGGCGAGTTGCTGGAATGGGCGCTGATGGCTTTCGGCATGCCGTTCTACGGCAACCACGTCGAATGCTTCCACCGGCTGCAGCAGTTCATCATCGACACCTATTCCGACGGTCGGCGGGTCACGCTGATTATCGACGAGGCGCAGAATGTCAGTGTCGAGCAGCTCGAGGAGCTGCGCATGCTGTCGAACATCAATGCCGAGAGCGACCAGTTGCTGCAGATCATCCTGATCGGACAGCCCGAACTGCGCAAGATGCTGGCCCGGCCCGAACTGCGCCAGTTCGTCCAGCGCATCACGTCAGACTTTCACATGACGACGCTGAATGCGGACGAGACCTACGCCTATATCCAGCACCGGCTCGAGGTCGCCGGGATGGAGCCGGGCCGCATGGTCTTTCCACGCCGGATCTGCGATCTGATCTACTACACCACTGGCGGCGTGCCGCGGATGGTCAACGTGCTGAGCGATCTCTGCCTGGTCTATGGCTACTCGGCGGACCGTCCCGTGATCGACGAGGATCTGCTGCGCCATCTGATGAGCGGCATCGAGAAGAACGGGATCTTCGCCCAGTTCCGGCCCCTGAGCGGCGCCCCGACGCTGGTCAGGGACGCCGAGCCGGCAGACGAGACGCAGGACCCCGACTGGTCCGGCGAACGGCGCGACGGCGGCACTGTCAAGCGCCCGCCGGCGCCGTGATCTGAATTCATGGTGGAACGTCTAAAGATCGCCGTCGAGAAGGCCCGTGCCGAGCGGGCAAGGGCGCAGGCAGCGGCACAGGAATCAGGGCAGACATCAGGACAGGCATCAGGACAGACATCGGGACAGACATCGGCCCCTGACAGCGTGCACACCGCCGGTCCGGCGGGCACGCCGGCACAGGTGGCAGCCCGAGTGGTGACCCGGGTGGCGACATCTGCCCCAGCACCTGCCCCGGCCCCCGAAACAGCACCGGCAGCGCAACCGGATCAGGGGCCGGACCCGTCCGTGCGCGAGAAAGACTGGTCGGCGCTCGAACCGATCGAACTCAACTCCAGAACGTTGGAACGCAACCGGGTGATCACGGCCGCCCGGACCGATCCGGCTCAAGCAACGTTCGACGTTCTGCGTACTCGAATCCTGAGGGCTTTTGCCAAGCGCGGGTGGACACGGCTCGGTATCACCTCGCCGGGCAAGGGGTGTGGCAAGACCTTCATTTCCACCAATCTCGCGTTCAGCTTCTCGCGCCATCCCGACAACCGGACAATCCTGATGGATATGGATCTGCGGCTGCCCAGTGTCGCCAAGATTCTGGGCGTGTCCGATCCGGAGCCGATAAGCTGGTTCCTGAAGGGCGATGCCAGCCACACGGCCCATCTGCGCCGGCATGGCGACAACCTGGCGCTGGGCCTGAATAGCGAGCGGGTGGGCGATGCGGCCGAACTGATACAGTCCGCAAGCACTGTCGAGGCGCTGAACGGGATGCGCGGCGCACTGGATCCAACCATGGTGATCTACGATCTGCCGCCGATGCTGAGTTGCGACGACGTGATCGGCTTTCTGCCCCAGCTGGACTGCGTGCTGCTGATCGTCGGCGGCGGCACGACCAAGGGTTCGGAAGTTACCGAATGCGAACAGTTGCTGGCTGATCAGACCCATCTTCTGGGTGTTCTCCTGAACAAAGCCGAAGGAACAACGAGCGTTCCGTACGCCTACTGACAGTTCCGATCTCTCCACCATCGCTGTAGGCCATCGAGCCACGTATAGAAAATGCAAAAAAAAAACCGTATTGAGGATCGCGGAGAAAGCCGCTGCGAACCGGGGAGTTCAAGATGATCGCACGCTTCAGACGGGGACAGCCGGTTCCGGCCATCCTGCTTTCAACGCTCCTGTTGGCGATGCTGACAACCGCCGGGTCCGCCAATGCCCAATCGGCGGGTGCGAGCCCGGAACCCTACAGGCTTCACCCGGGCGATGTCCTCCTGATCAACGTGCTTGAAGATCCCGAACTCGACCGGCAGACGCTGATCCTGCCGGACGGCCGGATCTCGCTGCCGGTGGCTGGAACGATCGTCGCGGCAGGCCAGACACCGGCAGGCCTTGAACGCACCATTCAGCGTCGCCTGCGCAAGAATTTCGTCAAGCTGCCGACCGTCACGGTCGGCGTGGTGTCACTGGCCGATCCGGAGGATGACGAGGACGCGCTGCGCGAGGTCTTCGTGCTGGGTGAGGTCGGTACTCCCGGCCGTTTCGAGTATGACTCGGAAAAACCGATCACCGTGCTCAAGGCCCTGTCGCTGGCCGGTGGCCTTGGTCCGTTCGCAGCACGCAGCCGCATTCAGGTGCGCGAGACCGTGGACGGTGCGGAAACGGTACAACTGTTCGACTATGACGCCATCGAGCAGGGGGCGGGGGTTTCGCTCAAGGGGCTCACGGCCTTGCAGGATGGCACGGTGATCATCGTGCCGGAGCGCGGCCTGCTGGAATAGGGCATGCGATGACCGGGGGGACAGCGCCGCACATGACGCAAAGGCCGGAGCGACCGGCGGGGCAGCGCGCCAGAAACCGCACCTGCTGCCGGGTTGCAGCGATCAGCATCGCGGCCCTGCTGGCAGCCGGTCCTGCCGGGGCACAGGAGGCCGGGGTGCAGGAGGCCGGGGCGGACGGCGGCGACACCGCTTCGGGCGGCGCGGTCGACTGGTCGCTCGCCGCACGCACCCGCATCGGGATCGAGGGTGATCTCAACCGCGATCTCGACCCGGATGCGCAAGGCGCCCTGCTGACCCAAGCCCTCGAGGCCGGGCTCGTTCTGGACGCCCAGACGAAGCGCTCGCTGCTCTCCGCGGAGCTCGGTGTGTCAGCGCGGTATTTCATTGGCGACGGCAATGATCTGGGCGGCACGGGCCGGCTCGATCCGTCGCTGTCGATCAATCACAGCTATACCGGCAAGACGTACCAGGTCGACACGCGCGCCGGGCTGGCGGTGACCCGCGCCGCCTTCAGTCAGGCCGACGATACCGGCACGACGGATGCCAACGCCTCGCAGTTCACCGTCAATTACGGCTCCAGTCTGACGCAGCAACTCGACACGCAGAGCAGTGTGACCGCGGGGGTCAACGGCACCTATACCGATTTCTCCGAAAGCGCGGTCGATCTGGTGCCGACATTCGTTGTCGGCACCACGGCCGGCTGGAACCGGCAAATCACCGAGACGAGCGCGTTGTCCTTCGATCTGGGGTTCCGTCATTTCGCGGCCGATAACCCGGAAGACACGCGGAGCCAGACCGCCGACCTGTCGGCGCGGCTGCAGCACCGGCGCACGCCGCGGCACATGATCGGCGTCACGCTCGGAACCACGGGCGTGCGCACCACCGAGACCGGCACCGGCACCGATTTCGACATCAATGCCACGGGCGGCATCGCGCTCGACTATGCGCTGCGCTCGCTCAGCGCGTCCCTCGGTCTGGATCAGAGCATCGAGCCGAGTTCGGAAGGACGGCTGGAATCCCAGACACGGGTCAGCGGCAGTCTGGGATATCAGGTCAACAGGCGCCAGCAATCGTCCCTGACGCTGTCCTATAGCCGGCGCACGCCGCTGGGCAGCGATACGGGCGAGACGCGCGACTTCCTGAGAGTCTCGCCGAGCTATTCGATCGCGCTGACCCCGGCGGCCAGTTTCACCTTCGGTTACGCGTTCCGGCTCAGCCGCGACGATACCGACGGGCTGGCCACCGGGCATCAGGTCTTCGCCTTTCTGGAACGGCGGTTCGACCTGTTGCCGTGATCTTCCAGGAGATTGCAAGAACCTACACGCTTTGCGGATAGCGTGCTAGATTCAACAACCAAGCGCCAAGCGAGACGATACCCGCAAGATGCCAAACATCATCGCCTATGTCGTACTGCTTTCGTGGCCAATTGCAGCTGTGGTGATGTTTCAGCGGCTCCCCGTGGAGCGGGCCGTCATCTGGGGTATTCTCGCACCTTTCATGATCCTTCCTTCAGCGACAGGCGTTGATCTGCCAGCGGTGCCTGCGATGGACAAAACCACGCTGCCCAATCTCATGCTGCTCATCATGATGATCGCCCATGCCCGGCAGAAGATCGGTTTCTTGCCGGAATCGGTCCTTGGCCGGGTTCTGCTCTTCCTCATGGTCGCCGGGCCATTCATGACCGCTCTGACCAATTCAGATCCCCTCATATTTCAGGCAGGATACATTCCCGGCCTGTCGATCTACGACGCCGTCTCCAGCGTCGCCTACGCGATCCTGATGATCGCGCCCTTCATCGTGGCACGCAATTTTCTGGCGAGCCGGGATTCCCACCGCATGCTGGTCAAGGCGCTGGTGCTGAGCGCGCTGATCTACTCGGTTCCGATGCTGTTCGAAATTCGCATGAGCCCACAGCTGCACAACTGGATCTACGGGTTCTATCAGCACAGCTTTGGCCAGCAGATGCGCGCCGGTGGTTTCCGTCCCATGGTGATGATGAGCCACGGCCTCACCGTCGCCTTCTTTACAATGCTCGCCATCGGTTCGGCCACGGCGCTGTGGCGCGCCAGCAAAAGCGATCAGAGCCTTGAGAACGGGAACTGGATGATCAAGCTCCTGTTCCTGCTGATCCTGCTGATCCTCTGCAAAAGCCTTGCAAGCCTGATTTACGGCCTGCTCGCAATCGTGATAATCGCCTTCTGCAGCATTCGTACCCAGCTGCGCCTTGCGGCCCTGCTGGCCCTGCTCGCCATTCTCTATCCGATCCTGCGCGGCGCAGAACTGATCCCTGTCGAGACAATGGTGGATCTGGCGAGATCATACAGTGAGGACCGGGCCGCATCTCTCAGGTTCCGTTTCGATAACGAGGCGGATCTTCTTGCGCGTGCCAGTGAGCGCGTGCTCTTCGGGTGGGGGGGCTGGAGCCGCAATCATATCCACAACCCGATCACAGGTGCCGAGACCTCGATCACCGACGGGTACTGGATTATTCTCATCGGTTCTCTCGGATGGGTGGGATTCTTGGCGACATTCGGCCTGCTCGCCTTGCCGATTTTCAGGATCCTGCGCAAGGCATCCCGCGACGGCGAGGACGCAATACCGCCGGAGACGGCAGCACTCTGCATTCTTCTTGCGCTGGTCATGGTGGATCTTATCCCGAACGCATTCATACTGCCCCTATCCTGGCTGATTGTGGGCAGTCTGCTGGGGTTCTCCGAGCGTATATCGGAGACGGCGGACAAGAGCGCGACAAAGGCAGAAGAGGCCATTTCCACGAAGCGTCCCCGTACGGTATTGTAGCGCGGCCACAGACACGCGGTACCCGCGAAACGGCATGAGAAAAGGAACAGATGCTCGGCAAGGCACGCAGACTGGCGATGGCCCCACTGCTTTTGCTCCTGTCGGCTTGCGGGCTCATGCGATGCACCCCCGAACCGCTGGACGGCCAGTCCGTGACTGCGCTCTACGAGACACCTTTACCGCCGCCATCTGAGCCACTCGCGATCTATCATCTGGGCCACAGTCTTGTCGCGCGCGACATGCCGGCAATGCTGGCGCAGCTAGCTGATGCAGGTCACAGATATAACAGTCAGCTCGGCTGGGGCACGTCGCTGAAAAACCATTGGAAAGGCGATATCAACGGCTTTGACGTGGAGAACGACCATCCGCGCTATCGGAACGCGAAGGAGGCGCTCGAAAGCGGCGACTACGATGCATTTATAATGACCGAGATGGTCGAGATCCGCGATGCAATTCAGTACCATGACAGTTGGGACTACGCACATCGCTGGGCGTCACGCGCGCGTGACGGGCGTCCTGATATCCGGGTGTATCTCTATGAAACCTGGCACAACACCGATGATCCTGAGGGCTGGCTGACGCGGATCGATCGAGATCTCGAGCGTTACTGGGAACGCGAGATCCTCGACCGGGCCATGGCCGCGGACGCTTCCCCGACGCCGATATATGTCATCCCGGCAGGGCAGGTCATGGCCGGATTTATCCGGGCACTGGAGAAGCGCGGCGGCGTCGATGGGCTGACCGGGGTCTCCAGTCTCTTCGCGACGAATGACAAGGGCGATCAGGATACGATCCATATCAACGATATCGGAGCCTATCTGGTTGCATTGACGCACTACTCCGTTCTCTACCACCGGACTCCCGTCGGCCTGCCTCATGCGCTCCGAAAGGCGGATGGCACGCCTGCCGTCGCCCCGGGGGCAGCGGCGGCGCAGCTAATGCAGGAGATCGTCTGGGACGTGGTGCGGCGACATCCGCGTACGGGCATGGCACAAGCCGAATAAACCGCGAAATCCCGCCGCTATTCGGCAGCGTCAGATACCGTCCCGCTTTTGCGCGGCATGATTTCCGCCGGTATGCCGACTGCGGTGCAGCCCGCAGGAACATCACGGGTGACAACAGCGTTCGCACCGATCCGGGCGTGATCTCCGACGGTCAGAGGTGCGATCAGCTTTGCTCCGGCACCAATATCGACATGCCCGCCGAGCACAACCGGTCCAGCCAACGTAACCTGCTGAAATATCATACAGTTCGGACCAATCTTAGCATCAGGATGCAAGACGATCCCGTTTGGGTGAGGAAGCATCAATCCACCATCAATCTGGCAGTTCAGCGGAATGTCCGCCTGAGCCACGACCGACCAGAAGCGATGCTGCAGAACCCAGTACCTGCGGCTCAGCCGCCCCAGCACACCGCCCCGCACATGCGCGGTTTGGTACCGGCGGATGGCCCGCAGAAGCTTCCGGCCAGGATCCCAATAGCGCTCAATCCGTTCGCGTGAACGGTCAGGTATCGTCGCGGAGATCTCTGACAAAGTCCTGTGCTCCTCAACAAGCCGGCGTGCAAAACCCCGTCATGCCCGCCACACTGCGCCCAGAGCAATCATGATCCGCGTCAACCCGTCGCCATGCGCTCGCCGAGCCAGGAGGTCAGCAAAGACAGCGCCGCCCCGTCAACATCTGACAAGCCTTCGATCTCCACAATCACCTTGCCGCATTCGAGCCTTGCCGTGACTCTCTGACCATCCGTTCCATCCCAGCTTGCGCTGTGCACCGGTATGGCCGGATCTGCCATCCTGTTTTCTGTTCGGGCCTGTTCTTCTGCAAACGGGCCGCGCCTGGCAACAAAATCCGACAGAAGTCCCAATTCCTCGGACTCCGTTGGCGGCGCCGACAGAGATTGTTCCCAGTCCGCAAGAGCACTCACCAGAACGCCGCCATGTCCCTTGCGCAGTGACTTCGCCAGACCGATACCGAGCCGCTCGCCGATCGCATCCGGGTAGAGGAGCATGCCCTCCAGGGCCTGATAGACGGTCACGAAGCACCGGATCTTGTAGCGCCGGTTGCGATTAGACGTGACGAACAAGGCCGCGATCGCCGCTTCAACGCTCTCGAACATCCCGGCTTCGGCCGCCAGACTGGCAATACGGCCCCGTTCGTAGAACGAGAGCCCCGAGCGGATCTCATTCTCCTCTACCATTGCGACCAGCTTGTCCGGCTCGCTGATCGCGGGGCGGATGAAGGCCAGAACCCTGGCGAACTGCGCCAGACCGGTCTCGGCGTGAAGCTCTCCCAGAGCCGTCAGGCGGCGGAAGCCCGTGACGAGCCCATAGCGCGGACTTGCGTCCGAACCAAGATCGACCACTTCAATCGGCACCTGTTGACCACGGGACAAAAGCGAAACCTTGAGCGCGGACCACTCCTCACCGTCGCGATCGAGCACCCGCCGATCCCGTGGAATGTGCAGGGCATCAATTTCGCCAAGAACGATGGAGCGGACAACACGCCCTTCGCTCTCGGCTGTATCGTACAGCGCCCCCTTCTCCGCGAGATCGCGGTTCTCATCTCTGAGGCGTTGCATCTCGACATCGATGCTGTGTCCGACGCCGGCAGCCATCTGGGCAATCGGAACGGCCCCCCGCTTTGGCCGCTGGCCCGCGAGTTCCTGTGCAGTCCTGACGTCGTCGGGATCAACCCGACCCAAGCGCTTGCGGCTCATATAGCGTCTTCCCATCGGCTCCAGCCGGCCTCGACCAAGGCACGGATCTCCGCCCAGACGGCATCGAAGGCGGCGCGCCCTCGCAG
Organism: Pseudomonadota bacterium; assembly: GCA_039184415.1. Classification (GTDB taxonomy): domain Bacteria; phylum Pseudomonadota; class Alphaproteobacteria; order Rhodobacterales; family Rhodobacteraceae; genus JANSYP01. The sequence continues at coordinate 18,876 of JBCDBB010000067.1, forward strand.
ATACGTGTCGCGATTGAAATCTCCCGGGGCCACTTCATAGAGACCGGAGACCTGCTCGCCCGCCTGCCCGACCAGTGCAGTGAAAGCAAGTCTCTCCGCGGCGACAACGTCACCAAGGTAGGCGTCGATCATTCCGGCCATGTCTGCCTGCTGGGTCGCGTCGTACCGGGTCAAGAGCACCCGGACCGCATCCCAATTGAAAGGCTGCACGGCAGGCCCCAGCGCCTCCTCGATCGAGGCAAAGGTGGTATGCAGCATATCAAAGAAACGGCCCGTTGAATCAAACTCGATGTAACTTGCTCCCACGGGCACCAGCACGACATCCGCCGCCGACAGCCCGTTGATCGTCAGGTAGCCCAGAGCGGGGGGCGTATCGACAAGAATGAGATCGTAGTCGCGCAGCAGGTGTTCGTCGGCCAGAAAGGAGTTTAACGCGTCCCAGAACTGCCATCCCGGGAAGGACTTCAGCCAGACCGGAACCTGAAATTCGGCCCAATAGAGATCAAGCTGCGCCGGCAGGATGTCTATGGTCGGCCAATGCGTCGGGCGGATCAGATCATCGACGCCCAGATCGAGATAGTCTGTCAGCTCAGCATCTCCGGCGGCACTCGTCACGCGTGCGTGACGTGCGCAATGACGGGCCAGAGCCGCATAGGACGTTTCTCTCTCGGTCGCAGCCAGAACGCCGAACAGCGTCGATATCGATGCCTGACTGTCCAGATCGACAACGAGCACACGGTACCCGTCCAGCGCCGCAGCCATTGCGAGATGCGCCGCTGTGGTTGTCTTGGCGACACCGCCCTTGAAGTTGCAAACGGTCACAACCCGAGCTGGTCGATCCGCAGGTTTGCGAGGCAGGATCCCGAGATGATCTCGAATTGTGTTGATCGCCTCGAGATCAAAATCCGGTCCCTGTGGCAGGGCGGGGTTCTGTTGCAACAGGCTGCGCAACGCAGGCTGCGGCATGCGCAGCATATAGCGCGCCGCCTCTGCTGAACTGAAACGGCGCAATACCTTTTGACCATTCGGTCGATACCCTTGCCGCGCGAGATCCTGGCTGGCCTGAAGACAGATGTCAGCGATCTGCGACAACCGCGCAGTACCCACCCGCTCCGCTCCAGATTCGTCGGGCCGATCATTGTCGTGAGGCACTGTGCCCTCGACATCGATCGAGCCATTCTTGTCCTTGGGCACGGGATTACCTCCATATTTTCCCAAGCACGACTGCTCAACCCCAATATGCAGAAATTCCCGTGAATTGGCGAGAGAAAATAGCGCCATGCGTCACGCGCGCGTGACGGTGCCGCCCGACACAAGACTTGCTCTGCACAAGACCTGCCCGCCAGTGATCCTGGTCGACAGTGGGTCTGC
>JBCDBB010000068.1:0-20184 GCA_039184415.1 Pseudomonadota bacterium
ACGCAGAACTTGGCGCAATGGGGATGGTTCAGCGTCACCGGGCGTTCGGCTTCGGCCAGTGTGTCTCCGAGCTCGAACTCCGGGCTGTAGGGCAGGAGCGTGCAGGCGAGCACCGCAGGTCTTTCGGCGCCGCGGCGTTTGATCACCATGCGCGAGGAGGCACACATGACGCTGTCGGGCGACGTGCCGAGGATGTCCCAGCAGGCGGTCGTGATCTCGGGCACCTCGACGCTTTCGTCCATCTCCGGAAAGAGCACTGTTTCGCCGGGGTCCGCCGCATCGATGGCATAGCCGCGTTCTGCATAGAGCCGCGCGAATCCGGCCCGTGTGGCGGCCTCGCCCTCCTCCCAGAGCGTCCGGCCGGCCACCGCCATCGGTACGCCCGCGTCGCGCAGCCAGTCCATCCCGTCCAGCGTGCGGGCGAAGCTCCCGACACCCCGTTCGGCGTCGTGACAGCGTTCCGACCAGTGATCGAGCGACACGCGGAGCGTCATCCGGCCGGGAAAGGCGCGGTTCAGGCGGTCCAGACCCGCCAGGACCCGCGGGCGCATCATGGGCTGCATCGCGTTGGTCAGCACGAGAACCTCGTAGCCGCGCCCCAGCGCGGCCTCGGTCATCGCGATCATGTCGGGGTTCATGTAGGGCTCGCCGCCGGTGAATCCGATCTCGCGCACGCCCCAGGCGCGGGTCTCGAGCTGGTCGAGAAAATCACTCACCTCCGCGGTCGTCAGATAGACCAGCCGGTCATTGGTGGGGGAGCTTTCGATATAGCAGTTGGCGCAGGCGATGTTGCAGAGCGTGCCGGTATTGAACCAGAGCGTTTGCGGGTCGGTCAGCGCCACCTTTGCCCGCAACGAGCCGTCTGCGGTCACCTCCGGATCGACAAACTTCCCGGCATTGGCCGGGGCGAAGTCCTTCATTTCGCGCTCCTATCGTGCGTCACGCAGGGGTAGCGCGTGGCGCGCCGGGGGAAAACCCGGCCAGAGCCTCCTGACGGCGTTGTGACCTGGCCGCAGTTTGTCCCGGTGCTGCAAAAAAGCTTGCCGCATTTGTGGGCCTGTGCCAGTGCAGGGCGGCGAGTTAGCGCTAACAAACTGTCCCGGCGAACGGATCGTCACCACCATGGCGTTCCGATCGCGTATGGTGGCAGGGGCAGCCGGCAAACCAGCGAGGGACAAAGCGATGGTTTCACGCGTCATACCGGTCGGGCCGTTCGACCTGGTCATCTTCGGCGGCACCGGGGATCTTGCCCGCCGCAAGATCCTGCCGGGGCTCTATCGCCGCTATCTGGTCGGGCAGATGCCGACGGAGGCGCGGGTGATCGGTGCGGCGCGGTCGGCTCTGGACGCGGAGGGCTATCGCGGCCTGATCGCCGCGGCGCTGGAGGAATTCGTGCCCGATGAGCTGCGCCCCGCGGACACGGTGGCGGGGTTTCTCAACCATCTCGACTATGTCGCGATCGATGCGCGGGGGGAGGACGGATGGCAGACCCTGGCCGACAAACTGCGCCGGGACGTGGTCCGGGCGTTCTATTTTTCGGTGACCCCGGCGCTCTTTTCCGATCTGGCCGCACGGGTCCATATCCACGGGCTGGTCGGGCCGGACACGCGGATCGTGGTCGAAAAACCCTTTGGCCGGGACCTGGCGAGCGCCCGGGCGCTGAACGCCGAACTGGCCACCCATTTCGACGAATCGCAGATCTACCGGATCGACCACTACCTGGGGAAGGAGACAGTCCAGAACCTCATGGCCGTCCGCTTCGGCAACATCCTCTTCGAGCCGCTCTGGAACGCGCAATATATCGACCATGTCCAGATCACCGTGGCCGAGACCGTGGGCGTCGGCGGACGGGGCAGCTACTATGACAAGTCGGGCGCGATGCGCGACATGGTGCAGAACCATCTGATGCAGCTGTTGTGCCTGACCGCGATGGAGCCGCCCGCGCAGTTCGAGCCCGGCGCGGTACGGGACGAAAAACTCAAGGTTATCCGTGCCCTGCAGACCGTTCCTGAAGCAGATGTGGTGCGCGGACAATACACCGCCGCCAACGGCATGGCGGGCTATCTGGAGGATGTCGAGAATCCCGACAGCCGCACCGAGAGCTTCGTGGCGCTGCGTGCGGAGATCGCGAACTGGCGCTGGAGCGGCACGCCGTTTTACCTGCGCACGGGCAAGCGGCTCCGGACGCGGCTGTCGGAGATCGTGGTGCGGTTCAAGCAGACCCGTCACTCCATGTTCGACAGCGATGCCCGCGGCGCGCCAAACGAGCTGACGATCCGCCTGCAGCCCGACGAGGGCATGGATCTGCGCGTGACGATCAAGGAGCCTGGCCCGGGCGGCATGCGCCTGATCGATGTGCCGCTCGACATGACCTTTGCCGATGCGCTGGGTCCCGACGCGGTGGATGTCGCGGATGCCTATGAGCGGCTGATCATGGATGTCATCCGCGGCAACCAGACGCTCTTCATGCGCGGTGACGAGGTCGAGGCCGCCTGGGCCTGGACCGACCTGATCATCCAAAGCTGGGAGACCAATAAACGGCTGCGGCCTGCGCCCTACGATGCCGGCGGCGCCGGGCCCGAGGAGGCGCTGGCGCTGATGCATCGCGACGGGCGCCGCTGGAAGGATATCCGCACGTGACGCTTGTCGAATACCCGGACCGCGAGGCGCTGGCGCTGGATCTGGCGCAGACCATCGCAGAAGAGCTGGAGGAGGCGCTGCTGACCCATGAGAGGGTGAGCTTTGCCGTGCCGGGCGGGACGACGCCGGGGCCGATCTTCGACACGCTCTGCGCGGTGGATATCGACTGGGCGCGGGTCACGGTGATCCTTGGCGACGAACGCTGGCTGCCCGAGACCGCGCCGCGGTCGAACGCGGCCCTGGTGCGCAAGCGGCTCTTGCGCGACCGGGCGGCGGCGGCGGTGTTTCTGCCCTATTACCGCGCCGATCTGGCGCCCGAGGAGGCGATGGCGCCCCTGGCCGAGGCGGTGGCGCCGCTTTTGCCGATCTCGGTGCTGCTTCTTGGGATGGGGGCCGACATGCACACGGCCTCGCTCTTTCCCGGGGCGGACCGGCTGGCCGAGGCGCTGACGCCGGACGCACCGCCGCTGATGGCGCTGACGGCGCCCGGCGCGCCGGAGCCGCGGCTGAGCCTGACCGGGCCCGTGCTGCGCAGTGCGATGTCTACCCATATCGTGATCACGGGGCCGGAAAAGCGTGCCGCGCTGGACGCGGCGAAACGGTGCAACGATCCGATGGAGGCGCCGGTTGCGCTTGTGCTGCCGCAGGCCACGGTGCACTGGGCGGAATAGCGGGGCAAAGACGGCGGAGTATGTCACCATGGATCTCTGGCAGCACCTGAAGGTTCATCACGCGGCCACGGCGGACCGGCCGATCCTGGAGCTCTTCGAGGCGGATCCCGACCGGGCGGCGCGGTTTTCGGCCCGGCTGGACGAGATGCTCTTCGATTATTCAAAGACCTCGATCGACGACGAAGCGCGCACTCTGCTGATCGCCCTGGCCGAGGGGACCGATGTCGCGGGGCAGCGCGATGCGATGTTTGCAGGCGCCGCGATCAACGAGACCGAGGGGCGGGCGGTGCTGCACACCGCGCTGCGCAATCCGGATGCCAGCTTGACGGTCGACGGGACCGACGTGATGCCCGAGGTGCGCGAGACGCTGGCGCGCTGCGAGGGCTTCGCCGAGGCAGTGCGCAGCGGCGGGTTCGAGGGCGCGGGCGGGGCTATCACAGATGTGGTCAATATCGGCATCGGCGGCTCGGATCTGGGCCCGGCCATGGCGGCGCTGGCCTTGAGCCCCTATGCGGACGGGCCGCGGCTCCATTTCGTGTCCAATGTCGACGGGGCCCAGGTTTTCGAGACGCTGCTGGAGCTCGACCCCGCGACGACGCTGGTGATCGTGGCCTCCAAGACCTTCACAACCATCGAGACGATGACCAATGCCGTCACAGCGCGGGACTGGATGGCCAGGAGCGTCACCGATCCCGCGGCGCAGTTCGCGGCCGTGTCGACCTCGGCGGAGCGCACGGAGGCGTTCGGCATCGCGCCGGAGCGGGTCTTCGGCTTCGCCGACTGGGTCGGCGGGCGCTATTCGATGTGGGGGCCGATCGGGTTGGCGCTGATGATCGGGATCGGGCCGGCGCGGTTCCGCGAATTTCTGGCCGGTGGCGCCGCGATGGACGCCCATTTCCGCACAGCGCCCTTTGCCGAGAACCTCCCGGTACTGCTGGCGCTGGTGGGGATCTGGCATCATCAGATCTGCGGCTATCCCAGCCGGGCCGTTCTGCCGTATGATCAAAGGCTTGCGCGCTTGCCGGCCTATCTGCAGCAGCTGGAGATGGAGAGCAACGGCAAGAGCGTGGCCATGGATGGCAGCGACCTGACCCGCGCCTCGGGGCCGATCGTCTGGGGCGAGCCGGGCACCAACGGGCAGCATGCCTTCTATCAGCTGATCCACCAGGGCACGGGCGTCGTGCCCTGCGAATTTCTCGTGGGCGCCACTGGGCATGAGCCCGAACTGGCCCATCACCAGCGGCTGCTGGTGGCCAACTGTCTGGCGCAATCCGAGGCGCTGATGCGCGGGCGGAGCCTGGAGGAGGCGCGGGCGATGATGGCGGCGCAGGGGCTGGAGGGGGCCGAGCTGGAACGGCAGGCGCGCCACCGGGTGTTTCCGGGCGACCGGCCCTCGACCACGCTGGTCTATCCGCAGCTCACGCCCGACGTGCTGGGCCGGATCATCGCGCTCTATGAGCACCGGGTGTTCGTGGAAGGGGTGATTCTGGGGATCAACAGTTTCGACCAATGGGGCGTCGAGCTCGGCAAGGAACTGGCCAAGGCGCTGGAGCCGGTGCTGGCGGGGGCGGCCGATACCGCGGGCAAGGACGGCTCGACCGCGATGCTGGTGGAGTATGTCCGGCGCCTGAGCTAGCGGGGCGGTGACCCCGGCTGGGTATGCGGGACCTGTCCCTGGACAGGCCCCCGCCACGTGCCTGTCCGGGGGTTGGCCGCTGTCTCAGCGTTCGTCCCGGGCGGCGTCGCGGGTGACGAAGGCGGTGCGGACATGCTCCGGGATCGGCGTCTTTTGCCCGCTGTCACGGTCCAGCAGCACGATCAGGGCGGAGCCTTCGACGCGCAGATCCGGCGCGAAGACCCCGTAATGCATCCGGAAGCTCGTCCGTCGGAAGCCAACGGTGCGGGCGGTCACGACATAGTCTTCGCCCAGATGCATCGGTGCGTGATACTGGCAGTCGATGGCCTTGAGCACGATCTCAAGCCCGGTGATCAGGTCATAGCTGCTCAGCCCGATATCGCGGACATAATGGACGCGCAGCATCTCGAACCAGGCGAGATAGGCGGCGTGATTGACATGCCTCAGCGGGTCGAGCTCGGCAAAGCGCACCCGGTCGGCCATGCCGAAGCGCCATTCGGGCGGCACGCCGCGGGCGGCGAGGTCGTCCGCATCGAGGGGAGTGAGGAAGAGTCCCATGGCGGCGGGGTAGCGCGCGGGCCGGGCGGGCTCAAGCCTCGGGGATGGTGAAACCGGGTTCGGCGAGGGTGAAGCCGATGAAATCGAAGCCCGGCGAAACCGTGCAGCTGACGAGCGTCCAGTCCCCGGTGCTCTCGGCGGCCTGCCAGGCGTCGGGCGGCACGATCAGCTGGGGCAGCTGGCCGGCCGTGATGTCGGGGCCGAGCACAGCGCGTGCGGCCGGGCCGGCGTCCGTCTCAGAGCGCCAGAGATGAAGCGGCGCGCCGGCATGGTAATGCCAGATCTCGGTGGCATCGACCTTGTGCCAGTGGCTCCGCTCTCCGGCCTTCAGCAGGAAGAAGATCGCGGTGCCCGCGGCGCGTTCGCCAGCAGTGGCGGGAGCGCGCCAGGTTTCGCGGAAATGACCGCCCTCGGGATGGGGGGCGAGATCGAGGGCGGCAATGATGTCATCGGCTGTCATGGGCAAAGCTTGCGCGCTCCGGGACGGCGCGGCAAGGTGTCTTTGCCGCGCCGTCGGCTGTTTGTCGGGCAGTTCCGCCCGCGGGGTTTTGCGGCGGGTCATTGAGACCAAGAAAAAACGACCCGGGGAGGGGACATGAAATATTCACTGACGGCGGCAGCGCTGCTGTGTGTGTCGGCATCGCTGGCCGGTGCGGCGAGTTTTGACGAGATCTATGGCTTTGGCGACAGTCTCAACGATTGCTGTCAGAACCCGCAGGCGCCCTTTACCAACGGGCCGGATAGCTGGCTGGTGGAGTTCGCGGGGCTGATCGGGGCGAATTACACCGACAACCCGGTGACCAACTATGCCACCGGCGGCGCGCAGTCGGGGCCGCTGAACGCCATTTCCGGCGGCGGGGTGGCGCAGCTGAACGGGCTGCAATCCCAGATCAACCAGTTCAAGATCGACGCGCCGGCCATCGATGGCGACGACCTTGCGGTGATCTGGGTCGGCACGAATGACATCTGGCCGTCCTCCTATGAGGGCGACACGCTTTTCGGCCTGCCGAATCTCGAGATCGTCAAGCCGCTGGGACTGAACCCCGCGCCGATTGACCTTGCCGAGTACATTTCCGCCAACATCCAGACCGCGGTGCGCCATCTGCGCAATGGCGGGTTCGAGCAGGTCCTGCTGCTGACGCCCTATGATATCGGCGATTCCGCGCTGTTCGACGTGCCGGGCGGGCCGGCGCAGAACACGGCCTATTCGGAGGCGCTGCGCGATGCGCTGCTGACGCTCTACACGCCGGGGATCGACACCTATGTGCTCGATGTGCTGGACCTGATCCGCGAGCTGCAGGCGGGATCGCCGGGCAACGGGTTTCTGGAACTGACGACAGATCCCTCCTGCACCTTCGGGCCGATCGTCTGCGAGGACCGTCCGCAGTCCGAACAGGACAGTTTCATCTATCTCGACATCGTGCATTTCACGACGGCGACAAACAGCGTGGTGGCCGAGGCCGCGGCCGGGACGCTGCTGGAGGGGACACCGGTCGCGCCGATCCCGCTACCGGCGGGCGGGCTGCTGCTGGTCGCGGCGCTGGGCGGTCTGCTGCTGGTGCGCCGCCGCGCCTGACCAAATCGGGACTGCCCGACGAAAATGCCCGCCTCCGGTCTTGGGGGCGGGCATTTCGGTTGTTGGGTCTCCCGCAGGGCGGGGAGAGCGTCAGGCGGCGCCGTGGAGCCGGTGCGTCGTCCAGCTCGAGCGCGGCAGGTGCTTGGCCACCCAGAGCACGGCGAGATCGGCCAGCGGCTCAAGCACGACGACCAGCAGATAGGCCGCGCCGAAGCTCAGGACGGCGGTGAGATTCTCTGCACCGAAGCCCTGGCCGTAGAGCGCCCAGAAGGCGACCCAGGCGATGATGCCGCCCTGATACACCAGGGAGAGCTTGAGCACGTCGAGATACTTCAGGTCCACATAGGCCGTGCCGTCGGGGATCATGCGGCGCGAGAGCTCATGGATGGCCCAGAGCGGCATGATCAGCGTGGTGACGTTGACGGCGTACATCGGCAGGTCCGAAGGCGCGAAGAGGATCCCTTGGATCGCGAGCCCCGCGATCAGCCCGATGGCCGCGGGCCCGGCGCCGAGGATCAGCAGGAGCGTCGTGCCGAGGATGAAATGCACCTCCGAGATGCCCACGGCGAAATGGGGCAGGAGCTCGAAAAAGACGAAGACGGCGAGTGTGGCCGCGACCGAGCGCAGGACGAGGCCCGGGACGCCGCCATCCTCGCGGATCGTGTCATAGGCCAGCTTGGCCGCGATCGCGAGCGATGCGGCCCCCGTGGCGTAACTCAGAGTCATCTTGGCGCCGTCGACGACGCCGGGTTCGATATGCATAGGTTTTTCCTTTCTGCACCCACCGTGCGAAAGAGGGTTATGCGCAGACGCGCGGACTGCGATGGCAGGTCTCCTGACTCGCGGCACCCGGCGCCCCCGCCTTCCCGAGCCCTTGCGGGCCAGTGGCGTTCTGGGGGCGCCCGCCGCTCACAGTTGCGGGGGCAGTCACGGGTTTGGCGGCTGATGCCTACACCGCACCGTGTTCCCTTTTCATCCGCCTTGGGTTTGACCGCCGACGGAACCATCACGGCTGTTGTGCGGTTGGTGCGGCGGACATGCAAGTGTCAGGGTGTCACGACAGGTGACGCGGCGCGATCTGCCGCAGGGCACCAAGTCATCACGCAGAGCCAGGCCATCACGCGCAGAAGGTGATCGGTCGCCGCGTCTCCTTTGATGACCCGTGTCTATCGCTTTCGCGGCGAAGGGTTTGCCCTTGGGCCGTTCGGTCGAGCGGCCGCATCGGAGGAAACCGGGCCAGGACCCGGGCAGGCCGGGTTGGTGTCGCTTTTGCCGCCGTGGATCACCCGGCGGGCCGGCTGTGGCAGAGACCAGCATCTGCCTGCCGCCGGGCGCTTCGGCGCTGCGGCAAAGGAGGCTGCGGTATCGGAACAGCGCAGAGGCCGGGCCGGTTTGTCAGAGTCCTGGGCGTAGCAAATGTGCCCGTGCCGTCTTCAGGAAGCGCGAGATTTCCAGCCCGATCGCGGCCTCAATGCCGAGCTGAAGGCCCGTGTCTTTCTCAAGTTGAGGCTGCAGCTCATTGAAAGACCAGACGACAAGGCGGCATGGCGCCGTCGTCGTGACCGTTACCGGTGCTTCGAAATGCGCGTCCTGGCTCAGAAACGCCGTGCCGCCCAGAAGGCGGCCCGCGCCGAGCGTGTCGACGGCGGCTCCGTTCAGGTCGACGCGGACGTCGCCCTCGGCAATCAGCGACAGGGACGCGACGGGCTGGCCCTGGGTCATCACGGCCGTTGAGGCCGGAACCGATACCCAGTTCGCCATGCGGAGCAGTTTGAACGCCTCCCGCTCGCTCATGTGGCTGAAGGCAAGCTGGTAGAGCTTCCTTTCTTCTTTGGTGAAGGGAACCGGGCGGCGGTCGAGCAGCAGCAGGGTAATCCAGAAAATGTTGATCAAAATGAAGACTGATTGCCAGCCGATCGGGGTCCAAAGTGGCTGGCTCTGATAGTAATAATAGGGCAAGAGCATCAACGTGCCGACGACGGTCAGCACCCGAAGCCACAGGATGTCCCTCACCGAATAGGAAAAGAGGTAAACCACGTTGGCTATGTTGACCAGCACGTCCAGCCCCAGCATGCGTCCGCCTTTCGTCTCGGGAAGTCAGCCGGGTCAGCCTAGGTCAGGGTTCGGCCGGTAGAAAGCCCGATCGCTCACGGCCGTGCGTCGTGGGGCCGCGCGCCGCGGAACCGGAGGTCGCTAGGACCCGGGCATCGCGGCGAAGCAGGGGACATCGCTGTCCAGATGGAGCCAGTCGGGCTTGGTCCGGGCGAAGACATAGCGCTGGGGCCGGTACCAGAAGCTGGGCGTGTCGAAGGTGCCCGCGGCGATGCCGCGAAAGTCGGGCAGGAATTCCAGCGTCCAGCTCACGGTCGTGCCGCAGGTGCTGCAGAACTCCGACTCGATCCAGCGCCCGGCGTCGGAGGTCAGGCGAAAGGGTGTCAGCGCACCTTGGGTGAACTGCACGTCCTTCTTGAGGAAATAGACCGACACGCCCAGCGGCGCGCCGGTGCGCTTCCTGCACCATTCGCAGGAGCAGGCGCTGACCCGCTGCGGGTCTGCGCGGGTCTCGTAGCGGACAGCGCCGCAGAAGCATCCGCCGGTATGGATTTCGGACATCTCCGCCTCCGCCTGGTCTGGTTCCGTCTGGTCTGTCTCCGTCAGGTCTGTTTCGGCCTCGTCTGTTTCCGCCTGGTCTTCTTCTCGCCGGGCTGCCGGACCGGTCAGCCCTTGAGGATGCCGCGTCCGGCATATTCGGCAGTCTCTCCCAGCAGCTCCTCGATGCGGATGAGCTGGTTGTACTTGGCCAGCCGGTCGGAGCGGGCGAGCGAGCCGGTCTTGATCTGGCCGCAATTGGTGGCCACGGCGAGGTCGGCGATGGTGGCGTCCTCGGTCTCGCCCGAACGGTGGCTCATGACGTTGGTGAAGCCCGCACGGTGGGCCATGTCGACCGCCTTCAGCGTCTCGGTCAGGCTGCCGATCTGGTTGACCTTGACCAGCATGGAATTGCCGCAGCCCCTTTTGATCCCCTCGGCGAGGCGGGCGGGGTTCGTGACGAAGAGATCGTCGCCCACGAGCTGGACCCTGGCCCCGAGCGCATCGGTCAGCGCCTTCCAGCCGTCCCAGTCATCCTCGGCCATGCCGTCCTCGATCGAGATGATCGGATAGTCGTCCACGAGCGCCTCGAGATAGGCGACATTTTCATCGATGGAGAGGGTTTTATCCTCTCCGGCAAGGACATAGGCGCCGTCATTGAAGTACTCGGTGGAGGCGCAGTCAAGGGCGAGATAGATCTGCTCGCCCGGCGTGTAGCCAGCCTTTTCGATGGATTTCAGAATGAAATCGAGCGCGTCGCGGGTCGAGCTGAGGTTCGGGGCGAAGCCGCCCTCATCGCCGATCCCGGTGGAGAGCCCGGCGGCGCTGAGCTCCTTTTTCAGCGTGTGGAAGACCTCCGAGCCCATGCGTACGGCCTCGCGGATGTTTTCCGCCGCGACCGGCATGATCATGAATTCCTGGATGTCGATCGGGTTGTCGGCATGTTCGCCGCCATTGATGATGTTCATCATCGGCACCGGCAGGACGCGGGCCGATGTGCCGCCGACATAGCGGTAGAGCGGCTGGGCGGTGAATTCGGCCGCGGCCTTGGCCGTGGCGAGCGAGACGCCGAGGATCGCGTTGGCGCCGAGCCGGCCCTTGTTGGGGGTGCCGTCCATCTCGATCATCGTCTCGTCGAGGGCGACCTGTTCGGTCGCATCCATGCCCACGAGCGCTTCGGCGATCTCGCCATTGACCGCGGCCACGGCCTCCAGCACGCCCTTGCCCATGTAGCGGCCGGCATCGCCGTCGCGCTTTTCGACGGCCTCATGGGCGCCGGTGGAGGCGCCCGAGGGAACCGCGGCGCGGCCCAGGGTGCCGTCTTCGAGGATCACGTCGACCTCGACCGTGGGGTTGCCGCGACTGTCGAGGATCTCGCGTCCGATGATGTCGATGATGGTGCTCATATGCCCTGGTCCCTTCGCGCCGGTTCGAGCGCGGTTTAGCCTGCGTCTTTCGCTGAGGAAAGGGGCGCGGGGCGCGATGGGTGCGCGGGGTGGCAGGCCGCTCTTCGGGCGCGGCCCGAATTCGCCCCGCCCGCCATCCCGCTACACGCGCGGGTGTGATGGTCAGCCGTCGGCGCGGCGGGTCCGGGCGAGGGTGTAGAGCCCGGCGGCAAGGATGATCGCGGCCCCGGTGAAGGTCGCGGTATCGGGCCGTTCGCCGAAGACCGCCATGCCGATGGCGATGGAGAAGAGCAGGCGCGTGTAGCGGAAGGGGGTGACGGTCGCGACCTCGCCCACACGCATCGCGTTGGTGATGGCCGCATAGGCGACGAGCGAGGCCAGGAAGGCCCCCAGAAAAAGCGCCCAGCCCGCCGGGTCGAGCCAGATGAGACCGTCGCCGAAGGGCAGCAGGACGAGCCCTGCCAGCGTGACCATGGCGAAGCCCATGGCGGCCAGCAGCGTCGAGGAGGTCTCGGGCGGCATCGCGCGCGTGGCCAGGTCACGGAGCGCGAGGCAGGTCGTCGCGGCCAGCGCCAGGAGCGAGACCGGCTCGAACGCGTCGAGCCCGGGGCGGATGATCAGGAGAACCCCGGCAAAGCCCACACCGATGGCGCTCCACCGCCGCCACCCCACGGGCGCGCCGAGAAAGAGTGCCGCCCCGAGGGTCACGATCAGGGGGGCTGTCTGCAGGATCGTGGCCAGCGTGGAGAGCGGCATGAGGCTGAGCGCGGTGACGAAGAAGAGCGTGCCGAGCACCTCGCCCAGATTGCGCAGCCACACCGCCCTGAGCCGCAGGGCGGGGCGGAGTGGCGCGCCCTGCCGCCGGGCCAGCGCGCCGAAGACCGCCGTGCCGCCGAGGCCGAGCATCAGGAGGATCTGGCCAAGGGGCACGCTTTCGAGGAGGAACTTGAGGAACATGTCCTCCAGGGCGAAGGCCGCCATGGCGAGTGTCATGAGCGCTATGCCGCGCAGATTGTCCAAGGCGAGCTCCGGAGCAGGGTCGCGCCCCTGCTAGCCTGTTGCCGTCCCCGCGGCCAGCCGGCGGACACGGAAATCCGCATCGGCGCGGGGCCGGCCTCTTGGGTCCCGTGGCCGCCTGCGCGCCGTTCAGCCGCGCCGCGGTGTCAGGTGGATCCCGGCGATCGTGCAGCGCACGGAGCCGCCGGCCATTTCCAGCGTCGGGATGTCCAGGGGCACGAGCGTCGCGTCCCGTTCGATCCTGGCCTTTTGGGCGTCGGACAAGGCGTCGCAGGCCGTGGTGGAGAGCGCGAGGAGCCGCCCCCGCGTGCCCTGCAGCTCGATCGCGTTTCCCGCAAAGGCGGCGATCTGGCGATGGCTCAGATCGACCAGCTCGCGGCCCGACTGTTCGAGGCGCCGGCGCACCTCGTCGCGCCGGGCGGGGTCGGTGATCATCTCCAGCCCGACGAGCGCCACGGCGGTCCCGATGCACATCAGTACATTGGTATGGTAGACCGGCAGGCCGGTGGCGTCGGCCGCGGCGAAGGCCATGGGCTCATAGTTGAAATGGGTGCAGAACCGCTCCAGCGCGATCGGGCTGGTGCGGTCGCTTTCGACCGCGTAGGCGACGCGGTCGATATGGTCGAGCACCATGGCGCCGGTGCCTTCGAGGAAGAGCCCGTCGGCCTCAAGTCCCGAATAGTCGATGATGTCCTGGACGCGGTAGTCGCGCTTGAGCAGGTCGATCACGTCCTGGCGGCGCTCGAGCCGGCGGTTTTCCGGCTTCATCGGGTAGATCGCGACATGGCCGCCGGCATGGGTGGAAAACCAGTTGTTGGGAAAGACGCTGTCGGGGGTGGTGCGGCCTTCGTCCTCGAAGAGATGTACGCGCACACCGTGCTGCCGCAGCGTTTCGGCGGCCCGGGTCAATTCGGCATAGGCCGCATCGCGGTCGGCGGGCCGGGCGGACTGGAATGCGTTGTCTGCCGCGGTCTGGGCGTTCACTGTGAAATGGTGCGGACGGACCATGACGATGGCGGCGGGGGCCTGAACGGAGAGCCGGGGCATCAGGCGTCCTCCCGCGCGCGGCCGATCATGCCGAAGAGATCGCGCGGATCATCGGGGTCGGCCAGCATGTCGAGCCGTTCATAGAGGTCCGTGCCGGCGAGCTGATCGCGCACATAGCGCAGCGCCGAGAAATCCTCGATCGCGAAGCCCACCCCGTCGAAGAGCGTGATCTGGCTGGCGCTTGACCGGCCCGGCCGCGCGCCGGTCAGCACCTGCCAGAGTTCGGTCACCTCGGCATCGGGGTCGAGCTGCTGGATCTCGCCCTCGATCCGGGTCTGGGGGGTGAACTCGACGAAGATGTCGGAGCGCAGCAGGATGTCCCTGTGCAGTTCGGTCTTGCCCGGGCAGTCACCGCCGATGGCGTTGATATGCACGCCCGCGCCGATCAGGTTGTCGGTCAGGATCGTGGCGTACTGCTTGTCGGCGGTGCAGGTGGTGATGACCTGGGCGCCCTCGATCGCTTCTTCGGACGAGCCGCAGGCCACGGTTTCTACGAGACCGGCGAGGTTCGCGGCGGCCTTGGCCGTGGCCCCGGGATCGATGTCGAACATGCGCACTTTTTCGATGCCGCAGATCGCCTTGAGCGCGAGGGCCTGAAACTCCGACTGGGCGCCATTGCCGATCATCGCGAGCGTCGTCGCGTCCCGGGGCGCGAGGGTTTTTGTGGCCAGGGCCGACATGGCCGCCGTGCGCAGGGCGGTCAGCAGCGTCATCTCGGACAAGAGCACGGGGTAGCCCGTGTCCACATCGGCCAAAAGACCGAAGGCGGTGACGGTCTGGAGCCCGGCCTTCATGTTCTTGGGATGGCCGTTGACGAACTTGAAGGCGTAGGTCTCGCCGTCCGATGTTGGCATGAGTTCGATGACGCCGTCGCGCGAGTGGCTGGCGACGCGCGGGATCTTGTCGAAATGCTCCCAGCGGCGGAAATCCTGCTCCAGATAGGCGCAGATGCCCTGGAGCATCGGTTCAATGCCGATCCGGTGGACGAGCTTCATCATGTCCTGGACGGACACATAGGGCACGTAGGCGAGGTCAGAGGCGGTGGGGGCGGGCACGCGCGGCTCCTGTCTGAACTGTGTTTGGTCCAGCATCGCAGCCTTTCAATCTGCAGGGAAATGGTCAACTCGGTTGAAATTTGCGCTCAAAATCTGCAATTTGCAGTACATGGTCGAGCAGAATGCCAAGCACAGCTATGACGATCTCGACCGCCGTCTGATCGCGCAGCTCCGCGCCGACGGGCGGGCCCCGGTGTCGAAGCTGGCGGTCATTCTGGGCGTGTCGCGCTCCACCGTGCAGGCGCGGATGGACCGGCTGCTGAATTCCGGCGCGCTCCTGGGCTTTACCGTGCGCGTGCGCGAGGACCATGGCGACGACAGGATCCGGGCCATCATGACCATTGCGGTTGTCGGCAGGTCCACCAGTCAGGTCATCCAGCGGCTGCGGGGGTTGCCGGAGCTGCACCAGCTGCACACGACCAACGGCAGCTGGGATCTGGTGGCCGAGTTGCGGACGACGAGCCTTGAGGCGTTCGACCGGGTCCTGCGCGAGGTGCGGATGATCGAGGGCGTGTCCAACAGCGAGACGAGCCTGCTGCTGACATCGGTCTGAGGCCGCCCGCCGCTGCGGCGGTTGCCTTTGCGGTTGTCCGGTGGCCCTTGGCCGATTTTTCGGAGCGCCTGTGCGTTCTCCGCCTTCCCGGGTTCGCGCAAGCCAAGGGCCAGAAACGCCACCGCGTTCAGTCCAGTGAGGGCCATCAGGGGCCAGAGGACGTTTTCCCTTCGGCCAAAAGCCCCAGGGCCGCCGCGAAGAGGATGCCGCCCAGACCGGCCATGTCATCGCCGAACGGGACCGCCAGTTCGATGGAGAGTCAGAAGACCCGGGTGACATGGAACCTGCGGTACCAGCGCAGCCGAACGGCCAACGCAAAGCCCGCGGCGACTTCGCTGAAGAAACCCGGCGTGCCGCCGGTCTCTCCGCTGCCGCGGGTGTTCGGCTTTGTGATCACGACCGCCTTGCGCGGCGTTCCGGGCGTTTGCGACCGGGCGCGCCTGCCAAAGGCCCTGCAGAACTCCGCGACAATGATGCCGTTGCTGCCAAGGACGGCTGCGCGGGTGGATGTCGGGCGCGCCGCGCCGGCGGGCAAGATGATCGTGCGCGTGCCCTCTACGTCCTTGCCGAAGGTGAGTCTCCAACCCGTTTTGCCGGGGTCGCTTTTTGGCCACGAGGTCCCGGGCGTGCCACCGATGCAAGCCGACAGATTGGGGGAGAACGGGCGGCTCTCTGCTGCGCACGGCTAGGTGCAGGACGGCTGAGAAAAGGCGCGGCTATTTCTTGATTGGTACGCCGTAGAGTTCCAGCCTGTGGCCCTTGAGCCGGTAGCCCAGGCGCTTGGCGATCTTTTCCTGCAGGGCTTCGATCTCGGAATCGACGAACTCGATGACCTCGCCGGAATTCATGTCGATCAGATGGTCGTGATGGTCGCGGTCGGCGGGCTCATAGCGGGCACGGCCATCGCCGAACTCGTGCTTTTCAAGAATCCCGGCCTCCTCGAAGAGCTTCACCGTCCGGTAGACCGTCGCGATGGAGATGTTGGAATCGAGCGCGCTGGCGCGGGCGTAGAGCTCTTCGACATCGGGGTGATCCTCGGACTCTTCGAGCACGGCGGCGACGGTGCGGCGCTGTTCGGTCATGCGCAAGCCCTTGGTCTCGCAACGCTCAAGGATCGATCCGGTCATGGGGCCTCTCGTCTTTCGGAATCGTGCTTACGCGATGCCGCATTGTGGCTCCAGCCCTTCCGGATGCAAGCAGCGCATCAGAGGCGCAACGTGCCTTCCATGACTTCGACCGCGCTGCCGCTGACCGACACGTCCGACCCGCCATCGGCGCGCAGGCGGGCCTCGGTCTCGATCCGGCTCGGCCGGCCCATCTCGACACCCTGGTCGATCGTCAGGCGCACCGGCGCGTCCGTCAGATCGGCGAGAAAACCCGCCAGCGCGGCGGCGGCGCTGCCGGTGGCCGGATCCTCGGGGATGCCGGAGAGCGGATCGAACATCCGTGCGGCGCAGGCCTCCGGGCCGCGCCGGACATAGGCGTAGACCGAAAACGGGCCCTGTCCCGTCGCATGCTGTGCCTCGGCCCGCGCGAAGCCCGCGCTGTTCGGCCGGCAGGCGGCGAGCGCGGGCAGGTCCACCAGTTCCACCAGCGCGTAGGGCAGGCCCTTGGAGGCCATCGTCGGGGCGTGCCGCGCCGCGGTGATCCTGTCGGGCGCGATGTCCAGACAGGCGGCGATCAGTTCCGGCGCCACGGTCCCGAACTGGTTGAGCGGCGCGCCGTTCACGAGCGTCGCATGGGTCAGGCCGCCCGCGGTCCGCAGACTGCAGGGCACGCGCCCGATGCCCGTCTCAAGGGTGAAATTCGGCCCGACGCTCTGGCCGAAGACCGTCCCGAGACCGGCCAGAAGCACGGCGGTTCCGATCACCGGATGGCCGGCAAAGGGCAGCTCCATTCCGGGCGCGAAGATGCGCAGGCGGGCCAGGCAGTCCGGATCGTCCGAAGGGACCACGAAGACCGTCTCGGAGAGATTGAACTCCCGCGCGATGGCCTGCATCCGGTCGGGTGCGAGCCCGTCCGCCTCGGGGATGACCGCCAGCGGATTGCCCGCCAGCGGCCTGTCGGTGAACACGTCGAGCACCCTGTAGGCGATCCCTGCCACGGTGGCGCGTCCTTCGATGTGCCTTGGGCCGGGGTCTCAGCCGCCGGCGCCCATGGAGGCGTGGATGCCCTGGCGTGCGGTGTCGCTGAGTCCGAGCGCCCTGGAGAGATTGTCGAGATAGAGCTTTTCGGCATTGCTATCGAGGCGAATGGCCATCAGCGACATGGCATAGACCTGGGCCTTCATCTGGTCCTGGGTGCTGGCGGCGAGCCCTTCGAGATCGAGCGGCGCGGCGAGCTGTTCCTTGACATATTCCAGCTCGTCGGGCGTGGCGTCGCCCAGATGCTCGATGATCTTGGCCTGCTCCTCGGCGTCGATCTCCCCGTCGGCCTTGGCGGCCTGGATCATCGCGCGGATCATCAGCTTGGCATTGTCCTCGACCATGGGATTGAGCGGGTTCTTTTCGGCCATGGCCTCGAACATCTGCGTCATCGGCGCGGTGCCGGCCGTGGCGGCGCCGCCCATGGCCGCCATGAGACCGCCGAGACCCGCCATCCCGGCCTGCTGGCTGTCGCCGGCGGCGGCGCCGAAGCCCATCCTGGACATCATGTCCTGCACGCCCTGCTTGCCGCCGGGAAGGCCGAATTTCTCGGCCATGTCGCCGAGATTGTTGACCATATCGGCGCCGGTCTGGCCGCCCATTGCCGATTGCAGGCCGGCCATGCCACCCATCTTGTTGTACTGCTCAAGACCCTTGGCGGCGGCAAAACCCATCGCCACCTTGGTCAGCGTTCCCATGAAGCTCATGTCGTCTCTTCTCCTGTTGGCATGCCCCTTATCGCAGGGTAGGGCGCGTTGTGTAACGCTTTAAACAAAAAAGCTGGGCGGGCAGGTGGCGGCAACGCGGCAGATGGATGTGCAGGGGGCGGCGGCGCTGATCGGGTTCGCCGCACTGATGGCGTTCAACCAGGTCGTCATCAAGGTCGCCAACGAGGGGTTCCAGCCGGTCTTTCTGGCCGGACTGCGATCGGCCGGGGCGCTGGTCTGCATGGGGCTCTGGATGCGCTGGCGGGGCATGTCCTTTGCGGTGCCGCGGGACCAGATCGGGCCGGGGCTGCTGATCGGCGCCGTCTTTGCGGTGGAGTTCATCTTTCTGTTTCTCGCGCTGGATCTGACGACCGTGATCCGCGTGTCGATCATCTATTACTCGATGCCGGTCTGGCTGGCGCTGGCGGCCGGGCCGTTTCTGGGGGAGCGTCTGACGCTGCGCAAGAGCGCGGGGCTGGCGCTGGCCTTTGCGGGCGTCGTCGTGGCGCTGGTCAGCCGTGGTGACGATGTCGCCGGCCAGGCGAGCCTCTTGGGCGATCTTCTGGCGCTCGCCGGTGCGATGGCCTGGGCGGCAATCGCGCTCTGCGCGCGCGGCACGCGGCTGCGGGAGGCGACGCCGGAGATGCAGCTCGTCTGGCAACTGCTTGTTTCGGCGCCAATTCTTCTGCTCGTGGCACCGCTCTTCGGGCCGCTCCTGCGCGATCCGGAGGCCATCCATATCGCGGGGCTGCTGTTTCAGGTCCTGGTGATCGCAAGCTTCGGCTATCTGCTGTGGCTGTGGCTTCTGGGCATTTACCCGGCCGCGCAGGTGGCCTCTTTCAGCTTTCTCTCGCCGCTTTTCGGAGTGCTCTTCGGCGGGTTGCTGCTGGACGAGCGGCTGGGCCCCGGCCTGGCGGTGGCGGCAGGGCTGCTGGCGGTGGGGCTGGTGCTGATCAACCGTCCCTCGCGCCGCGCGCGTCCCATGGTCTGATCGCGGGCGGTCTGGCCCTGCCGGGCGATGCAGGTCGCGGGCCGGTCAGGTGCCGCAGAAGGTGCGGTGCACGACCTCATCGGGGTCCGGCGGCAGGCGCAGTGCCGGATCCTCCGGCACCTCGAACGGGCGGGTGACGGCGGCAAGGAGTGTCCGGAAGGGCGCATAGTCGCCCTCTGCCGCGGCGGCGATCGCGGCCTCCACGCGGTGGTTGCGCGGGATCACCAGCGGATTGGCCCGCGCCATGGCCGCCCGGTCGGCGCCGCCCTGGCGTTCCAGCCGTGCCGCATAGCGCGGCGCCCAGGTGTCCCAGGCCGCGCGGTCGGTGAACCAGTCGCGCGTGGTGCCGTCCGCCAGCCCCGCGAAGCTGTTGGTGAAATCGGCCTGCCCGTCCTCCAACGCCTGCAGCAGATCGTCGATGAGCGCTTCATCCTCGGGCTCGGCGCCCGTCAGGCCCAGCTTCGCGCGGAAGCGATCCAGCCAGGCGGTGGTATAGAGCCCCGGGAAGGTGTGGACGGCCTCGGTGGCCTTGGCGACGGCGGCATCGCTGTCGCTGTCGATCAGGGGCAGCAGGCAGGTGGCGAACTGGGCCATGTTCCAGACCGCGATGTTGGGCTGGTTGGAATAGGCGTAGCGGCCGAACTGATCGATCGAGCTGAAGACCTTGTTGCCCTCGTAGATATCCATGAAGGCGCAGGGTCCATAGTCGATGGTCTCGCCGGCAAGCTGGGCGTTGTCGGTATTCATAACGCCATGGATGAAGCCCACGGACATCCAGGCCGCGATGAGCCGGGCCTGCCGCTCGATCACGGCGCTAAGAAGCCCGAGCGCGTCGCCGGCGTCGGGATAGTGGCGGGCGATGACATGGTCGGCGAGCAGGCGCACCGCCTCCTCATCGCCCCGGGCGGCAAAGAACTGGAAGGTGCCCACGCGGATATGGGAGCTTGCGACGCGGGTCAGAACGGCGCCGGGAAAGACGGCCTCGCGGATCACCGGCTCGCCGGTGGTGACCGCGGCGAGGGCGCGGGTCGTGGGGATGCCCATCGCGTGCATGGCTTCCGAGACGAGATATTCGCGGATCACCGGGCCGACCCAGGCGCGTCCGTCGCCCATGCGGGAAAACGGTGTGCGGCCGGAGCCCTTGAGCTGGATGTCGCGGCGGATGCCGTGGCGGTCGACCACCTCGCCCAGAAGCAGCGCGCGTCCGTCGCCGAGCTGCGGCGACCAGCCGCCGAACTGATGCCCGGCATAGGCCTGGGCCAGCGGATCGGCGCCGTCGGGCACGACGTTGCCGGCGAGGACGGCAAGACCATCCGGCGATTCCAGCGCGTCCGGATCGAGTCCCAGATCACGGGCGAGCGCGGCATTGACGGCGATCAGGCCGGGCGCCCGCACCGGGTCCGCCGACTGGCGATGATAGAACCGGTCTGGCAGGCGGGCATAGCTGTTGTCGAAGGCGATTTGCAGCGTCATTCGGGGCGCGCTCCTGTGTCCTGAGGTGACACATAGGCTCTGCGGCGGCGCATGGCGAGGGGCGCTCCCGCCCGTCGTTGTCCTCTGACGAGGGCGCCTCCCGTTGGGCCGCGCAGCGCGT
>JBCDBB010000069.1:0-20180 GCA_039184415.1 Pseudomonadota bacterium
CACCGGACACACCCGGCGGCAGATCCGGCGCCTTACGCAACCCCAGGTCGAGAGCGATGAAATAGAAGGATGACCCGATCCAGGCGATGCCCGTGATCACATGGAGCCAGCGCACGGCCAGTTCCACCCAGGACTCGAGCAAGATCACGTCCGGCATCACTCAGCTTCCGCGGTATGTCGAATACCCGAAGGGCGAAAGCAGCAGCGGCACATGGTAGTGGCTGTCGGCGTCCGAGATGCCGAACCGGATCGGCACGGTATCCAGGAAAAGCGGCTCGTCTCCCGCTTGCCCTGTTGCGCGCAGATAGTCCCCGGCGTGGAAATGGATCTCATAGACACCGGCGGCAAAGGACTCGCCCGGCAGGATCGGCGTGTCGGTGCGCCCGTCCTCATTGGTCTCGGCTTCGCTCAGCTTGTTCCCGGCTGCGTCATGGAGCGTGATCCGAAGCCCCGCCGCAGGGCAGCCGCGGGCGGTATCCAGAACATGGGTGGTCAGAAATCCGTTGGGCATGGCTTGTCCCCTCTGTTGTATGAAAGGCTGACCCATTCCGCAATCCGCCGCAATGGCCTTCGCAACCGCAGCAGGGCCGGCTTGCATCGGGCCGGTGCTCTGCGCTACTTCCGGGCGGAATTGAGCGAGCCGCCCGAAATGACAGCATCTCCGCCCCGCTATCCACGCGATCTGCTTGGATATGGCGCCCATCCGCCCGATCCGCACTGGCCGGAAAGAGCCAGGATCGCCGTGCAAGTGGTGATCAACTACGAGGAAGGCGGGGAGAACTGCCTTCTCCATGGAGATCCGGCGTCCGAGGCCTTTCTGTCCGAAATCGTGGGTGCCGCGGCATGGCCCGGCCAGCGCCACTGGAACATGGAGTCGATCTACGAGTACGGCGCGCGCGCGGGCTTCTGGCGGCTCCATCGGCTGTTCACCGAGCTCGCGATCCCTGTGACAGTCTATGGGGTGGCGACGGCACTCGCCCGCAGCCCGGAACAGGTCGCAGCCATGGGCAAGGCCGGCTGGGAGATCGCCAGCCACGGGCTGAAATGGATCGAACACAAGGATATGGACGAGGCCGAAGAGCGCGCCCAGATGGAGGAAGCGATCCGGCTGCACACCGAAGTGACCGGCAGCCGTCCCCGCGGCTGGTACACGGGGCGCTGTTCGATGAACACGGTGCGCCTCGCCGCCGAAGAGGGCGGGTTCGCCTATGTTGCCGACAGCTACGCCGACGACCTGCCCTACTGGTCGCAGATTGGCGGGCGCGACCAGTTGATCGTGCCCTATACGCTCGACTGCAACGACATGCGCTTTGCCACGCCACAAGGGTTCAACTCGGGCGACCAGTTCTTTGCCTATCTCAAGGACAGTTTCGACGCGCTCTATGCCCAAGGCGCCGCGGGCGCGCCCAGGATGATGTCGGTCGGGCTCCACTGCCGTCTGGCCGGGCGCCCCGGCCGGGCCCAGGCGCTGCGCCGTTTTTTGGAATATGCCCAAGGACATGACGGCGTCTGGTTCGCCCGCCGGATCGATATTGCCGATCATTGGGCCGCGACGCATCCGCCCGCTGCCAGACCGCGCCCCAGCGAGATGACACGCGCGGCGTTCCTCGCGGCCTATGGCGGGATCTTCGAGCATTCGCCCTGGGTCGCGGAACGCGCGTTCGAGCTGGAGCTTGGCCCCGCCCATGACAGCGCTGCCGGGTTGCACAACGCTCTGGCTCGCGCCTTTCGCAGCGCGTCAGAGGATGCGCGCCTCGGTGTGCTGACAGCCCATCCGGATCTGGCCGGCAAGCTGGCCGAGGCGCAGCGCCTCACTGCCGAGAGCACGGCCGAACAGAGCAGCGCCGGGCTCGACGCCCTGACCGATGCCGAGCGCGCAAGGTTCACCGAACTCAACGCGGCCTATACCGCGCGCTTCGGATTTCCCTTTATCATCGCCGTGCGCGACCATGACAAGGCCGGTATCATCGCCGCATTCGAACGCCGCCTGACCC
This sequence comes from Pseudomonadota bacterium, assembly GCA_039184415.1. GTDB lineage: Bacteria > Pseudomonadota > Alphaproteobacteria > Rhodobacterales > Rhodobacteraceae > JANSYP01. The sequence goes on from JBCDBB010000069.1 coordinate 1,995, forward strand.
ATGACCGCGGCACTGAGTTTCACGAGGCCTGCCGTCAGGTCGAACGCATCGCGCGCCTGCGTCTTGACGCGCTCCTGCCGGAGTAGCCCATGCCGACCATCGAGACCCTGAACCCAGATGTTCCGCTCTATGCCCGGACGGGCATCAACCTCGCCTCAGATGGGCTTGGGGCGCGCGCGGTATCCTGCACCAACGAGTTTTTTGCACCTTTGGAACGCATGCTCCATGACAGCGTGCCGGTGTTTTTCCCCGACCGGTTCGACGATCACGGAAAATGGATGGACGGCTGGGAAACCCAGCGGCGGCGCGATGGCGGGCACGATCATGCCGTGATCAAGCTGGCCGCGCCGGGTCGGCTGCTGGGCTTTGACGTCGATACGGCGCACTTCACCGGAAACTACGCCCCGGCCTGCAAGATCGAAGCCGTGTCCCTGCCCCCCGGGACCGACCCAGATGAAGACACCCGCTGGGTTCAGGTCCTGCGTCACAGCGCGCTCGGCGCCAGTGCGCATCATTTCTTCAAATGCGACAGTTTCGAGAGCTGGACCCATCTGCGGCTCCATATCTATCCCGATGGCGGCGTGGCACGCTTGCGCGCCTATGGTGTACCGGAGCTCGACGTAACCGCCGGCGGACAGGATATCGACCTCGCCGCATCGCTGAACGGCGGTCGCATCCTGGCCCTGTCCGATGCCCACTACGGCGACTACACGCGCCTTCTCGCGCCAGGGCGCGGCATCAACATGGGCGATGGGTGGGAAACCCGGCGCCGGCGCGAGCCGGGCTATGACTGGATGATCATCGCCCTTGGCGCCCGCGGATGCATCGACCGCATCATTGTCGACACCGCGCATTTCAAGGGTAATTTCCCCGATCGCTGCTCGGTCCAAGGGGCCGACCTGCAGAATTTCGGCGACGGGCTGACGGACGCGCTGGTCACAGACTCGATGTTCTGGCCCGTTCTGATGAAGGATCAGCGTTTGAGCGCGGATGCGATCCACACCTATGTCGATGAGATCCTGGAGCAGAGGCCGGTGACACACATCCGGTTCAACATCCATCCCGACGGCGGCGTGAGCCGTCTGCGCCTGTTCGGATCACCGGTCTGAACGCGGGGGTCCGCAGCGCCCTGTCACGCGGGGTCAGACTGGCCCCAGGATACCTGAACATCTGGAAGTCCAGACGGCTCAGTCATGACATAGCTGATCCCGTCGACATAGGTTCCGTCCGGCATTGCCGCGCCCATCGGCATGCTGGAGAGCTTTCGGAACCCCAGTTTCCTGATCAGTCCGGCGCTCGGTTTGTTCGGTTCCGCGTGGCCCGTGGTGACGCGGCGCGCCTTTAAAACAGAGAACGCGTATTTGAGGATCGCCGTTGCTCCCTCGGTCATGTAGCCGTGCCGCGCGAATCTCGGTCGAAGCCAAAAGGCAAGTCTGAAGGATCGCCTGGTCCAATCCGGGTCGAAGAGGTCGACGGACCCGGCCAGAGTACCGTCCGCGGTCAAGTCCAAGAACTGCAGGCGATCGCGAGCCTTGAACTCCGAGAGGCTGCGGCACGCCACGACTTCCTGCCAATCGGCGGATGCTTCGTCCTCGTACTCGCGCATAGCGTCATGGAACCAAGGATGAAGCGTTTCAAAGCTTTCAGCGACCGCCTCGGCCAATGCCACGCCATCGCCTTCACGGCAGGGCCGCAGCAAAAGACGGTCGGTTCTGATCGGCAGCGGCAGAGCAATTCGCCAGAGTTTCTTACCCCGTGGACTCGATGTCGTCATGGCTAAGACACTCCAAGGCCTCGGAAAGCACGTTCAAGTGTCCTTTCGAGGCTTCCAAGCATTCTGGAGGGCGCGGCATCTCCCTCTAGGTCCATCTCAACGCAAATTGCTCTAGCCGCGCGGAATTTGCGCTTCGCTGGCATCGTTGCTTGCTACGGGTACCGGGCGCACACCTGATACGCCGTCGTCAGACCCACTTGGCGAGCGGCGGCAGGCTCATGAGCACGGCATTTGCGTCATGGCCGGTCTCCAGGCCGAATTTCGTGCCGCGGTCATAGACGAGATTGTATTCGGCATAGAGCCCGCGATGGACCAGTTGCGCGTCTTTGTCCTCGTCGGACCAAGGCATATCGCGGCGCTTTTCGGTGATCGGCACGAAGGCGGGCAGAAAGGCGTCCCCCACCGCCTGAGTGAAGGCGAAATCCGCATCCCAGTCGCCTGTGTTCAGATCGTCATAGAAGATGCCTCCGACGCCCCTGGCCCGGCCGCGATGCGGAACGAAAAAATACTCGTCCGCCCAGGCTTTGAACCGGTCGTAATACTCCGCGCCATGGGGCGTGCAGGCCGCGCGCAGCACATCGTGAAACGCGGTCGTGTCTTCGGGATACTCGATGCAGGGGTTCAAGTCCGACCCGCCGCCGAACCACCAGGCCTGGGGCGTCCAGAACATCCGTGTGTTCATATGCACCGCGGGCGTGTGCGGGTTGCGCATATGGGCGACCAAGCTGATGCCCGAGGCCCAGAACCGCGGGTCCCCGGAGAAATCGAGATCGCGCCGCGCCGCCATGGCCCGCTGGGCGCGTTCCTCCAGAACGCCATAAACGGTGGAGACATTGACGCCGACCTTTTCGAACAGCCGCCCGCCCCGCATGACCGACATCAGCCCGCCGCCCGCGTCGCCGCCATCGGCTGCTGCACGGCGAGTTTCCGAGACGTCGAAGCGACCGGCCGGAAGCTCCGCGAACGGTCCGGTGTGCGTCGTGTCCTCGAGCTCTTCGAACTTGGCGACGATGCGATCGCGCAGGGCCCGGAACCATGCCGAAGCACGCGCTTTGCGATCGTCGAACTGCTCTGTCATGGGGCCCTCCTCACCGGCATCGCGTTTCGGCATAACCCATTCGACAGACGTCTGGAACACGTGATTTGCCAACCTGCCGGCACGGCGATAGCGTCGCGCCATGAGTATCCTTAGCAAAATCGGCGGACGCCCTAAAGTCGCCGGCCTATGCATTGCTCTGCTGGTTCTGGCTGCCTGCAGCACCCCGCAGGAACGCTGCGTGCGCAACGTCAACCGCGACCTGCAGACTGTGACCGCGCTGATCGCAGAAACCGAGGCAAACCTCGCGCGCGGATTCGCCTACGAAACCGAATTGCAGAATGTGCGGGTGGGCGTCACCGGCTGCGTCGGCGGGGGGCGCTACTACCGGGGCGGGGTAAGGTTCTGCGGAACGTCCGAGCCGCGGGCGGTCCAACGTGCCGTGCCGATAGACCCGCAGGAGGAACGCCGGAAACTCGCCGGTCTGAAGGAGCGGCAGGGAAAACTTGTGGAACTCTCATCGCGCGCCGAGACAGTCTGCCGCGAACGCTTCCCGGCCTGAACCGGGCGCCGCCTCCCCAGATCGGCGCCCGGCCGGGTCGGAGGCTAGACCGGGACGTTGTTGTAATACGCCTCGGCGATATCGGCCTCCAATTCCTCCAGTGCGCGCCGCAGATCGGTCGGAACCGGACGATGCGACGCCTCTATCCCGCTGACTACATTGAGAACCGCATCATGGAGGATCCGTGGATCGGTCTCGCCGCTGGCAAGCAGCGCTTCGAGCCCGCGGGCACCTTCATAGTTGTCGAGATTCTGATTGATCATCTGTGCCACCCTTTCATGCTCCCGCACAGCACCCTGCAGACGGGGCACCACGCTGGAAATGTGCGTTAATCGGTCCGGTCTTGCGGCACATGGGCCGCGCCGAGACGGTGGATCTGTTCCTTCACCGCAAGACGCTTGCGCTTGAGCGCCTGCAGTGCCGCCATATCGGGAACGGGGCGGGACTGTTCGCTGCCGACGGCCGCCTCGAGCGCGGCGTGGCGCAGAACGAGAGCAGCGAGACGGCCACCGGATTTGTGGCTGCTGGCATCATGGCGAGTCATGCGGCATCTCCCTTCCAGCGAATGTCGCCCCGCCCGACGCCGAGTTCCTCCTGGGCGGCGAAGGGCACATGATGGCGCTTTTCGACCTGCTGCCAGGTCATGCGCGAGCCCACGCTCTCCAGAAGCCGGGGCAGATGGGCCTCAGCTCGGTTGCCGGCTTCGGGCGTCGCATCGAAGCGCACCCGCCAGGGGCCGGATCCCGTCAGGCTTGTGGCACCGCCAGATCCTTCACCCTCACCGTCGCGCCAGACGAACTGCGTGCCCCGCGCCACCGAACGCAGAGTGAAGAGACGCTCGAGGCCGGTATGGCGCAGCGCCTGCACCAACTCGGACACAGGCCCGTCCCATCCAATGACGAGATCGACACCGACAAATGTACCCGGTGCGCGCATCCGCCGGCGTTTCGGCGGAACTGTGCGAGCCGCCCCGCGGCGCACAGCGATCTCGGACTGACTGGACAGGTGATCGAGCATCATGGCCTCCGATGAAAATGAGTACGCCTATCAAAAATGGCAGCGATGCACCCTATATTCGAGACAATGGATTTTTGATTTTCGATTGAAAATTCCTATTCGCTGGGAGCAACGCATGCAGCCGACTCTGAAACAGCTTCAGTACCTCGTCGCGCTCGATGAGACTCGCCATTTCCGTAGAGCCGCAGAGCGTTGCGGCATCAGCCAACCCTCGCTCAGTGTACAGATCGCCAATCTCGAGGAAGTCCTTAGCGTGCAACTGGTCGGGCGCGGCCGTGGCCCCGTCACGCCTACCGCAGCGGGGCGCGAGGTGATTGGCCGGGCCCGGCGCATCCTGCAGGAGACACGCGACCTGGCCGAGTATGCCCAACGCCTCGGCGACGGTCTCTCAGGAACCGTCAGGCTGGGCGCCTCATCGACCCTGGGTCCCTACTTCCTGCCCCGCGCCGTGGGACGCCTGCATCGCGAACATCCCGACCTGAAGCTCTATATCCGAGAGGCTCCGCCGGTACAGGTCCTGGAGGATCTCGACCGCGGCGAACATGATCTGATCCTGACCCAGCTGCCGGCGCCTGGGCCGGACTACACAGTGGCCCGCCTGTTTCGGGAGCCGCTTCTCCTGACTGTCCCTCGGGATCACGAACTTGCAGAGCGGGATGCGGTGAGCGAATGCGATCTCCAAGGTCTCGATGTTCTTTCACTCGGCCCGGGTTACGCCCTTCATGAACAGGTACGGCTGCTGTGCGACCGCCATGGCGCGCGACTGCAGACCGACTATGAAGGCACCAGCCTCGACGCGTTGCGCGCGATGACCGGGATGGGGATGGGCGTCAGCCTGCTGCCGGCGCTCTATGTCGCGTCCGAGATCATGCGGCGCAACGACGTGGTCCGAGCCCTGCGCTTTTCCGGCGACCGCGTCGCTCGCAGCATCGGTCTGGTCACCCGGCGCAAGGGCGGCAATGATCGCAGCTTCGACCGCCTGACCGAGGTGTTCCGCGCGATCGCGCGCAGCCAGAAGACCCATGGGCTGAGAGTCGAAAGCTGAGAGAGTGCCCGTCAGTGCGCCGGGGCGTCGACCGGGTCGAGCAAGGTACGCCCGCCATCCACGGTCAGGATCTGCCCGGTCATAAATCCGGAGCCTTCGGAGGCGAGAAACTGCACGGTATCAGCCACTTCGGTGGGGCTGGCGATGCGCTGGAGCGGCGTGTGATCGACGATGTTGTCGCGATAGTCAGTCTTTTCCTTCAGCGTGTGCTTCAGGCTCGATGACATGACCGACCCGAAGGCCACGGCGTTCACCCGGATGCGGTTCGGCGCAAGCGCCACGGCGAGCGACCGGGTAAGCTGATCGAGCGCTGCAGCCGACACGGAGAAGGCCAGGAGCTGCGGATGCGTGCGCCGCGCTGCAATCGAGGACAGGTTGATGATCGAACCGGCGGGGCGGCCGTCATCCTCGGTTTCTTCGGCCTGCGAGATCATGCGTTTCGCCGCCAGCTGGCTCAAACGCAGGCTCGTCATCAGGTTCTGCTGCAGCAGCTGCTCGACCGCGTCATCGGCCGGGGACAGCGGGTCAGATGCCAGCACCTCGCGGCTGGCATTGACGAGAATATCGACACGGTCGAACGCATCGATGGTGGCCGACATCAGATTGGCCAGGGTCAGGCGTTCCCGCAGATCGCCAGCAAACCGCCCGGCATGGTCGGGATCAGGGTCGACCTCGGCCTCCAGCTGCTCTTCGTCCATGTCGGCGAACATCACTTTCGCGCCAGCATCAACGAGATGCCGCCCGATGGCCAGGCCGACACCATGGGCGGCTCCGGTCACGATGGCGGTCTTGCCCTCAACGGAAAAGGTCACGGACGGCCTCCCTGTTACTGCGCGCGGCGGCGGCCCGCGATGTCCGGCGCGGCTCGCGCGCGGTGATGATCTTGAACCCCGCGGGCGCCGGGAGGGTCTCCTGACGCGCGAAAAGCTCCGCAATCGTTGCCTCATAGGGCAATTGACGGTTGGCCACCATCCAAACCGTCCCGTCGCGCTGCAGGATGCGCGCCGCTGCCGCCAGAAAAGCCTGCCCCAGCGACGGGTCGGCCGCCCTGCCGCTGTGGAAGGGCGGGTTCATGACCACGGTGTTAACGGACGCGTCGGGCTCCCAGGTCGTGGCGTCGGCCCAATGAAATCGGGCGCGCGCGTCTGGGATATTGCGCCGGGCCGCGTCGAGCGCGCCGCGGTGGGCCTCGACCAGATCGACCTGCTCCACCTCGGGCCGGGACAGCACATGTGCCGCGAGATAGCCCCAACCGGCACCGAGATCGGCAATCCGCCCGGCCAACCGTTCCGGCAAAGCGGCCGCCAGCGCAACAGAAGCCGGATCCGGTCCGTCGGCGGAAAAGCCACCTGGAGCGGTATGAAACTCGCCGGCCTTGGGCCAGTCCTCGACCAGGCGCGCCCAATCCTCGAACAATGCCGCGTCAGCCGGAAGCCAGAAAAGCCGACCGTGATGTTTAACAAAACTGTCGGGTACTTCCGCACGCGCTCGCACCTCCCGCAGTAGCGCGTCGATACCATCGGTCTTCTGCCCATCGACGAGCACGGGGCCACCAGGCACGGTCGCCGCCATGGCCTGGCCGAGCGCCAGCCGGCTGGCCGCACGGCTCCGCGATACGCGCACGATGCTGGCGGCCAAGGGTGGTCGGTCGCTTGGCGAGGCCGTTGTCACCCCAAGCGACTGCATCCGGTCGACCACCGGCCAGAACGGCGTGACAAGGCGTAAACGGTCTGGCGACAGGCCAGGCGGCAGTTCAACCAGGGCGTCTGTGAAAAGTCCGATCGGCCCCTTGGACGGCAAGTCAACGGCACCGAGATCGAGCGCCAGGGTGAGGCGGTCAGATGGCATCAGGGTTGTCCGGCGTCACAGCGACGGCCGGATCACTCCTTTTCCATGGTGCACTGCAGCGGGTGCTGATGGCGCCGGGCGAAATCCATCACCTGCCCGACTTTTGTCTCCGCGACCTCAAAGGAAAACACACCGACCACGGCCACGCCCTTCTTGTGCACTGTGAGCATCAGTTCGAAGGCCTGACTGTGCGTCAGCCCGAAGAAGCGCTCGAGCACATGGACCACGAACTCCATCGGCGTATAGTCATCGTTCAGGATGAGCACTTTATACAGCGGAGGACGCTGCGTCTTCGCCCGGGGTTTGGTGATGACCCCGGTTTCGCCTTCGCCCTCTTTGTCATCATCTGACATGGTAATCGGGAACGGTTGCAACTGACGTGCTCCACGGTGTTCACTGCGGTTGCCTGAATGGGCAATATAAACAGAAGCCCCTTCCTGAAAAGGGGCATACGGCCTCGGAGGGCAATCCTCACCTGGCAATTTCGGCGGAGAAGACGGTTTGGTCAAGCAGGTCACGATTGTTGGGTTCGATGCCGACGATACCCTATGGCATAATGAACAGTTCTTTAAGCTGACTGAAGCGCGGTTTGCCGACCTGCTGCGCGACTATGCCGATCCCGACCATCTGGCGGAGCGCCTTCTGGAGGCCGAGCATCGCAACATCGGGCATTATGGCTTTGGCATCAAGGGCTTCATGCTCTCGATGATCGAAACCGCCATCGATGTGACCGACGACCGTGTCCCGGGACGCATTATCCGGGAGATCATCGACGCGGGCCAGGAAATGCTCAGCCATCCCATCGAACTGCTGCCCCATGCCCGCGAAGCCGTCGAGGCAGCGGCCGGCACCCATCGCGTGGTGTTGATCACCAAGGGGGATCTTCTCGACCAGGAACGCAAACTTGCGCAATCGGGGCTCGGCGATCTTTTCGATGGAATCGAGATCGTCAGCGACAAGAAACCCGGCGTTTATGCAGAGATCTTCTCGCGCCATGGTCATGGCGCCGAAACCGCGATGATGGTTGGCAACTCGATGAAGTCGGACGTGCTGCCGGTCCTGGAAGTCGGCGGCTGGGCCGCGTTCGTTCCCCACGGTCTGTCCTGGGCGCTGGAACATGCCGATCCGCCCGAGGCGCACTCACGGTATCGCGAGCTGGACGATTTGAGCGGGCTTGCGGCGCTCTTGCAACAGCTCTGAGCAGATCTGGTGTCTGGCGGGCTTGCAGATGCAAGATGTCAAGTTCAGCGGTCGTTAACGCTGATCCTCTAGTCAAATACTGTGGCAATTCGGTGCGCTTGTGTTACGGTTCGTGCAGGCAAGATACCGCCGACCGGAATACCGGCGGCGTGCAGAGATTCAGGCAGGTGACTGTATGGGACGTATTTCGACACGGACCCGGCTCGGAGCGGTTTTGCTCATGCTGGCGATCGGATTTGCGGGCGCGAGCCAAGCGGCGCCGTACGCTGCTGTGGTGATGGATGCGCGCAACGGCAAGGTCCTGCACTCGCGCAACGCCGACACCAGACTGCATCCTGCATCCCTGACAAAGATGATGACGCTCTACATCGCGTTCGAGGCGGTTCGACGGGGTGAGATTTCTCTGGACACGCGGGTCCGCATTTCGAAATTCGCCGCGGCGGAACCGGCGTCCAAACTCTGGCTCAAGGCCGGCTCCCGGGTGAAACTGCGCTATCTGATCCGCGCCTCTGCTGTGAAGTCCGCAAACGATGCCGCCACCGCGATCGCCGAGGCCATCTCGGGCAGCGAGGAAGCCTTTGCCCGGCGGATGAACCGCACCGCCCGCGCCCTCGGCATGAAAAACACCAACTTCAAGAATGCCCATGGCCTCACTCAGAAAGGCCACTATTCCTCGGCCCGCGACATGACCATTCTCGGGCGCCACATGATCTATGACTACCCGCAATACTATAACCTCTTCTCGCGCCGCACGACGAATGCCAACGGGACCGAGGTGGCCAACACCAACCGCCGTCTGCTCAACGCCTACAAGGGCGCGGACGGGATCAAGACCGGCTATACGCGTGCTGCGGGTTTCAATCTTGTGGCATCTGCGGAACGGGGCCGGGAGCGGATCATTGCGACCATGTTCGGTGGAACATCAGGCGCGGCCCGCAACAAGCGTGTGGCCGAACTGCTGGATATGGGGTTTGACCGGGCACCGAGCCGGGTTGCCCTGCGCAAGCCACGTCCGCCGCGCTACAGCTCGCTCCCAGATGCGGTCGTCAGCGGCGGCGGCGTGGAGATCGCCAGCAGCATGCGGCCCGCACCGCGCCCGGGCTCGCAAATCGCCTTGGCCCCACCGGGAACCACTGGTACCGAGCAGATCGCAGCGGCGTCGACCGCCGGAATTCTCAACGCGCCGGTCGATGGCACTGCCGCGCAGACCGTCCCGCAGGACGTGATCGACGCACAGATCGCGTCGGCGCTTCAGGACGCGGGCCGGGCCGCGCTTGACCCCCCGCAGCCGACCCAGGTCGCCGTGACGCGCAGGCGTCCCGACATGACCGTGCCCGCCTGGCCGATGCCCGTACAGCGTCCCGCGAAAGTCACCTATTCGGCGGTTTCGGCCGCGCCCGATGGCAGCATCGAAACGGCTTCCGCTGCTTCCGCAACGACGGTGCCTGCACCGATCGTCGTCCCGCGGGTTTCGGGGTCAGGTGGACGCCAGTGGGGGATCAACATCGGCACCTATGCCAGCCGCTACGAGGCGGAACGCGTCCTTCTGAAGACGGCGCTGATAGAGATCGAAACCCTCAACGATGCGCTACGTCAGGTGGTCCCTGGCAATCGTGGGTTCGAGGCAAGCTTTGTCGGTCTGACCGAGCGGAGCGCAGCGCTCGCCTGCCAGAGGCTCACGGCGCGGGCCCATGACTGCACGCCGATTGGTCCCTGATCGCAAGGGGCGTCCATACCTGAACACAGATTGGTAGACACGAGCCGTCGCAAGGCTCGACGGACCGGTTTGCGCGATCTAACCTCGCAGGCGTTCGGCAAGTCCGGAGACTGGGGGTTTCACGTTGCTCGAAGGTGCGATGCTTGTCTGGTTTCTCCTGACCGCGGTCAGTGTACTCTTTGTTCTGTGGGACTCGATTTCGAACGCCGTGACGAGCTGGGTCCAGCGGCTCGCATGGGTCCTCGTTACGCTCTACGCCGGGCCGGTCGGTGCTTTCCTCTATCTGCTGACCTGCCGCCGTCCGTTTCCCGGCGGCCATGACCTCTATACCGCGCCGACCTGGAAGCAGGCGGTGAACAGCGAAATGCGCTGTCTTGCGGGCGATGCGACCGGCATCATCATCGCGGCATCGATCGTACCTATTCTTGCGCTCGCCAATGGCTGGGACATGCTGATCGAGTACAGCGCCGGATTCTTCGTGGGGCTCTTTGTGTTTCAGGCCCTGATGATGGCGGGCATGTACGGCGGCAGGTATTTCCTCGCGGTCAGAAAGACGTTCTTCGCCGAGACGGTTTCGATGAACATGGTTATGGCCGGGATGATCCCGATGATGCTGATCCTGTCACATCTCTGGCCCGGATCTGAGAGCCCGGCAAACCCCGAGTTCTGGTTTCGCATGAGCCTAGCAACCCTCGCTGGCGGTCTGCTCGCCTACCCGATCAACTACTGGCTGGTTGCTCGGCATCTCAAACATGGCTGCATGACCCTGCCAGGCGCGGACGGACCGGCACCGCATCTGGGACACCGTGGCCACGAGGCGGCCAACGCGCTACCGGCGGAGAGTCGCGACCGGCATTCTATGCCTGGCATGTCCATGGCATCCCACGACCAGATGCAGATGGGCCACATCGGCAGCCTGCCCGCGATTGGGATCGCCGTCGGGACCTTTGCGATCCTCTTCGGCGCGATCTGGCTGGTCTCACAGTGGGTGCCGCTCAGTTTCGCTTAGAGGCTTGCCTGGACCGGGCCGGCGTCGCGGGCGGCTCCGGCTTCGGCCGGTCGTCCCACTCCGAACTCAGGATACGGCGCTTGTCTCCTTCTGGGTCATCGTACTGCCGGGACCGCAAGGTCCAAAAGAACCCGGCCAGTCCGAGGGCGCCGAGAAACAGCGAGGCCGGAATGAGATAGACGAGCACTTCCATGGCCCGACTATCGCACGCGCAGGGCGTTGAGGGAAACGGTGATCGACGAGGCCGACATTGCCAGCGCCGCGATCAGCGGTGTGGCAAGACCCGCGACCGCCAGCGGCACAGCGCCAATATTGTAGATGGTCGCCAGCTGGAAATTCTCGTGGATGCGCGCGACGGAACGACGGGCGGTGCGATGCGCATCGCCGAGCGCCGAGAGATCGTTGCCCATCAGCACGATATCGGACGCCACGCGCGCGGCATCGAGACCCGAGGCAGGCGAAATGGAAACATGCGCCGCGGCCAGAGCAGCGGTGTCATTGAGCCCGTCGCCCACCATCAGCACCTTGTGTCCGGCATCCGAAAGGGCAGCGACGTGGGCGGCTTTTTCCGCAGGCAGGACACCGGCCCGCACGGTCTCGATCCCGGCCTCAGCCGCCAGAGCCGATACCGCCGCGGCGCTGTCGCCCGACAGAAGCTGCACCTCGAGCCCCGCGGCGCGCAACTCCGACACGGCCTGTACCGCACCGGGGCGGAGACTGTCGCGAAAACGAAGTGCGACCGGCGCTCCAGTACCGTCGTCGAACCAGGTCGCCGTCAGCGCAGGCATCGGGCCCGCCGCCCCGACCCAATCCGCGCGCCCCAGCCGCACGGGCACTCCGGCGTGATCCGCTTCGATGCCAAAGCCCGGGCGCTCCCGCATATTCTGCAGACTGGCCGCGACGACGCCGCGCGCGCTCAGGTCTTTTGCCAATGCCGCCGCTAGCGGATGCGCCGAGGCCTGGGCCAGCGCCAAAGCGCACGCCGCCTGAGCTCCGGTCAGATCAGCGCTGTTTTCGGGGACCGGGACGCCTTCGGTCAGCGTTCCGGTCTTGTCGAACACCACTGTGTCGATCTCGGCCAGACGCTCCAGCGCCGTCGCGCTCTTGATCAGCAACCCCTTGCGAAACAGCCTGCCAGACGCAGCCGTTGTTACCGCCGGCACGGCAAGACCGAGCGCGCAGGGACAGGTGATGATCAGAACCGCCGCCGCAATGTTGAGCGCCACGCGCAGATCGCCCGTTCCGAGCCACCACCCGGCCATGGCGAGCCCCGCGATGATATGCACGCCCGGCGCATAGAGCTTGGCCGCCTTGTCGGCGAGCGAGGAATAGCGCGCGCGCCCGCTTTCGGCCACCGCCACCAGATCCGCCAGCGCGTGGAGGGAACTGTCCCGTCCCGCCGCAATGGTGCGGAGCGTCAGCGGCCCGGTCAGGTTGACCTCCCCCGCTTGTACTTTGTCCCCAACCGCGCAGGGCATCGGCGCCGTCTCTCCGGTCAGAAGCGAGCGGTCGATCTCGCTGCTGCCCTCGGTGACCTCGCCGTCCACGGGCATGCGCCCGCCGGGCCGTACACGCACCAGATCCCCCGGCGTGATCTGTGAGAGATCGACCGTTTCTTCCCGCCCGTCGCGCAGCCGGACCACGCGCGGGACCTCGAGCGCGGCCAGTTCTTCGGCAGCAGAGCGCGCGACCGCCCGTGTCCTATGATCGAGATAGCGGCCGATCAGAAGGAAGAACGTCAGCGCGATGGCCGCATCGAAATAGGCATGCTCGCCTGACTGCGCGGTTTCATAGAGCGAGGTGCCGGCGGCCAGCAGGATCGCCAGCGCGATCGGTACATCCATGTTCATCCGGCCCACCCGCAGCGCCGACCAGGCATGTTTGAAGAAGGGCTGGGCACAAAAGGCAATGGCCGGCAGTGTGATCGCGGCAGAAATCCAGTGGAACAGATCTCGCGTGGCTGCGTCTGCCCCGGCCCAGACCGAGATCGACAACAGCATCACGTTCATCATCGCGAAGCCGGCAACCCCCAGGCGCATCAGCAGGTCGCGTCCGGTGCGGTCGGTCTCCGTCGCGGCAAGTGCGCCGGCATCGAGTTCGTGGGCCTCGAAGCCCGCGTGATCCAGCACCGTGATCAGGTCTCCGACCGCCACGTCCGGATCGGCGTCCACGCTGGCGCGCTTCAATGTCAGGTTCACCCGGGAGGTGTGAACTCCGGGCGTGGCGTTCAGCGCGCGCTCGACGGATGAGATGCATCCCGCGCAATGGATCGTCGGCAGCGACAGAACCAGCCGCGCCTCCTCATCGAGGGGCTTGGTGGTGTGCTGTCCGGGTGCGCCGACACAGCCCGGGCACGCGGCGGGCCCAGGTCGCTCCGGCGCGTCCAGAGAGGTCATCGCCATGGCGTCATCCCTGTGGCGGCCGGATATAAAGCGGGATGCGCTGGCGGAACTCCGTCCCGTCCTGGGACAGCGCGCGCACGCGTACGTTCCAGTTGCCCTCGATGAGGTCAGCGGGCGTGGCATATACCGTCCCGTCGAAGGTGAACTCGGGCGTGAAGTCGTCCCGGGTACTGGTCGCCCAGCCGACCAAGGCGTTCAGCTCGGCAACCTCGACCGGGGTGCCGTTCGGATCCGTGAAGGCCAGGGTCAGGACCCCGTTCGACCAGTCCGCCGCGACATCCCACCCGAGGGCCAGTTGCGCGGCCCGGTCTTCGTCGAAGTTCTGGGATGCGACATAGGAGTTCTTGACCTCCAGCCCGGGGAATGTGCGCACCGCGCTCACCGCCAGCGTGAGGTTTGCAGCCAGGATCACGCCGAACGCCGCCAGCGCGATAAACAGAACCTTTCGTCCGGTCAGAGGCGCCATGCGATCAATTCCCCGCTGAGTTGCTGGCCGCGCGGCCGTTGAAAACCGTATCCTTATAGACCCGCTCACCCGAAACCGTGTCTTCGACCCAGAGTCTGACATCGGTCATCCGATCGGCCGCGGCGGCGGTGTCGGGCCCCGCCATGATGTAGATCCGTTTCAGCTGGGTGCTGTCGGCGGGTACCAGGATCTCGCCCCCCTCCTCGCCTTCGGCGGTCAGGACAAGCGGCGCGTCCGACGCCAGAGATACCGCGAAAACGCGGTCTTCGCCATGTTTGTTGCGCAGGCGCACGTCGTATGTGTTCCGGATCGTTCCGTCGGACATCGTCACAAAGACCGGGTTACGCACGGGCGCAACTGTGACGCTCAGTTCCGGGCGTACGAAGAGGGCGACTACCAGGCCGACACCGATCGCGGCCCACAACACTGTGTACATCATGGTGCGGACGCGGAAGATATGCTTCCAAATCGGAACCTTGGGGTTGCCTTCGCGCTCGTTCATCTCGTCGGTCAGCGCGATATAGTCGATCAGGCCACGCGGTTTCCCGATCTTCGCCATGATCTCGTCGCAGGCATCAATGCACAGCGCACAGGTGATGCATTCGAGCTGCTGGCCGTCGCGGATATCGATGCCCATCGGGCAGACATTGACGCAGGCATTGCAGTCGATGCAGTCGCCGAGGGATTGCGCGTCGCCGGCATCGTCATGGGCCTTGCGGTGCCGTCCGCGCGGCTCTCCGCGCCAGTCGCGATAGGCGACGGTGATCGTATCCTCGTCCATCATCGCCGCCTGAATGCGCGGCCAGGGGCAGGCGTAGATGCAGATCTGTTCCCGCATCAGACCACCAAAGATAAAGGTAGTGCCGGTCAGGATACCTATGGTGATGTAGGCCACCGGGGCAGCCTGAAACGTGACCAGATCGTGGAGCAGAGTCGGCGCGTCGGCGAAATAGAAGACCCAGGCCCCGCCGGTCGCTAGGGCGATCAGGATCCAGACCACCCATTTCGTGACCCGCAGACGCGCCTTGTGCATGTCCCAGCCCTGCCGGAACAGCCGGATGCGCGCGTTGCGATCGCCCTCGATCCAGCGTTCAACGAGGATGAACAGATCCGTCCAGACGGTCTGGGGGCAGGCATAGCCACACCAGACCCGTCCCAGGGCGGAGGTGAACAGGAACAGGCCGAGCCCCGCCATGATCAGAAGTCCCGCGACGAAGTAAAATTCGTGCGGCCAGATCTCGATCCAGAAGAAGAAGAAACGCCGGTTCGCCAGGTCGATCAGAACCGCCTGGCTCGGCAGCTCGGGTCCCCGGTCCCAGCGAATCCAGGGCGTGATGTAGTAGATCCCGAGCGTGACGATCATGATCCCCCATTTGAGGGTGCGGAAGTTCCCTTTTACGCGCTTGGGAAAGATCGGTTCTCGGGCAACGTAAAGGGATGGCTCTTCAGTCGCGCTCATGTCGCGGACTCCGATATAGCTGTCGTTCCTTTTGATGTATCTCGCATTTGCCTTTGGCGAAGACCTTGACCTGCATCAACAGGCCACCAAGGCCGCGCAGATGGTCGCAGGTCTGTCGACGCGCCGCTCCAGAGTGCCACACGCCCGCAGGCTGGCTGCGGGCGCGTCTTGCCTTGGGCGAGAAGCCCGGGCGCTACTGACCGCCGCCGAGCTGGTGGACATAGACCGACACGGCGCGCACCTGCGCCTCGGTCAACCGACCGCCGTCGGTGTTCAGCCAGGGCGGCATCACGCCGAAGCGTGAGTAGGTCACCGTCTCGACCAGCGTGTCGTAGTCGCCGCCATAGAGCCAGATTGGATCCGTCAGGTTGGGCGCACCCTGATAGATGTCGCCCAGCCCTTCGTCGCCATGGCATGCCGAACAGTTGTCGAGGTATATCTCCGCCCCCGCGGCCGCCGCGGCTGGGTCTTGTGGCTCGCCCGAGAGCGACTGGACATAGTTGACCACCTGGGCGATTTCCTCTTCCGAGAGGATATCGCCGAATGCGGGCATCTCGGAATAGTGGCTGTTGTCGCTGACCTCGTTCCGGATACCGTAGGCGACCGTGTAGTAGATCTCCTCCAGCGACCCGCCCCAGAGCCAGGCATCGTCGAGCAGGTTGGGAAAGCCGATCGCGCCGGCGGCGCCGGCCCCATGACACTGGCTGCACCAGGTGCGGAACACGGCGGCGCCGGAGTTGATCGCATATTGCTCCAGCTCGGGATCGTCCGCGATGGCCACCAGTTCGACAGAGTCGAGCTGCGCGTTGATCGCCGCATTGGCCTGGTCCTGCGCTTCGACCTCTTCGGCCAACTGACCGCGAGAAGACCAGCCCAGAATGCCCGACGTTGCCGAGTTCACCAGCGGCCAAGCCGGATAGAGGATCGTGTAGATGATGCCCCAGACGATCGTGATGTAGAAAACCGTCAGCCACCAGCGCGGCATCGGGTTGTCATATTCTTCGATCCCGTCCCAGCTATGGCCGGTGGTCGGCACCTCGGGCTTGGGATCGCGGTGCATCCTGGACTGTTTTCGGGCTGCTGGCTTCGCGCCCTGGCGCGGTGTCTTGTCTGCTTTATCGACCATCGGGGGCCTCGCTTTTCTTTTCGCTCGGGTCCACATGCATCTCTTCGGCCGGCGCATCCTCGTTACGGAAGATCGACTCAGCGGTATCGCGGTAGCTCTTGGATTTGCCGAAAACGACCCAGAGGATCACGCCCAGGAAGAACAGGAGCATGAACAGCATGTGCCAGCTGTCGGCAAACTCCCGGAGAAAGGAATAGGTTTCCATGGCTCTCCCTCAGCGGTTCGGATCAGGCGTGAAGGTCTCGAAATCGACCAGGGTGCCGAGCATCTGCAGATAGGCGACCATGGCATCCATTTCCGAGACGCCGGGCTGACCGTCGAAATTGCGGACATTGACGTTCTCGCCATAGCGTTCGAGCAGCCCGTCGAAATCGCTGTCCGGATCTGCCTGCGCCCGGAAGTCTGCCGCGGCGTTGGCCAGCATCTCCTCGGTATAGGGCACGCCGACCGTGGCATGGGTGCGAACGCGGTCCTCTGCCAACTCGGGATCGAGAAGCCGGTTCAGCAGGAACTCGTAGCGCGGCATGATCGATTCCGGCACGACCGACTGCGGGTGGATCAGGTGCGCGACATGCCAGTCGTCCGAATAGCGCCCGCCGACCCGGGCCAGATCCGGCCCGGTCCGCTTGGAGCCCCACTGGAACGGATGATCATACATCGATTCCGCGGCGAGGCTGTAATGGCCGTAGCGTTCCACCTCGTCCCGCATTGGCCGGATCATCTGGCTGTGGCAGACATAGCAGCCCTCGCGGATGTAGATCTGGCGCCCCTCCAGTTCGAGCGGGGTGTAGGGGCGCATGCCCTCCACCTTCTCGATGGTGTTCTCCAGATAGAACAGGGGCGTGATCTGGACGATGCCGCCGATGGTGACCACCAGGAAGCTGCAGATCAGCAGCAGCGTGGCGTTGGTCTCAAGGATCTTGTGTTTGTCGAGAATACCCATCTGTCAGATCCTCATTCTGCCGGTGTGGCCGCAGGAGCCCGAGCGGGCGTTTCCTGCTTGCTTTGGCCACGGGTGATGGTGAGCCACAGATTGACGCACATGATGACGGCGCCGGTGACATAGAGCACTCCGCCCAGGGCGCGCACGACATACATCGGGAACTTGGCGGCGACGGTGTCGGCGAAGCTGTTCACGAGGAAACCATTGGCGTCGACTTCGCGCCACATCAGGCCCTCCATGATGCCGGTGACCCACATCGAGGCGGCGTAGAGCACGATCCCTATGGTCGCGAGCCAGAAGTGCCAGGATACCATGCTGAGCGAGTAGAGACTGCGCTTCTGCCACAAGGCCGGCACCAGATAGTAGAGCGCCCCGAAAGTGATCATGCCGTTCCAGCCCAGAGCGCCGGAATGCACGTGGCCGATGGTCCAGTCGGTATAGTGCGACAGAGAGTTGACCGCGCGGATCGACATCATCGGACCCTCGAAGGTCGACATACCGTAGAAGCCGACGGAGACCACCATCATCCGGATCACCGGGTCGGTGCGCAGCCTGTCCCAAGCGCCCGAGAGCGTCATCAGG
>JBCDBB010000070.1:0-20176 GCA_039184415.1 Pseudomonadota bacterium
ACCGCGCTGACACGGGTGCCCGAAGGGTTTCATCTGCACAAGACGCTGAACCGCTTCGTCGATGCGCGACGCAAGATGTTTGACACGGGCCAGGGCTTCGACTGGGCCACGGCAGAAGCGTTGGCCTTCGGCTCTTTGCAGCTTGAAGGCTATCCCGTCCGGCTGTCAGGTCAGGACTGTACGCGCGGGACCTTCTCTCAGAGGCACTCGGCCTTCATCGATCAGAAGACCGAGGAACGCTACTATCCGCTGAACCATATCCGCGAAGGCCAAGCGCCCTACGAGGTCATCGACAGCGCACTGTCGGAATATGCGGTGCTCGGCTTCGAGTATGGCTATTCGCTGTCGGAGCCCAATGCGCTGGTGATGTGGGAAGGCCAGTTCGGCGACTTCGACAACGGCGCCCAGATCATGTTCGACCAGTTCGTCAGTTCGGGCGAGCGCAAATGGCTGCGCATGTCGGGTCTGGTCGTGCTGCTGCCCCACGGGTTCGAAGGCCAGGGGCCGGAACATTCGTCGGCCCGGCTCGAACGCTTCCTGCAGATGAGTGCCGAAGACAACTGGATCGTCGCCAATTGTTCCACCCCGGCGAACTACTTCCACATCCTGCGCCGGCAGCTGCATCGCAGCTTCCGAAAGCCGTTGATCTTGATGACACCGAAATCGCTGTTGCGCCAAGCATTGCGTCTCGAAGACCGAGGATTTCACCAACGGCTCATCCTTCCACCGCGTGCTGTGGGACGATGCGCAACTGGGGAGTTCGGAGACGGAGCTGGTCGCCGACGACAAGATCGAACGCGTGGTGATGTGTTCGGGCAAGGTCTACTATGATCTGCTGTAGGAACGGGACGCGCGCGGGCTGGACAATGTCTATCTGCTGCGGGTCGAACAGTTCTATCCATTCCCGGCTCTGAGCCTCGTCAAGGAGTTGGAGCGCTTCAAGGGCGCCGAGATGGTCTGGTGCCAGGAAGAGCCCAAGAACCAGGGCGCCTGGACCTTTATCGAGCCCAACATCGAATGGGTGCTGACACGGATCGGTGCCGCGCATTCGCGCCCGCGTTATGCGGGCCGCGCAGCCTCCGCCTCTCCGGCGACGGGGCTCGCCAGCCAGCACAAGGCGCAGCAGGCCGCACTGGTCGAAGACGCGCTCACCGCCGCCATCTGAACGACATCCGAAGGGAAGAGCCCATGTCCACCGAAGTCCGCGTCCCCACCCTCGGCGAGAGCGTTACCGAAGCCACCGTCGCCACCTGGTTCAAGAAACCGGGCGACGCCGTCGCACAGGACGAGATGCTGTGCGAACTCGAAACCGACAAGGTAACCGTCGAGGTGCCCTCGCCGACCGCCGGAACGCTCTCCGAGATTGTCGCAGACGAAGGCACCACCGTCGGGGTCGATGCGCTGCTGGCCTCGATCTCCGAAGGCGCGGGCGCCGCCGCAGCTGCCCCGGCCAGCGCACCGGAGGCCGCGCCGGCCAAGGCGGACGCCGCTCCGACCGCATCCCCCGCCGGATCCCGTGTCGACGTGATGGTGCCGACGCTCGGCGAAAGCGTCACGGAGGCTACGGTATCGACCTGGTTCAAGTCCGTCGGCGACAGCGTCGCGCAGGACGAAATGCTGTGCGAACTGGAGACCGACAAGGTCAGTGTCGAGGTCCCCGCCCCGGCTGCAGGTGTCCTGGCTGAAATCCTGGCCGAGGAGGGCGCGACCGTGACGGCGGATGCCAAGATCGCCGTGCTCGATGCCGCCGCCGGCGGGCAGGCCCAGGCCAACGGCGCGGACCCGGGCGAGGCCGAGCGCGCACCGGAGGTCCAGGCGCATGCAGGCGGCAAGGCCGATGTCGAGAATGCGCCGTCCGCCAACAAACTGATGGCCGAAAAGGGTTTGAGCGCCGATCAGGTCGCTGGTAGCGGCCGCGACGGGCGCATTATGAAAGAGGACGTCCTCAAGGCCCTGACCGCCCCGGCACAGGCCCCCGCCGCTCCGACCGCACCGCGCGCCCCGGTCCCGGCCGAGGATGCCGCCCGCGAGGAGCGGGTGAAAATGACCAAGCTGCGCCAGACCATCGCGCGCCGCCTGAAGGACAGCCAGAACACTGCCGCGATCCTGACCACCTACAACGAGGTGGACATGACCGAGACCATGGCGATGCGGAAGGAGTACAAAGAGCTCTTCGAGAAGAAGTACGGCGTGCGTATGGGCTTCATGTCCTTCTTCACCAAGGCCTGCTGTTACGCGCTGAAGGAAGTGCCCGAGGTCAATGCCGAGATCGACGGCACCGACATCGTCTACAAGAATTTCGTCCATATGGGGATCGCCGCCGGCACGCCCCAGGGCCTTGTGGTGCCGGTGATCCGCGATGCCGATGCGATGTCCTTCGCCGAGATCGAAAAGGCCATCGCCGAAAAGGGCAAGCGCGCGCGGGACGGAAAGCTCAGCATGGCGGAAATGCAGGGCGGCACTTTCACGATCTCCAATGGCGGGGTCTATGGCTCGCTCATGTCCGCGCCGATCCTGAACCCGCCGCAGTCCGGGATTCTGGGCATGCACAAGATCCAGGAACGCCCCATGGTCGTGAAGGGCGAGATCAAGATCCGCCCGATGATGTACCTTGCGCTCAGCTACGATCACCGGATCGTCGACGGCAAAGGCGCGGTGACCTTCCTCGTCCGCGTCAAGGAAGCGCTCGAGGACCCGCGGCGGATGCTCATGGATCTCTGAGCCTGCGTGACCGGGAGTTTGGAAAGAGCCGCGCGCGGCCCTTTCCGGCGACTTGCTTCAACCTGTCTCGACCGGTTTCTGGACGGAGAGCACGCCGCCGGATACTAAGAACACCCCTGCCGTTTTGGAGATCAGTATCATGCCCCGTCTTGTCTGCTTCGCCTTTCTGGCCGCGTTGGCGGGGCTTTCCGCATGCGAACAGCCAGCCAGAACCTCCGGCGAGGCTGCCACCGATGGCATCGCAGGCGCGATCGACCGGCTACCCAAGGCCGAGGGCACGATGACCGATGGCCCGCGCCCGGCACCGGGCACAACGGGTCTCTAGGACCCATCCCTGATCCGCGCCCCGGTCTATCTGACGGCGGCGACCCGAAAGGAGGCCACAGATGTCGCTTCATATGATCACAACCTTCGACACGGCCGATTACAACGCGTGGCGCGAAGTCTTCGACGGTGAGCGCAGCGGGCTCAGCCATGCCGGTCTGCATCCGTTGAGAGTCCTACACGAGCCTGAAAACCCCAACCGCGTCTGGATTCTCTTCGAAGTCGAAGATCGCCACCGCGCGGAGGTCTGGATCGAAGGAGACCCCGTCGCCGGGGACGAGCGCGCCGGCGTGGTCAATCAGGTCCACACCTTCCTTGAAACGGCCTGAACGCGGATCACGTCCTGTCGGGTAACGCTCTGCCGCCCGGACGGCGCCGGGGCGTTCGATACCTGTATTGGGAATCGGGGCCTCTGCGATGGCGCATCTGAGATTGGACCGACTTGCCGCGAACTGGGTCTATGGTGGCGTGCTCGCCGCGGTGATCCTGCTCGCTCTCACGCCGCTGCTGGCCGACGGGCGCGGCTGGGTGTTTCTTCTGACGTGGCTCTGCCTGCCGGTCTATATGATCCACCAGTACGAAGAGCATGACGACGACCGTTTTCGAAGCTTCGTCAATGACATGGTGCCCGCGGGGCGCGCCGGGCTGACGATCGGGGATGTCTTTTTCGTCAATTTCGTCGGCGTCTGGGTTCTTCTGGCCGCCACCCTCTGGCTGACCGTCCGACTGGATCCCGGCTGGGCGACCCTCGCACTCTATCTCGTCGGGATCAACGCCCTGGTACATGTCGGCCAAGCCGCGGGGCGCCGCGACTACAATCCCGGGCTGGCGACATCGGTGGCGCTGTTTCTCCCACTCGCCCTGGCGCTTGCGGCGGTCGTTCCCGCCAGTCTTGTCCAGCATCTGCTGTCCGCCGCCGCGATCGTCGCGCTGCATGCGGCGATCCTGGCCCGAGCGATGCGCAAGGCGCCGCGCGCCCCGCACGCTTGACCTCTCACCGGGCGCCCACATCTGGCTCTTCATGCATGCTAGATGAGGTGTTTTGATGACGACCGAACTTGCCGCCCTCGCCCTCGCTATTCTGTGGCAGGGCGTGCAGTATGTGCTTGTATCCATCCCGGCCAATCGCGAACTCGGCACACAGGTCACGCTTGCGCCCCGCGATGACGGTCCCCTTGCCAACAAGGTCTGTGCCCGCACCGCGCGGCTGTCGCGGGCGCTCGACAACCATGCAACGGCGCTCACGCTCTTTGCACCCGCCGTGCTGCTGGTTGTGATTACCGACAAGGGCAGCGCCCTGACGGGAATGCTGGCCTTTGCCTATCTCGCGGCACGCGTGGTCTATGTACCGGCCTATGCCTTTGGCTGGCAGCCCTGGCGGTCGGTGTTTTGGATGGTGGGCTTTGCCGCGACAATGGCGCTGGCTACGGTTTCCCTGCTCTGACAATTGGTCCTATGGTGCGAAATGCAGTGGCTGCCAAAAGACGGCGGGACATGCGACGAACGCGCAGGGCCGCGCAAAGGAGAACCAGATGGCAGACTATGACGTGATCGTAATCGGCAGCGGCCCGGGCGGCTATGTCTGTGCCATCCGCTGCGCGCAACTCGGTCTCAAAACGGCCTGCGTCGAGGGGCGCGAAACGCTCGGGGGCACCTGCCTCAATATCGGCTGTATCCCGTCCAAGGCGCTGCTCCATGCCAGCCATCAGGTCCACGAGGTTCATGAAAACTTCGCCAAGATGGGCATCAACGGCGTGGCTCCGGATGTCGACTGGGCGCAAATGAAGTCCTACAAGGACGACGTCATCGGCCAGAACACCAAGGGCGTGGAGTTCCTGTTCAAGAAGAACAAGGTCGACTGGCTCAAGGGCTGGGGCTCGATCCCGGAACCCGGCAAGGTCAAGGTCGGCGACGAGATCTATAGCGCCAAGAACATCATTATCGCGAGCGGGTCGGAGGCCACGAGCCTGCCCGGCATCGAGATCGACGAAAAGACCGTGGTGACCTCCACCGGGGCGCTGGAGCTTGACGCGATCCCCTCGGAGCTTGTGGTGATCGGCGCGGGTGTCATCGGGCTGGAGCTCGGCTCGGTCTACGCGCGGCTGGGCAGCAAGGTGCATGTGATCGAGTTCATGGACGGCGTCACGCCCGGCATGGACGCGGAGATCGCACGCCAGTTCCAGAAGATCCTGACCAAACAGGGGTTGGAGTTCACGCTCGGCGCCGCGGTCCAGTCCGTCGATACCTCGGGCGACAAGGCCAAGGTGACCTACAAGCTCAAGAAGGACGACAGCGAGCATACGGTGGAGGCTGACACAGTCCTCGTCGCAACCGGCAGGCGGCCCTATACGGACGGGCTGGGCCTCGGCGATCTGGGGGTCGAGATGACCAATCGCGGACAGATCAAGACCGATGGGCATTACCAGACCAACGTCGCCGGAATCTATGCCATCGGCGATGCGATCGACGGCCCCATGCTCGCCCACAAGGCCGAGGATGAGGGCATGGCTGTGGCCGAAATCCTCGCCGGTCAGGCGGGCCATGTGAATTACGGCGTGATCCCCGGTGTGATCTATACCCACCCGGAAGTCGCGAGCGTCGGCAAGACCGAGGAGGAGCTCAAGGAAGAGGGCCGGGCCTACAAGGTCGGCAAGTTCTCCTTCATGGGCAACGGCCGGGCCAAGGCCAATTTCGCAGCCGACGGGTTTGTGAAGATCCTCGCCGACAAGGAGACCGACCGCATCCTAGGCGCCCACATCATCGGTCCAATGGCGGGCGATCTGCTGCACGAGATCTGCGTCGCGATGGAGTTCGGCGCCGCGGCCGAAGACCTCGCGCGGACCTGCCACGCGCATCCGACCTATTCGGAGGCTGTGCGCGAAGCGGCGCTCGCCTGCGGGGACGGCGCGATCCACGCGTGATCCAAGCCTTGGGCGCGTCTTCTACGGGATCTCTCAGCCCGCGCCCGCCGGCAGCCATTCGTTCGCGCGACGATTGGGCCCCAAAACTGTGCCGTTTGAAGGAGCGTGGCGGCCTCTGAGCGACCGTGTCCTACCTGCGACGCGCGCCCTAGCGGGCGAATTGCGGCGCGGCGCAGCGATGATCACCGGTCGACACCGGCCAGAGCTTTCACGCCCTCGACATTCGACGCATCAACAAATGCGGGACCGGTCAGAGTGGGCGCAGACGGAACCAGCCCGCTGCCGGTGTTGTAGAGGTCCAGATAGATCACCGGAAGGTAGCCCTGCAAACGCAGTTGCTGGTCGACCGTGAAGTCAATTTCGCCAGACTTTATGCCAGCGGCGATCCCATCGCTCAGGTCGAAACAGGCAAGGTGGACATCAACGCTGATATCTTTGACAGCCATGGCCGCGGTCGTGCAGAGCGTCGGCGCGGGGGCAAGGATGCTGTCGATTTCGGGATCTGCGCGGAGCGCCGCCGCGGTGCGTGCGCGTATCTGCACCAGATCATACGAGGTTTCGAGTTCCGTTCCCTCCGCTCCGATCGCATCAAAGAAGCCGCGGCATCTCTCGGAAAACGCGTTGTTGCCGCGATCGGGGTTCAAGCAGAGCGTGTTTG
The DNA here is from genome assembly GCA_039184415.1 of Pseudomonadota bacterium. Lineage (GTDB taxonomy): Bacteria > Pseudomonadota > Alphaproteobacteria > Rhodobacterales > Rhodobacteraceae > JANSYP01. Next base: position 6,625 of record JBCDBB010000070.1, read on the forward strand.
TGGCGCCTTCTTCCTTCGCGCGCTCCCCGGCGCCGAACCCGGCCAAGTATTCATCCTGTCCCACATGGGTAATTGCACCCACATCTTCGTAGAAATCGATCCCGGAATTGATCGTGATCACGGGAATTCCCGAAGACGTCGCAGCTCTCAAGGCACGCCCCAGGACGGACGCATCCGGCAGGGTTACGATGAGACCGTCTGGACCTTTGGCGGTGACGGCCTGGATCGTTCTGGCCATGTCGGCCAGATCGCCTGAAGGGTTCGTGAAGGTTTCGATCTGGGCACCTACCGCGTCCCCTGCATCGCGTGCAGCCTTTTCCAGGATTTGCACGAAACCTTCCGTCCCGGTGGCGTGGGTCACCAGAACGAATGTTTCGGCCCGTGCGGTCTGTGCACCGAGCGCAATGGCCAGAATGGCTAAACTCGTCTTCAACACCGGCTATCCTCTCTCGCAGAACGCCTTTGTCCGCGAGCTAGGCGCTCGTCCACCTCTTTACCAGATGCAAGCGTCCCCCGCGACTGAACGATAGTGTTCAACGCTCCGTGTATCCGAAGGGAGCCCCACGCCGATCGCGTTGCGTCAACGGCCCGGCGCAGATTTCAATGATTGCTCCAACAAGAAGCATCCTACCTATCGCGAGACTGTTTTAGGAACGTGGGCCGTACTCAAGGCGTCAGCAATCGCAGGGCCTGGGTAACGTCGGATCGAACTGCGACGCGCAGGCCGGGTTCGTCCCCGGCCTTCAAGGCCGCGATGATCAGCTCGTGACCTTTTGGCGGCTCGGTGCGGTTGAGTCGTCCGTAGAGCTTGCCCATGGTCGGGCCGAGCTGCAGCCAGACGGTTTCCAGCATGGCCAGCATCAGCGGCGCCTGCGCGCGCAGGTAGAGCGTGCGGTGGAACTCCAGATTGCCGCGAATGTAAGACACCTCGTCGCCCGGTGCGGTCACGGGCGGGATGGCGTCGTTGATCGCCTCGAGCCGTTCGATGAGCGTACCGTGCGCGCGCGGAAGGGCGCGGGCCGAGAGCTCGGGTTCCAGCAGCGCTCGGATCGCGGCAAGCTCTTCGATCCGCTCGGCCGACAGCTCCGGCGTCGAGATCCGGCCGGACGAGGAGAGCGTCAGCGCGCCTTCGGCGGCGAGGCGGCGGATCGCCTCGCGCGCAGGGGTCATGGACACGCCAAACTCCTCGGCGATACCACGCAGCGTCAGGGCCACGCCGGGAGCGATCTCGCCCAGCAGTACGCGCGTCCGAAGGGTCCTGTAGATGCGATCATGGACGGGCGTGCCCGCCGTCTCTGCACTGCGGGCGGCCATCACCCGTCGCCCCCGTCGAATCGGTAGCGGTGCAGGGCCGCGCCATGAGCATGAAGCCAGCCGCGATATCGTTCGAACTCCGGGCAGAGTTGGCGGACCAGGGCCCAGAACCGGGAAGAGTGATTCATCTCGCGCAAATGGGCCACTTCATGAGCGGCAACGTAGTCGAGCACCGGCTCCGGGGCCATGGCCAACCGCCAGGAAAACATCAGATTGCCGGCCTCGGTGCAGGACCCCCAGCGGGAGCGGGTATCGCGCAGACTGATGCGTCCGGGCACTCTGCCGATGCGGGCGCTGTAGCGACGGCAAGCGGGTTCCAGCAACGTTTTGGCGCGTGCGCGCAGAACCGCGGCGACCTGCGGACCTGCGGGGCGCGTGGCGCGCACGAACAGCTGTCCTTCTTCCAGGCGCGCCGGACCGCGTGCCACGGCACTGACCAGAACGCGGTCTGAGCCGACGGGCAGGCAAACCCCCGGTCCGACCGTCACCGCAGCAGGCTGTTCGGCCAGAACCTGGCGCAACCAGGCGGCCCGATCGCGCAGGAAGGCCTCGGCCTCGCGGATCGGGACAGCCCGCGGGATCGACAGCGTCACCCGACCGTCGAGCCGCGACACCCGGAGCGATAGCCGCCGGGCTTGCGCCGAGCGGCGCACCCGAGCTTCGATCCGGGGATCCCCGCCGACAACCAGTTTTTCCACCATCAATGGCCTCCCGCCACTCAGCATCTGCACCCGGCCCGCGCCGCCCCTTGTCCTTACCCTCTATCCTGCGTCCAGCGGGCATAAAAGGCTTTGACAAGCTTGTGCGCCTATGGCACCGCCCAACCTTTCATCGATGAGCCGCAGACGAGGTAGATCGCAATGGCGAAAGAGGAATGGGGGACAAAACGGGTGTGTCCGACAACCGGCAAACGGTTTTACGACCTGGGCCGCACCCCGATCGTCAGCCCCTATACCGGCGACGTGGTGGAGATCGACACCGGGAGCCGCACACGGTCGATTTCCGCGGACAAGTCTGCCGCCAAGGACAAGTCGAAGGCCAAGCCCGAGACGGAGGCCGATGACGAAACCGTTGTCCTAGAGGACGATGACGATACGACCGATGTCGATCTGGGCGATGAAGTTCTCGATGACGACGACGACGATACGGTCGCGCTCGACGACATCGCCGATGTGGCGTCTGACGACGACGACAGCTGAGGTCACCCCTGCCGTGTGGGCTCACGTTTTTTTCTTGAACAGACCCACGCCAAACTCTAAGGACGCTCTGTGGCCCTGACGGGCTACGGGTTAGGGGCCATAGCTCAGTTGGGAGAGCGCTTGCATGGCATGCAAGAGGTCAGGGGTTCGACTCCCCTTGGCTCCACCATTCTTCTTTTCTCGATCAAAAATGCTGCTGAGGCCATCAAAACCAAGGGTTCTCAGTGCTTCGATGATCTCTTTTCGGCTGCATCATACTGGGCCTGCAAAGCTCATTTCTGCACTGCAAGATAGACTGCGAACTCTCATGTTTTGATAAATCAAAATAGTTTTCCGGAGTATCTGGCGCGCGCTGGATAGTCGTTTCGAACCGTCTCTGGTGAAATACGCTCCGGAACTCATTCTTCAGGAAGCATTGTCGTCTGAGATATTGGCTTGCCAGACACGCTTCCATCGCCTTCATCGCGGTTGTGGAGGCCATATGCAAATTTCGGTCAGGACATCCGCCAATTGACCGGCCAATTCGCCAATACATCGAACCTTTTCGACGACATCCTCAGTCTTTCGCGTTTCCTCGCGATCTCTGAAACTCCTTCTCCTAAAACATGACAGCGATCCGACCAAGTGAGAGTATTTGTTTGGACTCCAGAGAACTGCAGGACACGGTTCGTGCGGAGCTTCCGGGCAGGGTCGTCTCAGTGCGCGCCGGTGAACACGAGGGTTTGAACCGGCATCAACAAAAGGCGCAGCCTCAGCCCGGCCGCGTGCACCACGCCGATGGTGCCGACCACGTGGTAAAAAGCGCGTTGCATTGTACTCAGATCAGGATCTTCGAGAAGCTCATGCGTGTCTGTGTACACATTGGCGATGCAGTTGCTCCCGGGGGGAAGACCGTCGGTCCGCCCCTCGTAGAGCGGCTCGAGATAGACCGTGATGGATCCCGGTGGCGGGTTGTTCTGCGGCTCCAGGATCCGGTCGCTCGGTTGTACCTGGCCGGAAGGAATGACGTCCTGGACCTCGACCACCACCATGGGGATGACGGTAAACGGCTTCGTCATACAGCCGATTTCGCTGATCATGCCAGGTTTGATCACCTGCGCCGCCATCTGGTTGAATCCCGCTTCGAACCGGTCGCGACCTGAGAAACTCGGCACCAATATCCCTGCAGGGCGGAGGATCGGGTTCACATAGTCGCCGACCTGAAGCCCGAATTGCTCGACGCGCCCGGTCACGCCTGCATAGACGACTGTCTTGTCCAGTTCGGCAATCGCCGCATCGAGTTGTGCGAAGGCGTTGGCAAGCTGCGCCGGGATCAGCGTGTCGATCCTTTCCTGTGCTTCAGCCTGCTGGGCCTCGGCCACGTTCATCTGTGCCGTTCGTTCGGCCACAAGGTTTTCCAGCCGCTCGACTTCTGCCAGGCGCACGGCGCTGGATCCTTCATCGCGCAGGGTTTCATTTCGTGCCAGATCCTCCGCCGCCTGAGCAAGCGATGCCGCCGCAGCGGCGATGGAGGCCTCCGCCTCGGTCAGATCGGTTTCCGCAACTTTGAGCGAGGCCTGAACTTCAGCGATCTGTGCCTTGGCGGCCTCAACCTGCGCGCGCTGAGAATGGTCGTCGAGCCGGAAAATCGGCTGGCCAAGCGTGACGAGTTCGTTGTTTCGGACAAATACTTCGGAAACACGCCCACCCGCCTGGGGCAGAATGGTGACCGTTCGGAAGTAGGATGCGACGGAACTTGTCGCCGGGTGGAAATAGAACAGGGTCGTGATCACGGTGAGCGCGAGGATGGCGCAGGTGGTCAGACCCCAGCGGAGCTCATACCACATGGTGAAAAGGGTGATCTCATGCCCCAGCCGCTTGCCCTGCACGAACCGTCTGTACAGAAAATCGGGAAACACCGTGAACAGGGCGCAGATCATCGTCTCGAGCATGATCAGTGCTTTCCGGCATCATCGCCAGGACCGCGCTGTGCGCCAATGTCGCCCATAGCGGGCTCAGGATCCGCCCCGGTCCGACGCGCGCCGCTTCGGTCTATGGCATCGGCGATGGCCCGCAATGGCGCGCCCCAATCGGGAAACTGAAATCCGGCCACCAGGATCGCGGCCACCCAAAACAGCCCGTTGTGCGTGAACAGCGCCAGCAGAGCCAGAATACCCACCAACTGGAACTGCGGGTGATTGGATTCATGCGCCATTTTTTCCGGGATCGAATGCAAGGTGAAATAGCTGACCCCGATGAGGACCACGACCACCACCAGAAAAACGATCATTGCGTTGAACAGGTAATCACTTCCGTCAGCAGCAACGACGTAGTGTGGGATATGTCCTGTGGCCATCGGGTGCAGCGCAATCTCCTGCATTCTATCCTCCTCGCTCAATCATGCCGGGCCGCAGGTGGGCCAAAACCGTGGGTTCCCGGATCGTACATGACAGGCGCGGGTTCAATGCGGCACAGGGGCTCCTAAGAGACAATGCCGCGCGGGCTCGTGCAGCTTCTGCGACGAGGAGACGCCGCTACGACGCGGCCCGAATGACATTGAGCGTCCTTGGAACACTGGGGTTTCAGACCGTGCAGGAACCCGTCGGGCGCATCCGTTTGGAGATCAAACGCGACAGCCAAGATACGAGATTGCCCGCGCTCTCGTAGAGTTGGGTTTTGCTTGTTTGGGTGCTGGACACGTCACCAGGCGTGAGGAAGAAGCAAAAAGCGTTCTGGGACGCCGGCTTCGCCCGGCATTCAATGTCGTCAGAGCCGATACCTTTGTCCGGGAGGAGCCTGTCGCTGATCCTTGCGCGCGGTCCACGGCTATCGAACTCCGCTGCCCGGTGTCCTTTAACTTGCGCGGTGTTTCGAACGACAGTCTTCGCGCCAGATGAAAAGGGAACGTCTCGGTCCGCTCCAGAGTCAAAGCAGAGTCCACCGAGATTTCGCGATGCGTCCGGCAAGTCTCGTCATCGATCACGCCGCCATCGACGCCATGCACGACGGCGCCGTGGCCCGCGAAGCTCGGGCTCGCCCGCTCGTACGCACTGTTTGGCACTACTCGTCCCTCGGCGTCCCGCAGTACCAGGCGGACCGGCAGTTGATTGCCTTGATTGAGCGTCTCCTACGAGAATGTCGCGAACCGTTCCTCCATCTTGATTTCCGAAGTACCGATCGCGCGGAGATAGCTCACCTCGCAGACTGCGCTGCTCTCATGGCGAAAGCCATGGGTACTCACAGTGTCCCACATCGCTTGCTCGACATCCCCAGGCGCAGTCCGAATGCCGTCGATATCGAACCGGGACCCGCTTTTGAAGGGCGCGCAGGATAGCGCCGCGGTCGCTGTCGTCGGCGAACGAGCTGCTCTAAGGTCAGATGGCGTGAACGATGTCCATCGCCAGACGGTTCTGTTCCAGGGCAAAGAGCGTGACGTCGAGAGGGATCGCACCGTAGTTCTGTGCAAGCGAAACCAGCTCGCCTGACGCAAGGCCCGAACGGCACATCGTATAGGGAATCCAGCCGACGCCCGCCCCGCGATAGATGAGTTCCAACAGCCCGACCGAAAAGGCCGACTCCACTTCGCGGCCGCCGGACGCAGCGCGCGGAAAGGCCTCGGCAAGTCCGGTCTGCTCCAGCAAACGCCCGAAATGGCTGTCGTCTGGATAGGACAGCACCCGAACCGCTTCGGTCAGCCGCCCCTCGGCATCGATCAGATGGCGCACCGATCCGCCGACGACCGGGATCAGAGTGTCCCCGCGCCAGACTCGGCGTCCAACCGACGTGTCGAAAGGCAGGGGCGGAAACCCGCGTGCCTCGTAGCACAGCAACAGGTCCGCGTCGCCACGCACGAAAAGTGAGACGCAATCCTCCCGGTTGAGGGTCCGCAGTCGCCAGGAGATCTCCGGCCGGCGATCAGCGAAACTGCCGAAGACGCTGGGGAACACGTCGGCCGCAAGCGCATGCTGGGTGGCCAGCACCATGGTCAACCCGTGGCCTTCGCGTGAGGCGAACTGCTTGCGCAATTGCCGCGTGCGGGCGAGGAGCGCTCGTATCTCCGGCTCCGCGGCCAACAGTTCCGGGGAGAGTTCGACCTGGTTCGGGCCTCGATCGAGGAGCGGCGCACCGACCCAATCCTCCAGAGACCGGATACGGCGTGAGAAGGCAGGTTGCGTCACGTGCCGCCGTTCGGCTGCGCGGCTGAGACTCCCGCACTCGATCAGCGCAAGCGCGTCTTCCAACAGTTTGAGATCCATGTCCGCTCATACCATTCGGCATAGCAGCGTGCCAGATCGGCATTTGAACCCAGCGGTTTCTCAAGTCACGATCCCGCGGAAGGCAGAGGGGAGTAAAACTTTATGGCAGTGTCCGATCTTACGTCACAGGACTCGAGACCATCTGCAAAACCTGCGACCGACACGCTCGGCGAGATGCTTGCGCGTTTCCCACGCGTTTCGCTGGCGCATCTTCCGACCCCGCTGGAACCGATGGATCGGTTGAGCGAGCAACTGGGTGGCCCTCGGATCTGGGTAAAGCGCGACGATTGCACGGGACTGGCCACCGGCGGCAACAAGGCGCGGAAACTGGAGTTTTTGATGGCCGACGCGCTTGCAGCCGGCGCCGACACGATCATCACCCAAGGCGCGACGCAGTCGAACCACACCCGTCAGAGCGCGGCGGCCTCGGCAAAACTGGGACTGGACTGCCATGTGCGTCTGGAAGACCGCACCGGATCGACCGACCGCCAGTACAATTACAATGGCAATGTTCTTCTCAGCCAGATCGCCGGCGCGCATCTCGCCAAGCGTCCCGGAGGCACGAACATGTCGGCCGAGATGGAGGCATTGGCCGAGGAACTGACGGCGCTAGGGCGCACTCCCTATATCATTCCGGGCGGCGGCTCCAACCAGATCGGCGCGCTCGGCTATGTCGAATGCGCCCGGGAGCTGCTGGCACAGGTGGAGGCGATGGGTCTGTCCATCGACATGGTCGTTCAGCCCACCGGCAGCGCCGGGACCCATGCGGGCATGGCGGCGGGCCTTTTCGTCATGGAGAGCGGAATCGATCTGCTGGGCCTCGGCACGCGTGCGCCCCGCGAAAAGCAGGAAACGATGGTTCACGATCTGGCCGAAAAGACGCTCCAGCTCCTCGGGCACGAGAAGAGCCTGCCGAAATCGCGGGTCGTGGCAAATTGCGACTATGTCGGCGCCGGCTACGGCATCCCGACCGATGACATGTGCGCGGCCGTTCTGATGCTCGCGCGGCTCGAAGGACTGCTGTTCGATCCTGTCTATTCGGGCAAGGCGCTTGCGGGTCTCATCGACCTGACGCGACAGGGTTTCTTCGACGGCAAGAACGACATTGTTTTTCTCCATACCGGCGGAAGCGCGGCGCTTTTCGGATATCCGGATATCTTCGGCTTGGAGGACTACCAGAAATAGCCCCGGACGACGGGCGCGGGCCGGCCGCGCGGCGGGTTCGGGGCGACGACGCCCGATCAAACTCTTGTATGAAAGGAACGTGACATGAGGTTCGATAGACTGTTTCTGAAGACCGCCGCGGCGGCCACGCTCACCCTTGCAGCTGCCCTTTCACCCGGCGTGGCCGGGGCTGCGGACATCACAATCAAGCTGGCGCATCCCAATGTGCCTGAACACCCGATGGGCCAGGGATTCGAGTACTTCAAGGAGTTGGTCGAAGAACGCTCCAACGGCGAGATCGAAGTCACCGTTTTCGACAGCAGCAAGTTCGGCAATTTCGACAGCGTCGTGCAGGGGCTGCAAAGCGGGCTTCTGCAGATGGGATCGGCCTCCACCCCGAACCTCGCGCCCTTCTCGAAGGACTTCCTGATCTTCGACATGCCCTTCCTGATCCCGAGCTACGAGGCGGCAGACCTGATCACCGATGGCGAGATCGGCCAGAACGCGGCGCGCGCGCTGGAGCCGACGGGCATCCTCGGGTTGGGCTACATCGAGATCGGGTTTCGGCACAACTTCAACAACACGCGATCGGTCGAAGAACTGGCCGATATGGACGGGCTGAAAATCCGCTCCACGCCGTCCAAGGCGCATATCGCGACCCTGCAGGCGCTCGGCGCCAATCCGACACCGATCGCTTGGAGCGAAGTCTACACCGCGCTGCAGCAGAAGACCGTGGACGGCATCGACATCGACCTGAACCTGGCCTGGTCGAACAATTTCCACGAGGTCACGGACAACCTCACTTTGATCGGCAGCCTCTACAGCCCGCATTTGGTCATGATCTCCAAGATCTTCTATGACGGTCTCTCGCTGGAGCATCAGGAATTGATCACCACCGCTTTCGCGGAAATGCAGCAGTTCCAGCGCAACAAGATCCGCGAGAACGAGGCCGAGATCCTGACCAAACTCGCCGAGAAGGGCGTCACGGTGGTGAAGCTGAGCCCCGAGGAGCGCGTGCGCTGGCAGGAGGCAACGCAGCCGGTCATCGACGAGTTCAAAAGTCAGGTCGGCGAAGACCTTATCGAGCAGGCACGCACGACGATCGCCAACGGCAGCAGCTGACGGCTCTGTACCACTAGGAAGGTCCGCGGCGACCGTCGCTGCGGGCCGGACCAACCAACGGGTGCTGAGGTAGGGCCTATGATCGCGCGCATCGAAGAAGTGATATCCTGCGTCTGCATGGCGGTGATGGTCATCGTGATCGGCATGCAGGTCTTCAACCGCTATGTCCTCGGCTCATCCCTCGTCTGGTCCGAGGAACTCGGCCGGTTTCTGTTCATCTGGTCGGTCTGGGTCGGCTGCAGCTACGCAATGCGCGCCGACCGGCATCTGCGGGTCACCGCACTGTCGCAGTTTGTGGGACCCGGACCTCGGAAACTGCTGGATGCCTTCGCGCAACTCGCCACGCTCGTCTTCTGCGGCTTTGCCATCGTCTGGGGCACGCAGATGATCCTGTTCCTGGCGCGTACGGGGCAAGAGGCGCCAGCGCTCGAAGTGCCGATCTACTGGGTGTACCTCGCACTGCCGCTGGGCATGTCCCTCATGGCCATCCGCTGCATCCAGAACCTCTACGCGATGTTCGCCGACATCCGTGAAAGTGGCCACCAGTGACGCCTACCGCTCCAGGACGGACAAGTTCATGACCATTGCGCTGATCTTCATCACGCTTTTTGTGCTCCTGATCCTCGGCGTGCCGATCGGCGCTGCTATCGGGTTGAGCGTGATCGTCGGCATGTTCGCCGGCGACATCCAGTCGATTTTCCTCGTCCAGAAGCTGGTGACATCGCTCGACAGCTTTCCGCTTCTGGCGGTGCCGTTCTTCGTGATGGCGGGCGAGCTGATGCAGAAGGGCAGCATGGCCGAACGCCTGCTGGCCCTGTCGCGCAGTCTTGTCGGGCATATCACCGGGGGCACCGCGCATATCTCCGTCCTGACGAGTCTTTTCTTCGGCGCACTCTCCGGATCCTCGCCCGCGACCGTTGCAGCCGTGGGCGGCATCATGGTGCCGAAGATGAAGGAGGAGGGCTACGACACCGGTTATGCCACGGCGGTCAACACGTCGGCGGGCTGCCTCGGCGTGATGATCCCGCCGAGCGTGCCCCTGATCATCTACGGCACCACCGCGGGTGTGTCGGTGGGCGATCTCTTCATTGCGGGCATACTACCCGGCATCTTCGTCGGTTTCGCGCTGATGGTCTGCGCCTACGTCATCGCGAAGCGTCGCGGCTACACAGCCACCGCGCCGCGCAGCTCGCCGCGCGAGATCGGCACCGCCTTTCTCGGCTCCATCCACGCGCTCATGGTGCCGGTGATCGTCTTGGGCGGCATCTATGGCGGGATCATGACGCCGACAGAGGCCGGTGTGAGTGCCGTCGCCTATGCGCTCATCGTCGAGACAGTGGTGCTGCGCCAGATCGGCCTGCGAGACATCTGGGACATTCTCAAGAGCACCGTGCTGACCACGGCGTCGATCTTCTTTCTGGTGGCCACGGCCACAGCGCTCGGGCAGATCCTGCTCTTCAACAATGTGCCGGACCAGATGGTCGATCTCATGACCGCGATTTCGGACAACAGATACGTCCTGCTGGTGCTGATCATCGTTCTGCTGCTGGTCGTCGGGACCTTCATGGATGCGCTCGCCAACATCCTGATCCTGACGCCGCTCCTGCTGCCCGTGGTCCGTGAGGTGGGGATCGATCCCATACATTTCGGTATCGTCATGATCGTGGCCATCGCCATCGGGTTTCTGACCCCGCCGGTGGGCGTGAACCTCTTCGTGGGCTGTTCCATCGGAAAGATCTCCATCGAAAAGCTCTCCATCGCCGTCCTGCCCTTCCTTGGCTCGATGATCCTGGCGTTGCTCATTCTCGCCTTTGTCCCGCAGATCAGCCTTCTGTTGTTATGAGCGCGCCGGCGCGCGGCACCGGATGGGAGGACGGGCTGGCAGCCTATGGGCAGCGGCTGAGACGCGGGGAGGTGACGGCGGCGCAGGCGATCGGAGCAGCGCTGGACCGCATTGCGGCATTGGATGGCAAGCATCGCGCGTTCGTTCATGTGGATGCCGAGCGCGCACAATACGCAGCGCAGGGGATCGACACGTTGCTCGCGGGGGGTGTCGATCTTGGGCCTCTGATGGGTGCTCCGGTCGCGGTCAAGGATCTCTTCGCCGTGGACGGCATGCCCACGCGGGCGGGTTCGCGGCTCGATCTGTCCCATGCCGTTGGGCCCGAGGGATCGCTGATCCGCCGGTTGAAGCGCGCGGGCGCGGTCATCCTCGGCAAGGCGCGGATGGTCGAATTTGCGGCCGGCGCCCAGAATACCAGCCACCCGACCCCGTGGAACCCGGCTGACCCGGACAGCCACCGCAGCCCCGGGGGATCCAGCAACGGGTCCGCCGTCGCGGTTGCCGCCGGGTATTGCCCCATCGCCATCGGCTCCGACACCGGTGGCTCGGTCCGGGCGCCGGCGGCGCTCTGCGGTGTCGTCGGGTCGAAAGCCTCGGCGCAGAGCTTTTCGATGGAAGGGGCGTTCCCACTTTGCCCGGCGATGGACAGCGTCGGTTTCTTTGCGCTGAAAGTAGAAGATGCGGCACTCGCGCATAGCAGCCTCACCGGCGAGGACCCGGTCCGTGCTCTCAATGACGGACTGGCGGGGACGCGCTTCGGTGTTCTGCCGGACCGGATTCTGTCCGATCTCGATACAACGGTCGCAGAAGCCTATGAGGCGTCATTGCGGAGACTGGAAGAGGCCGGGGTCTCTCTGGTTTCACTCGACTGGCCCGACCCGGCGGAGCTCGGTCAGATCGGAGAGATCTACGCCGCGCTCGTACCCTCCGATCTCATAGCGACGCTCGACAAGAAGCGCATCGAAGAGAACCGGGACAGGATCGATCCGGTTGCGCTCGATCGACTGGACCGGGCCAACGGGATCGAGGCGCACACCTACGCCGCCCTGTCGCGCGCCCGACGGGCGCTCACCCGCCAGGCGGTGGAGCGGATGGCCGGACTGGACGCCGTCATTCAACCGACCTCTCCGGTAAGTGCACCTTTGGTCGATCATGTGAGCGAAGTTGCGGCGGCGTCCGCCTTTACCAAGCGTGCGCTTGGCTTGACCCGCCTTGCGAATGTCTACGGCTTCACGGCGTGCAGCATTCCCTTGAGGCCGGGGGAACAAGGCCTCCCTGTCGGTCTAGACATCACCGGGCCGTCCGGATCCGATCTTGCCACTCTGGATCTGGCGCGTCGGGTGCAGCTCAGTCTTTCATAGCGGACACCGATAGGGTCCTACTGTCCGGATGCGTCTGCTCTCGCTCCGGGGCTGCCTGTTTGTGCCGACTTTTTTGACCCCGGAATTGACACGCTCATAAATATTCTGTTATCAAAATTTGATAAGAAGTCTCAAAATATGAGAATCCTGAAGCGCTATGCATCTCGAACGTCTGATCGGATTGCTGGAGATTGTCGCCGTAATGGGGCGACCGGTGTCAGTGGCCGAGGTGCAAAGGGCGACGGACCTTCCGAAACCTACATGCTACCGGCTGATCCAGACGCTGATCGATCAGAAGCTACTGGATCAGCCCGATGGCAATGCGAAGGTTGTGATCGGTGAACGGCTGATCAGGATCGCGCTTCTGGGGAAGTCGGATGTGGATGTCCGTCGCTCTGCCGCGCCGCTGTTGAAGACGGCGGCCATGGCGATCAACGAAACGGTGTTCCTGGGGCGATTCCGCGATGGCCGGGTAGAGATCATCCATGTCGAAACCCCGCAGGATCCGGCCCGGGCTTTCGTCCACCCAGGCCTCGGCGAGCGTCCCCTCCATGCCTGTTCCTGTTCCAAGGCGATCGCGGCCTTCGCGGAACCGGCCTTTCAAGACCATATCCTGAGCAAGAGCCTCAAGGCCTATACCGAATTCACCCAAACCAGCGAAGCGGAACTGCGCGCCGAGTTCGCCGAGATCGTCGCACGCGGCTTTGCCGATTGCGATCAGGAGATCGACATCGGTATCGCCAGCGTCGCGGCGCCTGTGATGATCGGCCATGTGGGCGCCAGCTTTAGCGTCGGCGCCGTCGGTCCGATCCGGAGGTTCGGGACCGACTACCGGCACCAGATCGGCGAAAAGATGAAGTCGCTCTCAAAGAAGATCGCGGGCGCCATCCAACTGTCCGATATCAGGGAGGTCGCGCACGCGGACTAACCCACACCACATTGCAAGAAGACCCGGAAAACGGGCCGCAATCACGACGAAAGGGAGGAACACCATGAATCTAAGACCCGACCCGACATTCTATGCGTCGCCGAAGATCGCGATGCAGGCGCCGGTGGAGACCTATGCCTTCACCGTCATGCTCAGCCCGGACGGATCGCAATCCGACGGGCTGGCCGTCATCGACCTCGACCCGAAATCCGACAGCTACGGCGAGATCGTCCACACCGTCACGACACCCTACACGGGCGACGAGTTTCACCATTTCGGCTGGAACGCCTGCTCGTCGGCCCTGTCGCCTTTGTCCGGACATGCCTTTCTGGAAAGGCGTTACCTGATCGTGCCGGGCATCCGGTCCTCCCGGATCTATGTGTTTG
>JBCDBB010000071.1:0-20107 GCA_039184415.1 Pseudomonadota bacterium
AGGACCGCGGTCAGGAAGGCGCCGGTGCCGCCGCCAACATCCATCAGCCGACGCATGCCGCAGAAGGACACCGCGGCCAGCGTCTCCTCGGCGACCAGCGCCTGGCTGTCGGCCATGAGTTGACTGTAGATCGCCGCGCGCCCCGGATCCTCCGCCGCACCGGACCCGAAGACATAAGGCCAGACCTGGGCGAGCTCCGTCTCGGCCTCGCCCCGCAGAAGCGCGACGGGATCACTCATGTCGCGATAGAAAGCGCCATGGTGGCGAATCATCGGAATGACGCCCGGCACGGTGAGCAGCGCCGCGCCGCGGGGCGCCAGATCATAACTTGCGCCACCGCGCTGCCGAACGAGCAGCCCGAGCGCGGCGCCGGCTTGCAGAAGCGCTGCCATCCGCTGAGCCGGCACTCCAGCGCGGATCGCGAGGGCCTCCACCGTCCGCGGCCCGTCGCGAAGGGCCTCCAGCAGTTCAAGCTCCACCAGCGCCAGCAGAACCTGAGCATTCACGAAGCCGGCAAGCAGGTCCATCATGGCTTCGCCCTCGGTCCGCGCAAGTCCGCGCAGCACCGGTATGCGGGCGACAAGGCTGTGGAACCGCGCCGAGCCCGCGCAACGCTGGGCCAGCCGGGCAAGCGGACCGCGCGGCCCTGGCGCCGGCAACGCCGCGGGCGCTGCGGCCAAATCCTTCACAACACACTCCACACGGAGCGGACCCGAGATCGGCGGCGCTGTCCGGGAATCGTGCAGATCCTCGAAACGACCGCACGGCACCAGCGCGAAGGCACGCCTTGAAGGGCAATTCCATCGCTCCGACGTTTCTCATTAAAGAAGCCGCAACGCAGACGATGGGCGGACGGGCCGACCATGGGCGCGCCGCGCACTGCAACGAAGGGCAGCGCGGCGCGCGACCCAACGCCGTGCGGCGGCCGGGAGCCGCAAACGGGGGCGGGAGCGCCCCCTGCCCTCATTGCGCCGCCCGCACCACCGGCGTGACAGGGGTTAGCCGTTCGGCCTGTTTGCGCACCATACGCGCCAGCGCGGCCTCGCCGGGGCAGGAAGGGATCGACGCGATGGCACCGCCCAGAATATCCTTGAGCCGTGCGATCGCACCCTCGACACCGAGTTGCGCGACCGCGTTCGGGCGGTCATGTACGGCGTCCTGACCGGCCGGTTTGCCGAGAGTCTCCGCGTCCATCAGCGCGTCGCGCAGATCGTCGGCGACCTGGAATGCCTCGCCGATGCGCGCGCCAAGCTCTTCCCAGGGTTCGGGATCCTGCCCCGAGGCCTGGGCGCCCATCTGCGTCGCCGCAATGAAGAGCGCGCCGGTCTTGGCGCGGTGATAGGCCGAAAGGTCGACCGTCGCCTCGCTCTCCCAGCCCTGACCCGCGCAGATCCCGAAAGGCATGCCGGACCGACGTGTGAGGATTGAGATCAGCCCCGCCGCGCGCACCGGGTCGACCGCTGCTTGCCGGGCGAGAGTTTCGAAGGCCAGAATGATCAGACTGTCGCCTGTGAGCACCGCCAGCGGTTCGGAATAGGCGCGGTGGACCGAGGGCTTGCCGCGCCGGATGTCGGCATCGTCAAAGCAGGGCAGATCGTCATGAACCAGGCTCGCGCAATGCATCAGCTCCAGCGCCGCGGCCGCCGCATCGGCCATCTCCGGACGGTCATCGCCACAGGCCATCGCCACCGACAGCAGGATTGTCGGGCGAATGCGCGCGCCCCCCGGCGTGACCGCATAATCGAGCGCGCTGGCGAGTTTACCGGGCACCGCAATCGGCGCGCCGCGCCCCTGCCCGAGTGCGATAGCGGCTCCCATGGCCGCTTCGATACGGTTCGGCAGCATCAGAGTTTCGGGGAGAGTATCGGGCATCGAACGAACTCCTGCAGGGCGATTGAGCAGGCCACACGCACCGAACGTCAATCTGCTCAGACATTGTATTTGTAAATCAAACTGGACAGTCTAAGATCAACTGTCAACGATTCAGATCAGGAGCCGCGTCTCGCCGTGACCGCACAGCACCCCAGATCGACTGCGTCCGAGGGCGCATGTGAGGTGCTGTCCGGCACTCCGGGCAGGGAAGACCATGTGATCGTCGTCGGTGCCGGGATCGCCGGGTTGGCCTGCGCGCTGCGGCTGGCGGCCGCTGGTGCCCGCGTCACGGTGCTGGAGGCCCACGGCGCTGTGGGCGGCAAGATGCGCACCCTGCCCTCGCCCGCGGGCCCGGTGGATGCCGGACCGACCGTGATGACAAT
The DNA here is from genome assembly GCA_039184415.1 of Pseudomonadota bacterium. Taxonomy (GTDB): domain Bacteria; phylum Pseudomonadota; class Alphaproteobacteria; order Rhodobacterales; family Rhodobacteraceae; genus JANSYP01. The sequence goes on from JBCDBB010000071.1 coordinate 2,256, forward strand.
GAAGGCGGTGTTTGAGGATCTCTTCGCCGCCGCCGGGATCCGGCTGGCCGATCACGTGACGCTGGTGCCGGAGCGGGTGCTTGCGCGACACTGGTGGCCCGACGGCTCCCAACTCGACCTCCATGCCGATCCCGCGGCCAGCGCCGCCGCAGTGCGGGACTTCGCCGGCCCAAAGGCCGAGGCACAGTTCCGCCGTTTCTCGGCTCATGCACGGAGGCTGTTCGACGCGTTCGACGCGCCGATGATGCAGGCGCCCAGCCCTGCGCTTCCGAACCTGGCGCGCGCCGCGCTGGCGCATCCCGCCAGCCTGCCCGCACTGCTGCCGGGACGTACCCTCGCCGGGGCTCTGAAGGCTGCGTTCGACGATCCGCGCCTGCGTCAGCTCTTCGGGCGCTATGCCACCTATGTCGGCGGCAGCCCGCTTGAAAGCCCCGCCCTTTTGTCGCTGATCTGGCAGGCCGAAGCCGCGGGGGTCTGGCGGGTCGAGGGCGGCATGCATCGGCTGGCAAGCGCCCTGGCCGGGCTGATCCGCGAGCGCGGCGGCCAGATCCGGCTGAACGCGCCGGTGGCCGAGATCGCCCTGCGGGACGGCGCGGTGCGCGGTGTGACCCTGTGCGACGGCACCATGATCGCGGCGGAGCGCATGGTCTACGCCGGCGATCCGCGGGCGCTGGCGCAGGGCAGGTTGGGATCCGCCTTCACCGGGCTTCTGCCGCAAAAGGCGGTCGAGCCGCGCAGCCTCTCGGCCCATGTACTGGCCTTCGCCGCCCGGCCATGCGGGCCCCGCGCGACGGAGCTCGTGCATCACAATCTGGTTTTCGGGCGCGATCCGGTATCGGAGTTTCACGATCTGGCCGCGGGCCGCCCGCCGGCCGATCCGACACTATACATCTGCGCCCAGGACCGTGGTGGCGATACCGCTACGGCGCCGGGCAGGATGGAACGCTTCGAGATCATCATGAACGGGCCGCCCACGGACCGCAGTGCAACCGACCCCAAAAAGGAGGGCGACGCATGTCTGAGACGGATATTGGCAGTGCTGAAGACAGCTGGTTTGACATTCGACCCGGCACCGTCGCGCGAGACACTGACGACACCGGCGGGGTTCGACCGTCTCTTCCCAGGATCGGCCGGCGCCCTTTACGGGCGGAGCCCGCATGGGATGATGGCGGCGCTGGCGCGCCCCCGGGCAAGAACGGCGGTGAGGGGCCTTTACCTGGCGGGGGGCGGCTGCCATCCGGGGGCGGGGATCCCCATGGCGGCGCTCTCCGGAAGGCACGCGGCCGAGGCGATCGCGACGGACCGAATTTCGACCTCGCCGTCCCGCCCGACGGCTATGCGTGGTGGTATGTCGACGGGATCAGCGAGGACGGCCGCCGCGCCGTCTCGGTGATCGGGTTCATCGGGTCGGTCTTTTCGCCCTGGTACCGCTGGTCGGGGCGGAAGAACCCAGCCAACCATTGCTGCATCAATGTTGCCACCTATGGGCCCGGCGGACGGTTCACCATGACCGATCGCGGCGAAGAGGCGTTGCGGCTGTCGCAGGACAGATTCGAGGTCGGGCCCTCGCAGATGCGCTGGACCGGCCGACAGCTGATCATTGATGTCGATGAGGTCTCCGGTCCACCGATGATTAGCCGGGTCCGCGGACGGATCACGGTGACGCCGTCGGGTTTGTCGGATGTCGAGCTGCCGCTGACGGCGGACGGTGCCCATATCTGGCGGCCCTTCGCGCCTACATCGGACATCACCGTCGAACTGGAGGCCAAGGGCTGGCAATGGTCCGGTCATGGCTATTTCGACGCCAATTTCGGCACCCGCGCGCTGGAGACCGATTTCCGCTTCTGGACCTGGGGCCGATATCCCACCGCCGACGGGTCGATCTGCTTTTATGACGCGGTGCGCCGCGACGGGTCCGAGCTTGCCACGAGCGTCCGGTTCGACGCCGACGGCGCCGCGCGCACGGTCAAACCGCCGCCGAAAACCGCGCTGAAACGCTCGCTCTGGCAGGTGCGCCGGGAAACCCGGGGCGATGCGGGCACCGTCGCGCGGCAGGTCAAGCCGATGCTGGATGCGCCCTTCTATTCGCGCTCCGCGGTGGAGATCCAATTCGCCGGGCAGCGCACGGTGGGCGTGCATGAAGCGCTCGATCTCGACCGGTTCCGCTCGCCTCTTCTGAAGCCGATGCTGGCGGTCCGGGTGCCCAGGCGCCGACGCTGGAGCTTTGCCGACTAGGGGCTCTCCCGCCCGGCCTTGGCCTCTGGCGGGGCCGCCCCCCGTTGGGCCGGGCGCCGGCGCGCCGCTCCGGCGCCCGGCGCTGCGCCCAATCCACAGGCAACCGAACGCGGCATCAGCCGTTTTGCCGCTGCCCCCTTGTCCCCCCGCGCCCGGCATGGTCAGGCTCCGGCCATGACACGTTCGATCCTGATCACCGGATGCAGCTCCGGCATCGGTTATGACGCTGCCCACGCGCTCCGCGCCCGCGGCTGGCGCGTGCTGGCGACCTGCCGCAATCCCGGCGACTGCGCGCGGATCGAAGGAGAAGGGCTGGAGAGCTTTCCGCTCGACTATGCCGATCCGCACTCGGTGCGCGACGCGGTGGCCGAGGCGCTCGAACGCACCGGCGGAACGCTGGACGCGCTTTTCAACAACGGCGCCTGGGCGCTGCCGGGCGCCGTCGAGGATGTCCCGCGCGACGGGCTGCGCGCGATTTTCGAGGCCAACCTCTTTGGCTGGCATGACCTGACGGGCCAGATCATCCCGGTCATGCGTGAGCAGGGCCACGGGCGGATCATCCAGAACTCGTCGGTGGTGGGATTTGTCGCGCTGAAATGGCGGGGTGCCTATGTGGCGACGAAATTCGCGCTCGAAGGCCTGACCGACGCTCTGCGGCTCGAGATGCGGGACAGCCCGATCCATGTGGTCCTGATCCAGCCCGGCCCGATCACCAGCCGGATGCGCGCGAACTCGATCGCCCATTTCGAGCGCTGGATCGACTGGGAGGCGTCGGCCCGGGTGGAGCAATATCGCGACAGTCTGCTCAACCGGCTCTATGGTGAGCGCGGCGCGGACCGGTTCGAGCTGCCGGCCTCGGCGGTCAGCCGGGTGCTGATCCGGGCGCTGGAGGCCGAGCGTCCTCGTGCGCGCTATCGGGTGACCACACCGACAAAGATCATGGCCGGGGTGCGGCGGGTGCTGCCGACCCGTTGGCTCGACCGCGTGCTGGCGATGTCATGACCCCTACCGGCGACGATAGGCTGATGCGCGGCGCAGTGCGCCTGGCAGCTGCGGCGATGCTGCTCACCGCCGGGGCCTGCGCGGCGCCGACACCGCCGACGGCGGACCAGGTTCCGACGGCGGGCACCGGAACAGCAGGCACCCAGAGCGAGCTCGCCGCGCTCGGCGCCGAAATTCAGGCGCTCGGCCCTGGCGTCGCGGCGCCGGAAGCCGCGCGGGCGGCTGAGGTCGCGTTGTCTACCAGCCGCCAGCTCGCGGTCGCCTATGGCGTGACAGACCCGCCGCTTATCCACAATACCAAGGTAAATTTAGGCCTGCGCCCACGGGGTCTGTGCTATCACTGGGCCGATGACCTTGAGGCCCGGTTGCGTCAGGAAGGGTTTGAGACGCTCCAGTTGCACCGTGCGATCGCCAACTCGGACAACCCGTTCCGGATCGAGCACAGCACGGTGATCGTCAGCCAAAGGGGCGATGCGATGGGACGCGGTGTCGTGCTGGATCCATGGCGCGCGGGCGGGGATTTGTTCTGGGCGCCGGTCAGCGACGACCACTCCTACGACTGGGTGCCGAGAGGCGAGGTTTTTGCGGCGAAACGCGCCAAACGGGAGGCTGTGACGCAGGCCCGGCAGCCCCAACCGTAGTATCAGCGAGGAGTAACGCCGGTTTCAAAGGCGTTGCCCCGTCAGGCGTGTTGAGTGCCCCAGCGGGTGTGGCCATATCGGGCTGTAGCGAGTTTTTTGGTGTGAGGAGCGGCGGACGCGTGGCACCGCAAGCGGACGATCTCGGACAGATCGAGTATCTGTATAATACATATATTCCAAATACTTACGCGGCAACCTTGCAGATTCTCAAGACCGGTGCGGCGATTGCGGAACGAGGGGTCGGGTTCCGGCTGAACTGCGGTCCGGTGGGGATCTCCGTGACAGAACTGGCGAACAGGCTGGCGCTGCGCCCGTCCCCCAAGCTGTCCGTTCGTCCGGTCTTTCCCGGCGACCGCGTTCTGGGACGGCCCGTGCCCAGGCGCGTGCGAGACGCGATGCTGGCGCGCGGTTGCCGGCGGCTGCTGGAGCGCGAGCGGCCCGCCTGCGTGATCAGCCGTGGCGAGACCGGGATCGCGGCCGCCCTGGCGCCGCGCCCGCCAGGGACGAAACTGATTCTGGAGGTGCACAAGCTGCTCTGCCTGGACCGGTTGGAGAAGGCGGCAAGCACGATGTTGCCGCTGGAGCGCGCACGCGATGCGTCCGGCTTTGCGCGCGAACGGGCAGCCTTTCACGCCGCCGACGGCCATCTGTTTATCTCGCAGGGGGTGCGCGCGGCGGCCGAAGCGCTGTACGGGATCCCGTCCGGTCCGGCGCTGGTGCTGCCCAGCGGCGTGGAGCCGCCCGCCGCCCCGCGGACCCGATTTCCCGACACCGATTTCGTATTTGCTGGGAAGATCGAAACCCGAAAGGGGCTGTGGCTGATGCTGCGGGCCCTCGAACGAATGCCGGAGGCCAGCCTTCGTCTGATTGGGACGGGCCCGGAGCTTGTCCGCGCCCGTGCCTTTGTCGCCGGGATCGGGGCGCAGGACCGGATCGAGCTGACCGGCGCGCGCGACCATGCCGACCTGGCAGCGGAACTTGCGCGTGGCCGGATCGGGCTGTGCCTGTTGCCGGGTGATATCGACCATGTGGCGCACAGTTTTTCGAGCCCGATGAAGCTCTTGGAGTTCATGGCGCTGGGCCTGCCCGTGATCGCGACGGACATGCCGACGGTGCGGGAGATCTGCGGACGGAGCGACGCGCCGACCGCGGTGCTCTGCCCGCCAGATCCCTATGAGATCGCGGCCGCCGGCGCGGCTCTCTTGGCCGATGCCGGCCGGCAGGCGCGCCTTGGCCGGGCCGGGCGGACCCGCGCGGAGGGCTTTGCCTGGCCGAACCGGGGGCGCCGCTTGCTTGAGTTCTGCCAAGAGGTGCTGGCCGCCTGACGGGCAGATTGGCAAGCGGTACATCGGTCCTATTTCGGCATCACCATGCGCGCGATGGCCAAAACGCGGGGCTCAAAGAGGGTGAGCAGAAGCAGGTGCAGTACCAGCCCGGCTGCGACGAGCCAGCCCGGCAGAAGGCCGAACCCGCCGGCCAGCAAAAGGGCCACCGCGACGATCAGCCCGAGGGCGCCGGGCAAACGCAGCCCGCAGAACCCGGTCACGTGCCACAGAACGGCCAATGACGCGATGGCGACCAGCATGCGGGCCGCGAAGATCGCCACGGCGCAGCCGAGCGCACCATGGGCCGGGGCAAGTAGGAGAATCAGCACCGAGGCGATGACCAGGGCCGAGACGCGCAAGGCGGCACTCAGAAACACCTCGCCGCTCATCGCCAGATAGGTGGCCGACATGCCGCATCCGGTCAGCGCGAGATAGCCCGCGGCGATGATCAGGAGCGTCGCGTAGGCGCCGGAATAGTCGCCGAAAGCGGTGAGCAGCGGCAATCCGAGCAGCGCAAAGGCCGCCGCGGCGGCGAGCGCGATCATGGTCGCGGCGAGTTGCGCGTCCCGGAACTCGCGCTGGGCGCTGTCGTGGTTGCCGCTGGCGATGTGACGCCGCGCGCGCGGAACAAAAGTGGGTTTGAAGGCGACGCGGCCGAACTCTGTCAACTCACCCAGCCGCGACGCGACCGCATAGACGGCGACCTCGACGCCGGTGCTGGCGAAACCCAGAAGGATCAGATCGAGCCTGCGGATACCTTCGTTCGCGATCCGCTGGGTGAGGAAGAGCGAGCCTTTGGACAGATCCCCGGACACCAGCCGCCGCGGGGCGCGGCGCCGTCCGAGCCGAAGCGCCATGGCGACGAGAATGGCCGTCGGCAGGGCCGCGGACGCGACCACGGCGCCTGCCACCGCCGCCTGCCCGCCGCCCAGCAGATAGACCAGACCGAACAGCCCTGCGCGCGCGGCATCCGAGATCGCCGTGACGATGATGCCAATGGCGACGCGGTGGTTGGCCTGCATCCAGCTCGCCAGGATGCGTGTGAGGGCGAAGGGCACCGTGGCCGCGGCCAGCGCCGCGAGCCAGAACGCCGACCCCAGAGGCGCGCCCGCGGCCTCGATCCGAGGTGCGAAGACCCAGAGCAGGACCACCACGATGCCAGAAAAAGCGGCACTCGCCGCAGACACGCGCAGGGCCAGGCCGGTGCCCTTGAGTACACCGGTCGCCGGGGCCGCGGAGGCGATCCGGTAGAGAAGCGCGCGGTCGAGTCCGAGAACCGACAGCAGCCCCAGAAGCAGCACCACGCTCATCGCGAAGCTGTAGGCGCCGAACATCTGTTGCGACAGGATCCGGGTCAGCAGCAGAAGGCTCGCGAAGCCGGAGGCAAAGCTTGCCATGCGCGCGGCCCAGACCAGCGCCGCGCCGGACAGATAGGACCTGCGGGCGTCGCGCACCTAGCCCACAGCCGCCGTCGCCACGGCCGGTACCGCCAGCTGTCGGTCGATATGCCCGGCCAGACGCCGCGCAAGCGCCACGATGGTCATCGTCGGAGAATAAGAGATGCCCGTCGGGAACACCGCGGAACTCGCAACATGCAGGTTGGGCACATCGAAGAGCGTGCAGTTGACGTCGACGACCCCCTCGCGCGGGTGCGCGCCCATGCGGGTGGTTCCGATATGGTGGGCGGCATCCATGCTGTCCTCAAGCTCCGCCGATTCGCCCTGACCATAGTCGATCACCCCAATCCCGGTTTCGCGGAACCGCCGCGCCAGCAGTTCGGCCGACTGAGTGAAGCTGCGCCGGTCCAGATCGGTAAAGCGCCAGTCGACCTGCATGCGCGGCACGCCCAGGGCATCGGGACTATTGGATAGGGTGATCCGGCTGTCGGGATTGGGAGCCTGTTCGCTGGCGTAGGTGACACTGAACCGGGTCCAGCATTTGGTGCCGTCGATCATGATCGGCTCCCCGCCGAGCCGGTTGGCCAGCACATCCTGGAGGCTCTGGTACTTCGCCTTGATGAACACCGCGGTGTCGAGCAGCTCGTGCTTGCGCCGGTCGGGCGCACCGGGAGCGAGACACAGACAGCGCCGCGGCGCCCGGAGAAGCTGGACCGCCCGGTTGTGCCGTCGCAGGAGTGGGCCTGGCGCCAGTTCGGCATTCTGGATCTTGGGATGGTCCTGCAGGAACCGCCCGACAAGGTCATGACCGTTGCCAAGCCCGTCCGGCCGCTGGTGGGTGTTGCTGAGCAGAATCCGCGGCGTTTCCAACCCGCCGGTCGCGAGCACTGCATGCTGGCAGCGCACTGTCAGGTCGTCCCCGGACCGGCCCTTGCAGGTCACCTCGGCCAAGCGCGATCCCGATGCGTCCAGCGTCAGCCGCACCGCTGTGGCGTCCAGCACGACTGACAGGCCCGGCCCTTCGGCGGCGCAGAGCGCATCCTTGCTGCGGTAGGTCTTGTCCTGATTGTAGTATTCCACGACCCCGAAGCCAGCGTCGGTGAAGGCGCGTGCCCCCCGCACCAGGGACGGGTCGCGGGGATGCTCCGCCCCCAACTGCAATCCATAGGCGGCGATCACCTCGCGATAGGTCGCGTCGAGCTCCTCATAGGCAATGGGCCACCCGCTGTGGGGCACCCAGGGGCGGCGGGCGACATCCTCGCGCGAGAAGAACCGCCATTTCCCGGTCCAGGTGTTGCCGGTCCCGCCAAATTCGCGCACGCGGTTCAGACCCTTATAGTCGGCGGGGAGATACTGCTGAAATTGCTCAGGCGTGTCGGCGTTGCGATGCCGGCGGCCGACGAACTCTGCGTCGTTGAGCGCATTGGCGAAGGGATCGAAGCTGTCGAGCCCGCTTTCCAGCACGGTGACCTGAATACCCCGCCGGGCGAGTTGAATGGCAACCTCGGCACCACCGGGGCCCGACCCGATCACCGCGACCTGGGTGTCGATGGTTCGTTCTGTCAAATCCTGAGATCGAACTGGCATACCGTTGCCCTCGTTACACTTTTTCCGCCACAACAATAAGTGTCGCCGGCATGATGCCCACCGCCGGGTCAACAGGGTCGAGCTTAGCCATCTTGTCGTACTGGCGCGATACCGTGCGATCCAACAGCGGCAACGTGACCGTCAGAAGATCCAGAAACGGGCGAACGGGCGGAAAGACATCGCACTGCAGTGCAACCCGCTGGGCCAATACGCCGAGCGTCTCGAACGGGCCGGTGGAGCCGCGCAGTTCGATCACCTGCAGATCCTCGCCCAGGATCCGCTCAAGCCCTGCCGGCGTGAAGTGAAAATAGTTCTCGCGCCCGCCATGGAAGGAAAAGACCGCGCTCGCCGACAGGACCAGCCGGCCGCCAGAGCGCAGAATGCGGGCCATCTGCGCCACGCTCAATCCCGGATCGGGCAGGTGCTCCAAAAGCCCGGTACAGATGATCAGGCCTTCGCTTTCAGGCGGCAACTCGGCGAGAATCCTGTAATGCGGATCGGCCGGTTCGTCGGTCGGGTCGGGCTTGCTGGAAATGCGTTTGGCGTTCGGGAAATGCCGCCGGTAGTCGATGTCGCGGGAATGGATAATCAGCGCGCGCGCGTCGGTCGCCTGGGTGGCCATGAATGCGTCCAGCCGCCTGCGGGTCAGCCGTCCCCGAACGAAACTATGGCGCTGCGCGCGTTGCCACAGACCTCTGAAGGCGTTCATGACCTCACCTTGGGCTGACCGTCCCATGGGAGTGTGCGGCTTTTGCCGATCGCGATCCAGACCCAGGACGCGGTGTGCCCGGCACAGCGTTTCAGTTTCGCCCTGAAAGGAGGCAAACGCCCATCGCGGCGGTCTTTCGGCGCCTTTCCGCGCACTCCGGGCCTATTGGGTCCTGCGCCCGCGTCGATTGCACGAGGTATCATGGCGCAGGCCTTTCCCAGCCCGGTTGCCCAGTATCGCTGCGCCACCTTCGTGGGACCGCGCACCCCGGCCGGACCGGGCCAGCGGGCAGAAGCCGGCCAGTGGTCACCGGAGCGCGGCGCGCGGCCACGCGGAAGTTGTAAAAAGTGACGCTCCGCGCGGTACCCAATCGGCACCAGACCTGATACGATCCCGCTGCCCCCGTCAGGCGGGCCGATCAGTTGGAGTTGGTGATTGTGGTAAAGAGCGTGCTTGTGACGGGAGGAGCCGGTTTTCTTGGCTCCCACTTATGCGAACGCCTGATTGAAGAGGGCAATGAGGTCGTTTGCGTCGACAATTTCTTCACCGGGCGGCGGCGCAATGTCGCCCATCTTCTGGACAATCCCCGCTTCGAGATCCTGCGCCATGACGTGACCTTTCCGCTCTATGTCGAGGTCGACGAAATCTACAATCTCGCGTGCCCGGCCTCGCCGGTGCATTACCAGCACGATCCAGTGCAGACGACCAAGACGTCCGTCATGGGGGCGATCAACATGCTGGGCCTCGCCAAACGGCTCAAGGCGCCGATTCTCCAGGCCTCGACCTCGGAGGTTTATGGCGATCCGACGGTGCACCCCCAGGCGGAATCCTACTGGGGCAATGTCAATCCGATCGGTCCGCGCTCCTGCTATGATGAGGGCAAGCGCTGCGCCGAGACGCTCTTTTTCGACTATCACAAGCAGCACGGCATGCAGATCAAGGTGGCGCGCATTTTCAACACCTACGGGCCACGCATGCAGCCCGACGACGGCAGGGTCATTTCCAACTTCGTCCTCCAGGCGCTGCGCGGCGAACCGATCACCGTCTATGGCAATGGCGATCAGACCCGGTCCTTCTGCTTCGTGTCCGATCAGATCGCGGCGCTGATGGCACTGATGAACAGCCCGCGCGAGGTCATCGGGCCGATCAATCTCGGCAACCCGGCGGAGATGACGATCCTTGAACTGGCGCAGGAGATCGTTGCGCGCACCGGCGCGCGCTCCCAGATTGTGTTCGAGCCCTTGCCCGCGGACGATCCGATGCAGCGCTGTCCGGTGATCGACAAGGCGCGCGATCTCCTGGGCTGGTCCCCAAAGGTCGATCTGACCGAAGGGCTGGATGCAACGATCGCCTATTTCGCCAAGCAACTGGACGTCGAGCTCACACCGCTGGGGGGTTCGGGCGAGGCGGCAAGGTGAGGATGACGCCCCTGCGGGTCGGTCTTCTTGCGGCCGTCACCGCCGCGGCGATGATGTCGGTCTGGCTGATCAACGGCGCGCCGCTGATCTATGCCGACAGCGGCGCCTACCTGAAAAAGGGCCATCTGGCGCTGGCTGAGATCGGGTTGAGCGCTCCGCTGCAGACGGCCTCGGTCGAGATCCAGTCCGACGCGCCGGGCGAGGACGCGCCCGGAGATGTCGATGCCAGCCGGTCTATCGTCTACAGTCTGGCGCTCACAATCGTGGCCATGGCTGGGCGCGTGTCCTGGATGGTGCTGCTACAAGGCGCGGTGATCCTGATGACAGTTGGGCTGGCGGCACGTGTTCTGGCGCGGGTCTACGGGCTGCGCGGCGGCCAGCTGACGTTCCTGGCGCTTCTGGCGGGTTCGGCCGGCGCGCTGCCATTCTACGTTGCCTTTGTGATGCCCGATTTCGCCACCGCACCGCTCATTCTGTCGCTGGCACTGCTGGGAGTGTTTGCCGGAGCGGGGCTGCACAGGACGGAGGCAGCGCTCGCGGTCTTGATCTGCGTCGGCGCGGCGTCGCTGCACCTGTCCCATCTGGCCATCGTCGTGGCGATGTTGCCGCTTGTCGCCTGCGCGGCGCTGCTGATCTCTGACAGGGGCCGCTGGGTTCCGGTGCTTCTGGTCGGGCTGATCATCGTTGGCGGCGTGGTGGAGCGTCAGGCCTTTGCGCTGTCCGTCACCGCCAATTCCGACCGTGTGGTGAGTTACATGCCGTTTCTGACGTCGCGGCTGATCGATGACGGTCCGGGGCTTCGCTATCTGGAAGCGCACTGTCCGGACGCCGCCATCGCCAGCTGCGCGCTCTACGCGGAATTGCAGAAAACGCCGGATTCGGAGCGCTATCGGAGCTACAATATCCTCTTTGCCCATGACGAGCGCGGATCTTTCAAGCATCTGAGCGAAGCACAGAGGACCGCGATCTCCGCCGAACAGCAGCTATTCGCTCTTTCGGTCCTGCGCGCCGATCCTCTGGGTGTCGCCGGGGCATTTGCCGAGAATGTGTGGGCGCAGCTGGCGCGTTTCAGCGTCTCACAGGCCGTCGGCAGCCCGAAGGACGTAGCGCTAGCCAACGAGATCCAGGTGCTTTCGCCCGAACTGTTCGAAGCCGGGCGCCTTGCGACGGACCGGTCCTGGCTCACGCCGGTGGAGCAGATACACGGGGTAGTCTACGCGACCAGCGCGCTGGTCCTGCTGGCTGCTCTGGTCTGGCCCGGCGCGCTCGACGGGAGGATGCGCGGCTTCGTTCTGCTGGTGCTGGCGGGCGTGCTGATCAATGCGGTCGTCTGCGGCGGGCTTTCGACGCCTGCGGACCGGTATGGCGCGCGGGTGATGTGGCTCTTGCCGCTGACCGCGGTAATGGCCTCCATGGTGTGGCGGGCGCGCGCCGATAGGCCAGCCGCGGCCTTCGCGCTCACTGCCAGTTCGAGATCGCGCAATGTATGAGCCCGGACCCGCAACCCTCCGCGCCAGTCCGGAGGTGCAGCCGGCGGCGCCGCTACGTGTACTGATGCTCAACGACTACGGACAACCCAGCGGCGGTGCGGAGCTACAGATGCTGGCGCTGCGCGACGGGCTGCGCGCCCGGGGGCACAAGGTGCGCCTGATGACCAGCGACGCCAGTCTCAGCGAGGGTTTTCCGCTGCTCGCCGACACCGCTTGCGCGGGACGCACGGACCGGTTTCAGGCGCTGAGCCAGGCGGTCAACCCGTCGGCCTACCGGGCGCTGCGGGCGGAACTGGCCGAACACCCGCCTGATGTTGTCCATATCCGCATGTTTTTGTGGCAGCTCTCACCGTTGGTGCTGCCGCTACTGCGGGATGTGCCGACGCTGTTTCAAGCTGCGGTCTACAAGGCGATCTGCCCAAACGGGCTCAAGCTTCTGCCAGACGGCAGTGCCTGCACGCAGACCGCAGGGGCGGTCTGCCGGCGGTCGGGATGCGTGGCGCCGATGACCTGGGCGGCCACGATGATGCAGCTCCGCATGGTCCGGCGCTGGCGGCGCAATATCGACACGGTGTCCACGCTGAGCCGACGCATGGCCGACCGGTTTGCTGCCGAAGGCTGGGACAATATTCTGGTGATGGGCAATGGCGTCGACGAACGCCCCGCGCGGTCGCCCCTGACCGGCCCGCCGCTGGTGGTCTATGCGGGCCGGCTGGCGCGGGAGAAAGGCATCGGTACTGCTCTCGCCGCCTTTTCGCAGATCGCGGACCGGATCCCGGAGGCGCAATTCCTGATCGCCGGGGACGGATCGGAGGCCGCGACCCTGCGCGCTCAGGCCGCCCTGCTCGGCGACCGGGTGCGTTTCCTAGGCCATCTGCCGCGGGCGGAGATGGAGCGCGTCTTCGACGCAGCCTGGGTACAACTGGTGCCGTCGCTCTGGGAGGAGCCGTTCGGCAATGTCACGACGGAGGCGATGATGCGCGGCACGGCGGTAATCGCCTCGGATGTGGGCGGACAGTCCGACATCGTTCGCGACGGTCAGACCGGGTATCTCGTGCCGCCCGGCGATGCCGATGCCCTGGCCGCCCGGCTCACCGAAATCCTGTCAGACCGCGGCCATGCGGAGCGCCTGGGCGCCAAAGCGCGTCAGGTCGCGCTCACTGATTACTCGCGGGATGCGGTGCTCGACCGGCTCATCTCGGCCTATCAGCTCACCGTGTCTCGTGCCGCAGCGGGAGGCGCATCATGAGCACCCGTAACCCGGCGCCGGTTCCCGTCACGGTCGTCGTCCCGAGCTACAACCGCCCCGACAAGCTCGCCGCCTGCCTGAAGGCGCTCGACCGGCAGGATTATCCCGACCTCGAGATTGTGGTGGTCGATGATGGCAGCGAGACCCCATTGAAGCCGACCTGTGCGCCCTACCCGCAGGTACGCGGCCTGCGCCAGGACAATCAGGGCCCGGCTGCTGCGCGGAATGCCGGGGTCGCCGCCGCGCGCGACGGGTTCGTTGCCTTCACCGACGATGACTGCCGCCCCCGGCCGGACTGGGTCAGCCGTCTGGTTGCGGCCCATGCAGGGGATCCCGCGGCTCTGGTCTGCGGGCGGGTGGAGAACGCCCTGACTGAAAACGTCTATTCGGCCGCCAGCCAAACGCTTTGCGACTATCTCTACGACTATTTCGGCGCCGCCGAGGGCGAGGCGCCCTTCTTCACGTCCAACAATATGGGCTGCCTGAAAACGCAGTTTCTGGAGCTTGGCGGATTCGACCGGAGCTTTCCGCTCGCCGCCGCCGAGGATCGTGATTTCGGCCTGCGCTGGCGGGCGACGCGCGGCCGGCTGGTCTATGCGCCCGAGGCGGTCGTCGACCACCTGCACGATCTGTCGCTGCAAAAATTCTGGCGCCAGCACGCGAATTACGGGCGCGGGGCGCGACATCTGCACCGGGTGATGGATGCGCGGGCAGAACAGACGCCAAAGCTGGAGCGGCTGGCCTTCTATTTTCAACTGCTGGGCTATCCGATCGTACAGCGCCAGCCCAAGCCGCTGCGCCAGTCGGCGCTGATGCTGCTGTCGCAGGTTGCGATGGTCTACGGCTATGTTCGGTCGGCGCGGTCAGTGCCAGCAAAACATGTGGGGCATCCGTCCCGTAGCAATGTGTGAGGGGTCATGAGTGTTCGAGTTGTTCTGATCGGCTGCGGCCGCATCGCGGGGTACTTTCACGGCCCGATCCTGGGAGCACTGCCGGGAGCCGACCTGGTGGCGGCGGTGGATGCCGACCCGGACGCCCGCGCCCGCGCCACGGCCCGGACGCCGGGGGTCACGCGTTTCGCCGATTGGGGCCCTGCCCTTGCCACCATGCCGCTCGATGCCGCGGTGATCTGTCTACCCCCGGCGCTCCATGCGCCTGCAGCGCGCGACGCGCTGGCCACCGGGCTCCATGTCTATATCGAAAAACCGCTGGCGACGACGCTGGCTGACGGTCAGGCGATCTGCAGCGCGGCCGATGCGGCGGGACGCGTGGCGGTAACGGGATTCAATTTCCGCTTCCATCCGCTGATCGAGGATGCGCGGGCGCGGATCGCCAGGGGAGAACTGGGCGAGATCATCGCTGTGCGGAGTCTATTCACCGCTGCGCGGCGCGCCCTGCCCGGCTGGAAGCGCGAACGCGGGCTCGGCGGCGGGGTGCTGGCAGATCTGGGATCGCACCATTTCGATCTGATCCCCTTTCTGACCGGCACCTCCTTCGTCGAAGGCAGCCTCACGGCGTCGCTCGCGGCCGCGGACGAGGGCGAGGCCGCCTCGGTCCTGGGCTTGCTCGACAGCGGCACGCAAGTATCGATGACCCTCAGTCAACTGACCGGGCACAGCACCAACCGGCTCGAGATCCTGGGCGAAAAGGGCCACCTCAACGTCGACCTTTCGGCTGCCCGTCCCGCTGTGCTGGAGCGTCCGCCGGGGCGGCTGGCGCGGGTGCATCGGCTGGCGGCCCGCCTGGGCGCGCTGGTTCCGGCGGAGTTGCTGCACAACCCCGGCGCAGAGCCATCCTTTGGCCGCGCGCTGGAGGCGTTCATCAAAGCGACGACCGGCGCGCAGACCGAACTGGCCACGGCCAGTGACGGGCTGGCGGTGATCCGGCTGGTGGAAGAGGCCGAACGCGCGGCCGAGACGCCTGCGCCGCCCCTCGTGCTGGAGAAAGCCGGATGAGTGACGCCACACCCGATCTCACCGTCGTGCTGACCACGGCGGCCCCCTTCGACAGTCTCTGGCGCACCCTTGCGGCGGTGGCTTCCCAGACCATCGCGGAGCGCATCGAGGTTCTGATCCTGGTGCCCCGGGACGATGTCAGCGAACGCGGCGCGTCGCTGCTTGCGCGGTTCCATTCCTGGCGTGTGATCGAATGCGGGCCCATCGACAATGTCGATCACACCGCCGCCAAGGGCCTGCTGATGGCCGCGGCGCCCGTCTGCGCATCGATCGAGGATCACGCCTTTCCCGACCCTGAGTGGGGCGCGCGCATCCTGGAAGCGTTCGAGCATGACTGTGTCGCCGCGGGCTCCTGCATGGAAAACGCCAACCCCAAGGCCGGGCTGAGCTGGAGCAACATGCTGATCGCCTATGGGCAATGGTCGCCGACCACCCCCGCAGGGCCGACGGACTGGGTGGCGCTGCACAACGGCACGTACCGGCGCGCGGCACTCGAACCTTACGGCGAGGAGCTCTGGAAGCTCTTCAACCGTGAAAGCGAGATTCTGGTGAAACTCCGCGATGGTGGCGGCGCATTCCGTTTTGTGCCGGGCGCGCGTATCCGGCATCTGAACCCGTCGAGCCTGTCCTCGACGGCCAAACTCCGTTTCGATGCGGGCCGGCTCTATGCGGCGAACCGCGCGCGGGACGAAGGCTGGTCGCTGCCCAAGCGGATCGCCTATGTCGGGCTGGGACCGGTCATCCCACTGCTGCGTTACTTGCGGATGCGAAAGGAGCTTCTGGGCGGAAACACCGGCCGTTCGGAGGCGAAGCTGGGCCCGTTCCTGTTGCTCGGGCTGATCTTCGACGCCGCTGGTCAGATGGCGGGCTTTGCCGCCGGGCCGGGCGGGGCACGAGGACGTCTCGCAGTGTTCGAGATGGACCGGCTCGACCATCTGAATACCAGCGACCGTAGCGTCTTTGAGGCCGTACCGTGACAAGGCGGAGCAACGGGCCAAGCGTCGGACGGGAAACCGATGGCATACGCGCTCTCTGGTTGAGAACAGACCGCCCATGTCCCTGACCGTCGTCATGCCGGCCTACAAGGCCGCACATCAGTTGCCGCGCGCGATCCCAGCATTGCTGGACGCGGGGTTTGCGCCCGATGAGGTCCTCGTGGTTGACGATGCCTCAGGGGATGGGACCGCCGAAGTGGCCGAGTCCTACGGTGTTCGGGTATTGCGGCTGGCTGAGAACAGCGGGGCCGCGGGGGCACGCAACGCAGGCGCGGCGGCCGCACCAGGCGACATCCTCGTCTTTGTCGATGCCGACGTGGTGGTACATCCCGGCACAAAGGCGCGGATCGCGCAGTTCTTTGCTGCGCGGCCAGACTATGACGCGCTTTTCGGGGCCTATGACACCAATCCGCCCGAAGGCGGTGTCGTCAGCCGGTTCCGCAACCTGCTTCACCGCTATGTCCATGTCACCAATGCAGGCGAGGCGGTGACCTTTTGGACGGGCTGCGGCGCAGTGCGGGCCGACGCCTTTCGGCGCGCCGGCGGGTTCGATCCGGCCGCACGCTGGGTGATGATCGAGGACGTCGTCTTTGGCCTCGCTCTTCACAAGACCGGCGGGCGGATCTGGCTGGACCCGGATCTGGAATGCGCCCATCTCAAGGCCTGGACACTGAAATCTATGGTGCGCACGGACCTCGTCCATCGCGCCATGCCCTGGACCCGGCTGCTTCAGCAGGAACGGCAGAGTGCGTTTGGCGGGCAGCTCAACGCCAATCGAACCGGGCGGCTGTCGGTGCTATCGGTCGCGGCAAGCCTGCTGGCTATACCGCTGCTGCTTCTGGCGCCCGGAACCGCCCTGGTTCTGCTTGCATTCGCGCTTGGGTCGCTCATCTGGTTCAACCGCGGGTTTCTGGAGATGATGCGCCGCGTTCGCGGCGCTGCAGAGGCTCTGCAGGCTATCCCGCTTCTCTGGATTCACTATCTGAGCGGTGGGCTTGGCTATGCGTGGGTGCGGTTCGGGTTTTCCCGAGTCGCGTGATGGTTGACTCGCCTGCCTCTGCCGAAGCACGCGCGTTCTCTTCCTCGGTGGTGAAGTCCTCGTGGTAGGATCGCTCCACATTGACGTTCCACACGTCATAGTTGGCGCCCAGGATATTACGCGCGGCATACATCGCCGACAGCATCGAGTGGTCCTGGTTGTTGTAGCGATGCAGGCCGTTGCGGCCCACCGTCTGGAAGCCTTCGACCTGTTTCAGCCAGGCTGAGATGACCTCCAGCGCGCCCTGATACTCCCCGTCATAGACCGGGTAGGCCTTGGGCTGGCGGATGATGGCCGCGTCGATCACGTCGTCTTCCTTGGCCAGACCGAGCTGGGCGAGTTCCCGCGAGGCGAGCGCACGCAGATCCCCGTCCGTCATCGTCCAAAGCCCGTCGCCTGCCTGACAGAAATACTCCATCCCGATCGAGGAGGTTTCGGGATTCGGGATCATATCGGCCGACCAGGCGCGGAAGTTCTGGATCCGGCCGACCTTCACCTCCGGGGCATGGACGTAGATCCAGTTGTCCGGGAAAGGGTCAGCCGATTTCAGCACGAGAGTAACGATCAAAAAGTCCCGGTAGCGCAACCGCGACGCGGCCTCCAGGACCTCGGGCGGCGGCGGGGGATCGAAGGCCGCGATCAGGTCATCGATCGCCATGGAGTTGACCACATGCTCTGCGGGCACATGGGCCACCGTGCCGTCGGGTTGTTCGATATCGACCCCGGTCACCTTCATGCCGTCGCGAGTGATGCGGGTCACCTTGGTCTGCATTTCGACCTCACCGCCGCGCTCGCGGATCAGATCGCGGC
>JBCDBB010000072.1:0-19673 GCA_039184415.1 Pseudomonadota bacterium
AGGTGATCCACAAGTTTTCTGACCTGGGGACAGTCTTGGGCGAAAGAAAACTTCTCCAATGGATTGTTCATTATATGATTGAATTACATATAGTTATAAGGTTTTCTCTCTGTATGGTCCTGTGGATAAACCTTTGAATTTCTTGGAACGAACTGGTGTCGCATCCGCTTTGGGGACAGGTTTTGCCCCGAGGATGACCGGTCCCGCTTTGGTTGATAACCGATATGCTGTTCGACACAGCTAGGCGTTTGACCGTTCTCATCCAGTTGGGATCCCAACCCTGCCAATCCCTTGTACACAGTTTTATCAGATGACCCCGCCCCTTGTACTCGCTTCCGCTTCGCCGATTCGTAAGACCTTGATTGAGAAAGCCGCGGTGCCCGTCGTTGCGTCTCCAGCGCGCATCGATGAGGAGTCTTTGCGGGCATCCATGTCAGCCGAAGGTTTTTCGCCTCGAGACATGGCAGATCAGCTTGCCGAGGCGAAAGCGCAGAAAGTTTCAGGGCGCATGCCGGATAGGGTTGTTCTTGGATGCGACCAGGTGCTGGAGCATCGCGGGGAGGCCTTGGCGAAGGCGCCCGGTCCGGCAGAACTGCGCCAACAGCTCCAGCGTTTGCGGGGGGATACCCATATCCTGTGGTCGGCAGCTGTGCTTTACAAGGATGGACAGCCGCTCTGGCGTCATGTCGGACAAGCGCGCATGACGATGGCGGATGTCTCGGATCAGTATCTCGATAGCTATCTGGCGCGAAACGGCGCGCAGCTACAAACGACTGTGGGAGGATACATGCTCGAAGGGGAGGGCGTCCGGTTGTTCAACCGGATCGATGGTGACTATTTCACGGTTCTCGGACTTCCGCTTTTGCCCATATTGCGTCAGCTTGCCCGGATGGGGCACTTGGAGACATGAGCACGCAATCGATCCCCCTTGTCGGTGTCATCGGGTCGCCCGTCAGCCACAGCCGGTCGCCAGCACTCCACGCTCATTGGCTGAAGCGATATGGCATCAACGGTCATTATGTTCCGCTCGAAGTGTCCACCGATGATCTCCCAGGGGTTCTTTCGGCGATGCCGAAAATGGGGTTTGTCGGCGCCAATGTCACGATCCCGCACAAGGAAGCTGTGGTGGCATTAGCCCATCGCGTGTCCGACCGAGCGGATGTGATCGGTGCCGCAAACACATTGGTTTTCGGAGAAGAAGGCCTGATTAACGCTGATAATACAGATGGATACGGCTTTACCGAAAATCTGAGACAGGCGATACCAGAATGGAATCCGTCCTCCGCGCCTTGCGCCGTCTTCGGTGCCGGTGGTGCCTCCAGGGCCGTTATCGCCGCACTGATCGATCTTGGAGCACCGGAAGTCCGCTTGACCAATCGCACATTCGCCCGGGCGGAAGCTCTGGAAGAGCAGTTCGGCGAGCCCGTAGTTGCGCTGCCCTGGCAGGATACGCGTCATGTTCTCGATGGCTGCGAGACTGTAGTCAACACGACCTCGCTTGGCATGGAGGGGCAGCCCCCTTTCGTGCTTGATCTGTCGAGTATTGCGGAGTCAGCAGTCGCGACAGATCTCGTTTACACGCCGCTGAAGACACCGTTTCTGGAAGCTGCAGAAGCCGCGGGTGCTCGCACGGTGGACGGGCTGGGGATGCTCATTCACCAAGCGGTTCCCGGATTCGAGCGGTGGTTCGGTACCCGCCCAGCGGCGGACGATGCGGCCCGCAAGGCGGTTCTTGGGGCGTGAGCCGGCCGTTCACTATTGGCCTTACCGGTTCCATCGGCATGGGAAAGTCGACAACCGCCGCGCTATTCGCCGAGGCTGGATGTGCGGTCTGGGATGCCGACGCGGCCGTTCACAGGCTTTATGAAATCGGTGGCGCAGGCGTTGCAGCAATCGCGAAGATCCGGCCTGAGGCCGTTGTAGACGGTACTGTTTCCCGCGAGGAGCTCAAAGCATGGATCGCGCAAGATCCCGATGCGTTGCGGCGGATCGAGGATGTGATCCACCCGCTGGTCGCGTCGGATCGGAGGGAATTCCTGAAATCAACGGATGCCGACATTGCCGTGCTCGACATCCCCCTTCTCTTCGAGGGCGATATGGAGGCGGAGTTCGACATGACCGCGGTCGTTTCGGCCCCGGTAGACGTTCAGCGCGCGCGCGTACTGAAGCGTCCAGGGATGACGGAGGGACGGTTTGAGGCTTTGCTTGCCAAACAGATGCCGGACGCGGAAAAACGGGGGCGGGCGGATTGCGTGATCGAGACAAGCGATCATGACAGCACAAGGGCTGCGGTGGCTGCCATTCTAACTCGGATCAGGGGGTCGCATGCGTGAAATTGTGCTGGATACGGAGACGACGGGGTTCGATCCCTATGACGGGCACCGGATCGTCGAAATCGGAGCGGTCGAACTGATCAATCACGTTCCCAGCGGAGAGACGTACCACCAATACATCAATCCTTGTCGGCTGATGCCTGAGGAAGCCTTTGCCGTCCACGGACTGGGTGACGATTTCCTGAAGGACAAGCCGCTCTTTGAGGCTGTTGGCCAGGCATTTCTGGATTTTGTGGATGATGCGCCGCTGGTGATCCACAATGCCAGTTTCGACATGAAGTTTCTCAATGCGGAACTCGGCTGGATGAATGCACCGAAACTCCATGACGAACGCGCGGTGGATACGCTGCTCATTGCCCGCAGACGGTTTCCAGGGGCGCCTGCCTCGCTAGATGCGCTCTGCCGCCGGTTCGGGATCGACAATTCGATGCGCGAGAAACATGGAGCGCTTCTCGACAGCGAAATCCTCGCCGAAGTGTATCTGGAGCTGATCGGTGGCCGGCAACCGGGGCTGTCGTTGGACAGCGCACGGCGCGGCTCAGGATTGGCCGAGGATGGCGCGCCTTGGCGTGCGCGCCCGCGCCCCCAACCACTTGCCCCCCGGATCACCGATAAAGAAGCCGCGGCGCATGACGCGTTCATCGAAGGCCTAGGCCCCGACGCGGTCTGGGCGCAACAGCGCTAGATCAGTTTTCGGTCGGCGCAGGGTCGCTGGCTATATCTTCTGTGCCAGCCGCCTTTTGGGCCTCTGCCCGACGGGCTAGCTCTTGGCGGTAAATGGCCATGAAATCAACATTTTCCAGGTTGAGAGGGGGAAACCCACCGTCCCGGGTGACGTCGGAAACGATACGCCGGACGAAGGGGAACAGCATCCGAGGGCACTCGATCATCAGGAACGGGTGGAGCTGCTGCTCTGGAACGCCCTCAATGTGGAATATCCCGCCATAATCCAGCTCCATCACGAACAGGATATCTTCAGTGTCCTTGTTCTTCGAGCGGATCGTGAACTTGGTGATCACCTCGTACTGGTTCTCGGCCGGGCGCTTCTTGCCGTCCAGATTCACCTGGACCTGAACGTCTGGCTTGACGTCGCCGCTGGTGCCTTTCTGGGCCACGATGTTCTCAAAGGACAAATCGCGAATGAACTGACCCAGAATCTGCATCTTGACTTGGGGGGTCTGCTGTTGCGGTGCCGCGGCACCGTTGCCGACTTCGGCCATGGGAATCTCCGGTTCAGGGAATTAAAGCCGGAGCCCCCTTAGCAGTATCGCGTCAGGCTGCCAACCAGAGCGGACCTCAACGCCGCGTCCAACCTGACGGACGTGTTCCGGGGCGTCGCGGAACGCTGTCGGGGTCGATTTCTTCGAACTCGCCGTCGATCACGGTGTCGTGCGGCGTCGCCCGGCGACCCGGCGCCGTTCCGAAAGGGGTTGTCCGCATAACCACGCGGGCGCCGAAATGTTCAAAAACGGCATCCCGCACGGGGGGTATGAGCAAGGCAAAGCCGATCGCATCGGTAAAAAATCCAGGCGTCAGCAAAAGAAACCCGGAGAAGAGGATCATCACCCCATGGGCCAGTGCGCGCGAAGGGTCGGTTCCGGTTTCAAGGGAATTACGAACCTTCTCAAGCGTTTGAAGGCCCTGAGAGCGTACGAGCATGGTACCGAGCACCGCCGTGAGAACCACGACCGCGAGCGTTGGCCACAATCCGATCAGGCTGCCGACCTGAATAAAAAGCGCGATTTCGATCAGCGGGACCAGGATAAAGGCGAAAAAAAGCCACATTTCGGGTAAACTCCTTGCCTACCACCAGATTCATCCCGAGCGTCGAGACCTGTCAGGTGGACTCGCTCCGGTGCAACGCCTAAGTAGTGATCCGAAGCGCAATCCGCAATTCTTCTACCGAGAGGGTCCCATGAGCTCCGCCGTGATTCAACTGCTCGTCCTCGCAGGGGTAGCCGTGTTTTTGATCCTTCGCCTACGGAACGTCCTTGGCACGCGCGAGGGATTCGAAAAGCCCCCTGTTGCAATGCCCGGACAGAACGATTCCTCCTCCAAGCCCCGCCCGGATTTCGAAGTGATCGAAGGCGGGCCGGATCGCGATATTACGGATCACGTGGAAGAAGACAGTGCGGCAGCCGAAGCACTTGCCGCGATGAAGGCGACGGATCCCGACTTTGCCGTTGGCCCCTTCCTCGAGGGTGCTCGTGGCGCCTATGAGATGATCCTCATGGCGTTTGAGTCAGGCGATCTTGAGGCCGTCATCCCGTTCCTTTCGAATGATGTTTATGATAGTTTTCAGGAAGTTATCGATCTTCGGGAGCAGCAAAAGCTCACCGTCGAGGCGCGTTTCGTCGGCGTGAGGGAGCTGACGCTGACGGATGCGACCTATGATGCCGATACAACCGAGGGCGACGTGACCGTCCGGTTCGTAGGCGAGCTGACATCTGTGGTGAAGAACGCGAATGGCGAGATCGTCGAGGGCAACCCGAACGAGATCAAGCGTCAGCGCGACGTCTGGACCTTTAGCCGCGAAATGGCTTCGGACAACCCGAACTGGAAGTTGGTTGCCACAGGCGGCTGATCCGGGACGTTCACAGGCCCATGGCGGGCAAAAACAACCGCGGATTGAGCGAAGAAGACCGTGCATTGTGGGAAAACGTGCGCCGAAGCGTGACACCCCTGACACCGACGCGTCAGCGCATCGTTCCAACTGTGCCCCCTGCCCTATCGACGCCTGATCCCACGCCGTCTCAACCGCCCCGGCGGCTGCCTCCGTCCCTTGACAGCAAGCGGTCGTCCGGTTCCAAACAATCCGTCGACCTCGCACCAAGTCAGAGCGACCGCCTCGACGCAACGCCATTGCGTATGGACCGCAAGCAGTTTCTTCGGATGAAGCGGGGCAAGACCCAGCCCGAAGCGCGGATCGATCTGCACGGTATGACACTGGCGCAGGCTCACCCTGCCCTCACCCGGTTTTTGGTCGATGCCAATGATCGAGGCTTGCGCACGGTTCTGGTGATCACGGGAAAGGGGCGCGCGGGCGACGAAATGGGCCCGATGCCTCAGCGCCGCGGCGTATTAAAGCAGCAAGTCCCGCATTGGCTGAGCTCGGGTCCCCTGCGCCAGATCGTGCAGCAGGTGACCGAAGCCCATCTGCGCCATGGTGGTGCCGGAGCGTACTACGTGCGGCTGCGGCGAAGGGCGTAACCCGTGGGTTACGGTGGGGGCGTCAGCACGACTTCGGTCGCGCGGCGTACGCTGAGCACGGTTCCCGGCAGCAGGCCCGGATTGGACGCGATATCTGTATCGAGGGATTCGGCGACACCGCGCAACTTCGGAACCAAATCGATCAGGGCCGATGAACTTCCAAGCGTGAGATGCCCGAAATCCCCGGCATCGGGTTCGCTGAAGGCCGTGATGTCCATGAATGTGACCTCGATATCGCCGAAACGTGCCACGTCGGGATTTCGTCCTAGCCGCGGGTGCCGACCGGTCAAACGCTCGGACGCCTCCAAGGCCTTATCCTTGTCAGAGGTGAAAACGATGAATGGTGCCGGAAGCTCCGATATTGTCTCGAGCTGCGTTACCGAGAGGTCGACATCGATATCCGGTGACATCATGACCAGCAGATCGATCATCGACGGAAGAGATCCTGGCGAGCTTAGGTCGATCTGCAGCATCGCCTCGGCGGTCAGAAAGCTTCCCATGGAATGCGCGAGCAGGATCACCCGGTCGGGATTCGCCTTGCGCACCAGCCGAAGAAGATCGGCCAGCGCGCCTCTCGAGATCAGAGCACTGTCGCGGTCATAGACATATCCCACCACCCGCTCTGCGGTCGGCCATGAGAAATAGACGGGTACAGCCTGCAGCTCCAGATCGTGATCCATCTGCGCGAGCCGATACACCCCTTCCGCGAGGTTCGTATTGTAGCCGTGCACGAACAGCAGCACGTCGCGGCGACCTGCCGGCAGACGCGCGAGATGCGCACGCAAGTTCGAAATAAACGCGGCCTCGTCCCGAAATCGTCCGGCCTGTGTGGTCACGAACTCTTCGGATGGATCGGGATCCGCCGAAGGCCACTGGATGCGCCCTGTTTCGCGCCGAGGCGGAATGGACACATCATAGCGCGAGTAGTTCATCGCGTTGTGACGACCAACGGCGGCGTAGTTATTGCTATCCAGCGGCCGGTTGCTGGCCACAAAAACGGGATACACGGTTGCCCCGGGCGTCGCGGTATTGACCAAGGCCATATGTCCCCGCGAGGTGCAGGCAGCCAGCGCCGAAGTGCTGGCCAGGCCGAACAGAGCATGTCGTCTAGAGAACATAGCGGCTCAGATCAGTGGACCGGGACAACTCGCCCAGATGGGTTTCGACGAACTCGGCATCCACGGTCACGGTATCGCCCGCGCAGTCAGGGGCGGTGAAACTCAGTTCCTCGAACACGCGCTCCAGAACCGTATAGAGACGCCGCGCTCCGATGTTCTCGACGCTTTCGTTCACTTCCGCAGCGATCCTTGCGAGGGCCGCAATACCGGTTTCGGTGAAATCCACTTGCACCTCTTCGGTCGCCATGAGCGCGCTGTATTGCCGGGTCAGCGCGTTATCCGTCTCGGTGAGGATACGGACGAAATCTTCTTCTGTCAGGGCGCGAAGTTCGACGCGGATGGGCAGCCGGCCCTGAAGTTCAGGCAGCAGGTCCGATGGTTTCGCGATGTGAAACGCGCCCGATGCAATGAATAGCACATGGTCGGTCTTGACTGGACCGTGCTTGGTGCTGACGGACGTGCCTTCGATCAGGGGCAGAAGATCGCGCTGCACGCCCTCTCGGCTCACGTCTCCCCCGCGCACATCCTTGCGTGCACAGACCTTGTCGATTTCGTCAAGAAAGACGATCCCGTGATTCTCCACAGCCTTGATCGCCGCACGCTTGACGGCTTCGTCGTCGAGAAGCTTGTCGGCTTCCTCGGCGATCAGGACATCGTAGCTGTCAGCGACGGTCATGCGTTTCTTCACCGTGCGGCCGCCGAAGGCCTTGCCGAAGATGTCGCCAAGATTGACGCCGCCGCCCATCCCCCCCATGCCCGGCTGTCCCGGGATCTCCATCATTGGAAAGGGGCTGGTGCTGTCCTGTATGTCCAGCTCGATCTCGTGGCCGTCCAGCTCGCCATCATGCAGCTTTTCGCGGAACCGTTCGCGGGTCTGTTCTCGTGCGTCTTTGCCGGCGATGGCTTCGATCACACGTCGCTCGGCTTCTTCCTGGGCGCGGGCTTTGACGTCCTCGCGCATGTGTTCGCGGGTCATGGCGATGGCCGCGTCGGTCAGATCGCGAATGATCTGTTCTACATCGCGACCGACATATCCGACCTCGGTGAATTTGGTCGCTTCGACCTTCAGGAAGGGCGCCCGCGCGAGCCTGGCCAGCCGGCGGCTGATTTCGGTCTTGCCGACACCGGTGGGTCCGATCATCAGGATATTCTTGGGATAGACCTCATCCATGAGGTCAGCTTCGAGCTGCTGGCGCCGCCACCGGTTGCGCAAGGCCACGGCGACAGCGCGCTTGGCGTCCTTCTGACCAATGATGAAGCGATCAAGCTCGCTGACGATCTCGCGGGGGGTGAGGCTGGTCATATCGTGTCCTGTCTGCTCCGGCCGGATTTATGCGCTATGGCGTCGGATGCCAAGCGTGCCGCGGCGGCGGATCGCGTGACCAAGCGGTGCGACGTCCTTGCGCTTGAGATGCGGCAGTAGCAGTTCCTAGAGTTTCCCACAGGACAGGCGGACTCTGCTTGTTGTGCTCCGCGGGTCAGATCCACCTTGTTCCCCATCGTCCTCCGGGGCTATGCAATGCCATGTCGACATCGTTTCACCTGTCCTTAAACCCGGTTTGTTTCTCAGAAAGACGAGTCGGCGTGCTCTTGCGTACAGATGAGCGGGTAAGACCGCTTGATGTTCAAGGTATGACGTTGATGGCAAGCCCCGCTGGTGCATCCGGAGGGATGGCTTGGCCGTCGTAGATTTGTTTTGAGGATCTTTCACAAGTGACCGACCCGGCTTTGTCGACGCTGATCCTGCTGATCCTTCTGACAGTTAAGCACCTGATTGCAGATTTTGCGCTACAATCCCGCTATATTCTTGATAACAGGCGTTTTTATGGGCATCCGGCGGGGATACTGCACGTCGCAATTCACCTTGTAGGTACCCTCGCAGTGCTAGTGTTCGTCGGAACGCCAGCGCTGTTGATACTGGCCATGCTCTTCGTCGAGGGACTGGTGCATTACCATCTGGACTGGGCGAAGGATAACCTCGTTCTCAAACTCGGTCTGAATGATGAAAAACGTGGCTACTGGATTCTCCTCGGCGCCGACCAGATGTGTCACCAGCTTACCTACATCGGGCTGGCACTTTGGTGGTATCTGTGGGCTTGATGGTCACGCGGTGATAGTTTCGACAGTCAGGTTGCCATTGGTGTAGACGCAGATGTCTGCGGCGATCGCCATCGCCTTGCGCGCAACTGTTTCGGCGTCGTGATCGCTGTCCATCAATCCCCGCGCCGCGGCGAGGGCATAGTTCCCGCCCGATCCGATGGCCGCCACGTCATGTTCCGGATCCAGCACATCCCCCGCGCCGGTGACGATCAGCAGATCGCGCCCGTCGCTGACAATCAGCATCGCTTCGAGTTTCTGAAGATACTTGTCCGTGCGCCAATCCTTGGCGAGATCCACGCAGGCACGGGCGAGCTGACCTGGTGTCGCCTCCAGCTTGGATTCGAGCCTCTCCAGCAGGGTAAATGCGTCGGCCGTCGATCCGGCAAAACCGGCCACGGCGTCTTTGCCCGCCGCCGAGATGCGGCGCACTTTGCGGGCGCTTCCTTTGATCACGGTATCGCCGAGGCTGACCTGGCCATCGCCGGCGATAACGACCGTGTCGCCCTTGCGGACGCCGATGACGGTGGTGCCGTGCCATCGCGGCCCGGTCGTGTGACTGTCGCTGTGCATTTTGGGTCTCCGTGCCGTGCACCGCGCCATGTGCGGGCGCGGCGCGGATTCGGCAAGGCTTCCGGCCTCAGAGCGCGCTTTCAATCCAGCCCTGGAGGGCGGCCTTGGGAGCGGCGCCGGTCTTGTTCGTCACGACCTGACCATCCTTGAACATGAAGAGCGCCGGGATGCCACGGATGCCCAGTTCAGAGGCAACTTTGTTGTTCTCGTCGACATTGACCTTGACGATCTTCACCCGGCCTTCGAGTTCGTCGGAAAGCTCTTCCAATGCGGGGCCGATTTGCTTGCACGGGCCACACCATTCGGCCCAGAAATCGACAACGACGGGAATATCGGCGTTTTTCACCTCGATATCGAAGGTGTCGTCCGTAACGGCGACGGTGGCCATGGCAGGCTCCTTGGAACTGTTTCAGACGGCGAACGTATGGACGGGTCCGTCAGCCGTCAAGATGCCGTGCCGTGCAAAACGGACAGGTCTGTTGTGCGGAGCGCGTCTATCACAAGGCTGTGGGGCAGGGGCATCAGCCGCGGGACCGCGGTCCAGAGGATTGCCGTTTCGACCGGCCGGTCGGGATAGATCTGCGCCAGGCCCACGGCATAGGCGCCCAACTGCCTCAGCAGACCATCCGGGACCGTCCCGGGCCCTTCGGGCACGAGCATGTTGGTCTTGAAGTCGACAGCCAGGACGCGGTCGGGCGCGACGATCAGACGGTCGATCTGTCCGAGTATCCGCGCGTCGAAGTCCGGTAGTTCGGCCGAAATTTCAACCTCCGCCAAACTGTCCGGCCCGAAGAGCAGACTGAGCGCCGGATCCGTCAGCACCCGGATGGCATCGTCCAGTATCGCTGTCGCGTCCTGTTGTTCGGGGGGAGCCTCATCAAGGGCGAGGATCCCGGGCACAAGCCGTGCCCAGGACGGTTCGGGAAGCGCGGGCAGATGTTCCAGCAGCAGATGCAGATGCCGGCCTCGGCGCATTGCGCTGTCGGGATCGAGACCAATCTCTCCGGGAAGCGCCTTGGCGCCGCCCAGACCTGAGGGCGCCAGAGGGCGCGGCGCGACGTCCGGCCTCGGCGCTCTGGTCGCGATCCAACCGGGCAGGGGACCACTGCCATGCCCCGGACGTGCGCTCGTTCTTGTCAGGGGTCCCCCGGCCCAATCGCCGCTGGCAAGGCGCCGGCCCGATCCGACCGGTGTCTCCAGCGCCGCCGTCTCCAGGGTTTCGAGGCCGGCCGCGACGGTGCCATACCAGCTGTCGGCGGGCGCCTTGCCCGTCTTGCCCGCCGCGCAGACGATCAGCCAGCAGCGCGCGCGGGTCATCGCGACGTAAAGCAAACGGTCGCGCTCCTCGGCCTGCCTGCGGCGCCAATCCTCCGCCGCGTCCTGCAGGGCGGGTGGCATCGCACCAGAGGCCGGTTTCCACGCCATCCAGCCTGGATCACCGACGCGCAGCAGCATGTCGCGGTTGCGCAATTGGCGTTGTGCGCAGTCGGGCAGGATCACGATCTGCTCTTCCAGCCCCTTGGCGCCATGGACCGTCATCACCCTGAGTTGTCCGCCGCCGCCGCTGTCCGCCTGGCGCTTGATCTCGACATCCTCGGCCGTAAACCAGGTCAGAAAACCTGTCAGACTGGGAACCTCACGCTGCTCGTAGTCGAGCGCAAGCGCCAAGAGCGCGTCGATGGCTTCTTCGCATTCCGGCCCAAGCCGCGCGACCAGCCGCCGGCGCCCGCCATGGCGTGTCAGGAGTCTCTCAAGAAGATCGTAGGGACGCAGGAAATCCGTCTGGTCCAGCAGATCCCAAAGAAGATCCAGCGTTTCACGCCGGTCGTCACGGGATCTGAGGGCTTCCCAAAGGGTCGCCCGGCGCCCGTGGGCGAGGCGGAAAAGATCATCTTCTGACCAGCCCAGCAACGGCGAGCGCAGGACCGCGGCGAGAGACAGGTCATCCTCGGGTGTCGCCAGAAACGACAGGAGCGCGATCAGGTCCTTGACCGCAAGCGCATCGGAAAGACGAAGCCGGTCGGCGCCGGCGATGGGCAACCCTTCGGCTTTGCAGGCTCGGATGATCTGGTGAAAGAGCGTGCCGCGCCGTTGCACCAGGATCAGGACGTCGCCTGCAGCGATGGACCGGCGTGTGCCGTCGGGCAGGGGCAATGTTTCGCCGTCATCGATCCATCCGCGCACAGTCGCGGCGATCCGACGGGCCAGTATGGCTGAGGGGTCGTCCACCGCCACACGGTCCAGCGGGTCGTCCCAGGCCCGCTCTTCGGTGTCGCGTTCCGCTGGGGGCAGGGCGGGCCAGAGATCAACGCGTCCGGGCAGATCGGGAAAGAATGCCCGATGTTCGACATCCTCGCCAAACCCCCCGCCGGAATGGCCCGAAAAGGTTGCGTCGACCGCCTCCAGCACTGCAGGTGCGGACCGGAAGGAGAAATGCAGGGCTCGTGTGTCAAGCGCGAGACCCTGAGCTGACAGATCCTCGGTAAACCGGTCATGTTTCTCGCCAAAGGCATCGGGGGCCGCGCCCTGGAACGAATAGATCGACTGTTTCGCGTCACCCACTACGAAAAGCGTCCGTGGGACCGCGTCCCGATGGTCTGCGCCCGCGATGATCTCGCGCGTGAGACGGCCAATCACGTCCCACTGCGCCGGGCTGGTGTCTTGCGCCTCGTCGACGAGAATATGCGCGATCCCGCCATCGAGCTTGTAGAGCACCCATTGCGCGACTGCCGGGTTCGAGAGCAGCGCCCGGCTCCTCAGGATCAGATCGTCGAAATCGAGCCAGCCCCGCGCCTGTTTCGCGGCATCGACGGCCGGGAGGAACCGCGCGGCAAAAGCGTGTAGCGCGGCGCTCTGTTCGGCTGCGCGCAATGCCAGACGCAAGGGCCGCGCCTTGGCCACCCGGTCGGCGAGCGCGTCGAGGCAGTCCAGCAGGACAGGGTCCGCCGCCGCGCGTGTGCCCTTGGTGCCGAGTTTGCCGGCCTTGGAACCGAACGGAACAGCAGCTGTCGCGCCAAAAAGCATCGGACCTTCCAGAGCTTCAACCGTGCCGGTCGCCGCGACTATCGGGAGTACGTCGGACAGCGCCTGTGCCAGTTTCACGTCCGTCGCCGATCCGTTCGACAGGACAGGGATAACGCGCGAGAGCAGGTCCGTCTCGCTGCCATCAAACACCATTGCGCAGAGCGCGGCCTCGTCGAATTCGGACGGCAGGCCGAGCCGCGCAAAGACTTCCGCCCTTGCGAGCGGTGGGTCGAAGAGCGCGCGTTCCTTCATCATTCCGCGAAGCAGCCCGTCGAATGCGTCGTCGGAGGCCGCAGCGACAACGGCATCCAGCAGCGGGGCGTCAGGTCCGGCGGCGAGCTTGTCGGCCGTCGCAAAGATCATCTCGTCGAGTGCCGCCTCGTCCATCTCGGTGAACTGCGGCGACACGCCGGCTTCGAGCGGAAAGCGCCGCAACAGGCTCGCGCAAAACGCGTGAATCGTCTGGATCTTGAGCCCGCCAGGCGTTTCGATTGCCCGAGCAAAGAGCCGCTGCGCCCGCGCCAGCCGTGTTTTGTCGAGCGGACCTGTCTCTGCGAGCCCGCGCAAGGCATCGCGCAGCACCGCCTCGGGCATCATTGCCCAGGTACCCAGGGTCGCGAACAGCCGGTTCTGCATTTCCGCGGCGGCGGCTTTGGTGAAGGTCAGGCACAGGATGCTCTGTGGTGGCACGCCAGACAGCAGCAATCGCGCCACCCGGTCGGTCAGCACGCGGGTCTTGCCGGAGCCCGCATTGGCAGACAGCCAGGTCGAAGCGGCCGGGTCGGCGGCGATCACCTGCGCGTGGGTCGCCTCGTCCATCGTCTCATCCATGGCCATGCTCTCCGACCGCGATTGGCGTGGCTGCATCGGTAATGTCCCATTCGCCGAGGCGTGCGAGATGGTCGTAAACGCCGCCATGGGCGTCCTGTTCGGGGGCCCGACGAGCCGTGTAGCCGCGGGTTCCTGCGATGTGGGCCGCAAGGAGTGCTTCGACGCGGGTGAGGGTTTCCGCTGGGCTCTCTCGGTCGAGCGGTGCCGAAACGACCTTCGGTGCCGCTCCGAGCCCGATATAGGCGGCCTCGATCACGGCTCCGGCGGGGACGCCTTCATAGGCGCCGGCCTCCGCCATTGCGGCGACCAGCAGGAGCTGTTTGTGAAACGCACCTTGCTGAGCTTCGGTGGGAGGCGCGCCGGTCTTGTAGTCGTAAAGGTTCAGTCCGCCATTGTCGCGCAGGTCGATACGGTCGGCCTTTGAACTGAGCGCCACGCCCGTATCGCCCAGCGGGACCGTACCGGCGGCCTCGAAACAGGCCGGGCGTGCCGTAAGCAGACGAGCCTCTTCGCCGGCCAGGAACCACCCCGCCACGCGCGCCATCCGTGCCTGCCAGAGTGCGCGTATGTGGGGCCAGGGTACCAATTCCTCCAGCGTCTCTGCGCTCAGACTGAGGAGCGACGGTGCATCCAGTCCGGCCAGTTGGGGACCCACCCGTTCCAGCACGCGATGCAGGACGGTGCCACGCAATGCGGGATCGGGGATCCGGTGCAGCGGGTCGAGGGGAACAAGTTTCAGGATACGGCTGGCATAGAGCGCATAGGGATCACGGATCAGCCGCTCAACATCACTGACAGAGATGCGGGCGGGCGCGGTACCTTTGGGCGGTTTCGGCGCGGGGCGCGGGGCGCGGGGTTGGACTGGATCGTCGGTTGTGGGGGCATCGAGCCGGACCGCGAGGTCCAGCCAGCGCTGCCCGCGATCCCGCATGGCGTTCAGCGCCGCAGCACCGCCTTGATCCGGCAAACCGCCGAGCAGACAAACCAGGCGGTTGAGCCACCGCGACGGGACGGTCGGAGCTTCGGTATCGCGTATGGGACGGGTCAGAACAACTTCAGGCGCGGCTATGGCCTGCTGGAAATCATGGGCTGAAAGGCCAATGCGCCGTTCCGGCGACAAAAGGCCCGCCTCAGCCCGCATCCGGCGGTTGAGCCAGGGATCGGGGTCCGGCGTCGGCGGCCAGATGCCGTCGGTCAGACCGCCGAGTACGACCAGATCAGCGCCCTGAACGCGGGCTTCGAGCGTGCCCCAGATCATGACCCCGGGGTGGGGGCTTGTCGGGTCGCGCACCTCACCGGCAAGCACCGCACGTAGGAGCGTCGCGAACTCCGGTCCGGCCACGGTACTGCCGGCGGCCGCTTCGATTGCCAGAGCCTCGCATTTGGCGCGTGCGTCGCGGCCGTCCGGACCGGACCAAAGCTGCGCTTCAGTCGATGGATCCAGAAGATTGCCCGCCGATCCGCAGACCAGGTGCCGATAAGTCTCCAACAAGGCGCCCACCCGGGTCGCAAGTGGAGCGCGCTCTGGCAACCGCAGCATGTCGTCGAGGGCCGAGGCGATCCAATCGACCCATGCCACGGCATCCGGCGCGTTGTGTTCGGCCCATGCGCGGAGCGTATCGCCTGATGGGAAGGCCGGACCATGGCGGCGTTGCCAGAGTTCAAAATCGCGGCTGTGCAGGAGATGCTCACCCCGTCCCGCCATGCTGTGGACCAGCGGATGCTTGAGCAAGGCGATGAGGGCGGCAGCGTCAGGTGGCGCGGTCCAGAGCCCGGCGATCTGCCGCAGCAGCCGCCCGGTCGGCGATTGCGTCAGCGGTGCGCCTGCGCTGTCGTCCGGCTCTACGCCCCAGCGATCGAGCATTGCAGCAACCCGGCGGGTCAGCATCCGGTCGGGCGTGATCAGGGCCACTCGTGCGCCCCGCTCGGCGGCTTCGCGCAGGATCAGCGCAACGGAGGCCGCCTCGGCCCTTGGGTCGGGCGCGTCGATCAGCGTCATGCCTTTTGTGGCAGCCATCAGATCGCCGAGCTGCGGGCCCTCAACCTGCCAGCGGTCGGTGACAGGTGCCGGCCGCAAGGCCAATGACACCATCGCGTTGCGAGGTGGATCCGGCGGGTTGGACTCCCGCCAGCGCGTGACGGTTTTCGATGTGGATCCTACGGACGCCAACAAATCGGCATAGCGGAACTGCGGGTGATCCTCGTGCCGTTCCGGCGTCGTGAGGGTGTCCCAGGCAGTCTCCGGCATCGCGAAGTCGAAGCCTGGCAGGACGACATGGCCCAGTGGCAGCTGCAGGACGGCCTCCATCAGCATCCGCGTCGTGCCGCGCGATCCGGTGGACCCGGCGATGATCACCGGGTCCGGCGGAGGCGTCTCGCTCCACCTGCGCGCCAGAGTTTCCACGGCAATCCTTTGCCGGCCTTCGGCGTCCGGCGGCGCGCCGGTCTCGGAAAGATAGTCCGACAGAAGCCCCAAGAATTGCTGGCTGCGCGCCCAATGGCCGGACTGGTCCGAGACATCCAGATCGGCAATCCGCTCGAAACCGACGCCTTCACCCTCCATCTCGTCCAGCAATGTGGCAAGCGACCCGGCCAGATCGAAAGCCGCCGCGCGAGGCGCGAGGTCGGGCTGCGCGGCGATCAAGCCTTCGACCAGCCGGGTAAGTTCCAACCTCCGCCGCAGTGCCGAGTGTGCCGGTGGCAACGGGCCGAGGGCCACGTCCCGGCCGAGATCGGTGATCAGCGCCAGACGCGGGAGAAGCCGCGCGGGACCCTCAGCCAGGAGGGTGCGCACCCGGCGCAGCATTCGGCCGGTGTTGAGGTAGATCTGCGTCCGCGCCAGCCGTTCCGGAGGAGCGTCCGCAAAGCGATTCAGCAACCCTGCTACAAAGACGGCAGGGAAATCCGCGCCTGGGTCGACACCCCAAAGCCTGCCGGCGGTCACCGGATCACCCTCTGGCCGTTTCGGCCAGCATTGCCTCGGCCTCCGTGATGCCGCCCGGGTGGCCGACATCGCACCAGCGACCGGTATGGGCAATGCCATAGAGCCTGCCGGCTTTCGCCGCATTGGCCCAGCAATGGGTCAGCGAAAACGCCCCGTCGGGCATTCCGTCAAGAAGCCGGGTCGCTATGATCTGCGCGCCGGAATAGACAAAGCCGGGTCCACGGCGAAGCTGGCCCCCGCCATCCATGCTGAAATCGCCCTCACCCTTGTGGCCAAGCGCGCGTCCTGTCGGGATCAGCGCCATGAGTGTATCCATTCTGGCGGGATCCCAGGCACGGGTCAGCGCGGTGAGCGGGTTGGAGCCGGTCCAGACGGCATCGGTGTTCAGGCTGAAAACCACCTCGGGTTGGCCCAGTAGCGGCAGTGCTTCACGCAGCCCACCCCCTGTATCAAGGATTTCGGGCGCCTCGACGCTGACGGGAATGCCCGATCCTTCCAGATGCGCAACGATCTGGTTGGCGAGGTAGTGGGCGTTGACAGCAGTCCTGGCAATTGCGGCATCGCGCACCAATGCCAACGCGTGATCGAGCAAGGGTTGCCCCGCGACCTCCACCAGCGGTTTCGGACGGTGATCGGTCAGCGGCCGCATCCGGGTGCCGAACCCCGCGGCAAAGAGCATTATGGCGTCGGGACTGTCGCGCATCGGGCCTTCAAGAGGTCGAGCCGCTCATCATCGGGCGGCGGTAGGGTGCGATCGACGGCGTGTTTGAGATCGGCCAGATCCGGGTGCGAGAGATCATGTTGCAAATGGCCCCAGACCCGGGGGATCAGATCCGCATAGTGCGGTTTCCCGTAATGCAGCGACAGACGGGCGAACACCCCCAGAATGCGCAGGTTTCGTTGAGCGCCAAGCAGCGCATAGGCTCGCCTAAAGGCGTCCTCGTCCGTGCCGGTCGCGTCAATGTAGTGCGCAAGCATCGCGGCCTGGAGCGGCGCAGGCACATCGCGGCGCGCGTCCTCCAGAAGCGAGACGAGATCGTAGGCCGGGTGCCCGGCGAGCGCGTCCTGGAAATCAAGCAGTCCGACTCGCGCCACGCCTTCACGGTCCGGCAGCCAGAGAAGATTTTCCGCATGGTAGTCGCGCAGGATGAGCACAGTGGCGTCAGCTGCGTGGCGATGGAGGAGCGGGGTGATACTATCCGCCAGCGTGCGCGCAGCCGGGTGGTCAGGGCTGACCGCAGCTTGGGGCGCGCTGCCGCCAGCATACCATTGGCCCGCAAGCGCGGCTTTCTCTGCCATCAAATCGGGGTCGTAATCCCGCAAGCCGTGTGGCGGGGAATGGTCATGCAGAGCGATCAGTGCGTCAACCGCCGCAGCGTAGAGTTCCGTCTCATCGACGCGGCCCTCCAGGACGACCCGTGCGTAGAGATCGTCGCCGAGATCTTCAAGCAAGAGAAGTCCCGCAGCGCTGTCCTCGGCCCGGATCGCAGGCGCGGAAAGGCCTAGTGCGCGCAGATGACGTGCAATGCGCACGAAGGGCCGGGTGTCCTCGCCCTTTTCCGGCGGAGCATCCATGAGAACCGCGCGGCCGTCTTTCGAGTTTGCGCCTGGGCTCCGGAGCAGGCGCTCGTAGCGGCGATTTGAGGCGTCTCCGGTCAAGGCTGCACGGGTGGCGTCGCCCCATCCAGAGGCTTCCAGAAACGCTGAAATGCGAGCTGCGCGCGGCGTCATGGAGCAAGCTCCGGCACGGTCGCGGCGGCTGTAGCAAGTGCGCTTCGAAGCGCCCCTTCCGGCACGACGATGCGCAGCCGGCGCTGATCGGGATGCGCGCCTGGCGCGAAATCGAGGCGGGCGGCCTTTTTCGGAGCGAGTGGGCCCAAACGGTCCGGCCACTCCACAAGGCAAAGCGCGTCGTCGAACGCATCAAGGAGGCCGAGTTCCTGGATTTCGTAGGTGTCGGTCAGGCGATAGAGATCAGAGTGCCAGATCTGCAGGCCGCCCGCCTCATAGGTCTGAACCAGTGTGTAGGAGGGAGACGGAATGTCCTCATAAAGTCCCAAAGCCGCGAGGCGAGTAGAGATGACCGCCCTGGCGAAATGGGACTTGCCTGCACCGATCTCCCCCGACAGGAGCAACAGATCACCGGGGCCCAGCGCCGGCGCGAACCTGCGGGCAAAGGCGGCCGTCGCCTCGGGGCTGTCGAGCGTGACGGTCAGATCCGGGAACATGGCGCGACTATGGTGCAGCCCGCCGACACCGGCAAGCCGGTTCAGCTTTCCATGAATACGCCTTGGGTGACCTTGCCCGCGGCTTCAGCCGGGCGGCGGGTCTTGGGCCGGAAGGACACGAGCGTGTTGCCGCCTCCGATCGGCTGCAGGCGACATGACAGCCGCGCGCCATTCAGCAGGCTCAATGTGCCGAGCCAAGCCGACCGTCCATTGGTCTGGGTCAGCGCTTCTACCAAAGCCTCGATCCCGCCGCCGGGCCGGCAGACAGCGCGCCAAGACACCAGCGCCTCGGTCAGGGTGATGTCAGTCAGCGCGCTGGTGGCGTCCATCTTCCATAGGGCAGAATAGGCGGGGTTCGACAGGATCAAAGTTCCGGTTGGTGAGAAGACCCCGACCGCTTCCTCAAGACTGTTGATGACGGACTGGCTGAGTTCAATCTCGGAGCGGAAACTCCGGGTCAACGACACTTCAGACGAGATATCCTCGAACATGAATGCGACAGCGCCGTCGGGGTGGGGTCTTCCGCGGACGCGGTAGGTTTGTCCCGTGGGAAGGGTCCAGGTTTCCTCATAGGTTCCGTCGGCGGCCTCGGTCTCCAACTGGGCGATCTTCATGCGCCAGCTCTTGTAGTCCTTTGGCTCCGGCACGCGCTGGTTGTCGCGCAGGGCGTCGAGAAATGCGCGCAATGTCGGGCGCTTGCTGAGGAACTCAGATGGCAGGCTCGACAGATCGACCAGGGCCGGATTGAACAGCGCGAGCTGCCGCTTCCGGTCGAACACGGCCAACCCGACAGTCAGGTGGGCGAAAGTCTTGGTCAGAGTCTGGAGGAAGTTCGACAAAGAGTTTTCAGCGTTGACCAGCTCGTCGATTGGCTCTGCAAAACAGAGCAGATCCTCGTTCTCCGACACCGTGCTCAGTTCGAACCAGTGGTCGACACCCGTGGTTCGTTCGGTGATGCTGACGCGGCGTGTCTTGGTCTCGCCATCGTCGTCGTCATCGATCAGTTGCGGCACGTCCGGGAACAGCACAGGGGGCGGCCAGCTCATCATGGCACCTTCGCTGGCCTCCTGCGCGGCGCGGTTCATATAGGCGCTGTTGGCCCAGATCACCGTTCCGT
Source organism: Pseudomonadota bacterium (assembly GCA_039184415.1). Lineage (GTDB taxonomy): Bacteria > Pseudomonadota > Alphaproteobacteria > Rhodobacterales > Rhodobacteraceae > JANSYP01. The sequence continues at coordinate 19,476 of JBCDBB010000072.1, forward strand.
CGGCGCGCTGACGCCAAATCAGGCTGGGCGCGCGTTCTGCTACCGACCGAAGTGTCGAAAGCTCCGCCTGCATGGCTGACAGCGCATAGCGTTCGACGGTTTCCGGTAGATCGCCCGCGTCCTCCCGTTCCTCCAGGGACAGACGCACGAGGCCGTCCTTCCACTGGGCCGTGAGTACCATCCCCGTGGGTTCGCCGC
>JBCDBB010000073.1:0-19249 GCA_039184415.1 Pseudomonadota bacterium
CCGCAGTTTGTGCCTGCCTGCAGGGCGGCGCCGATCTGTTCGACGGTGTGCAGATTGCCGTCGACGATCGCGCGCGTGATCGTCGAGACCCCGACATCGAAACAGACGCAGATGATAGCGCCGCCATCGGGCCTGTCCGCACCGGCGCGTGCGGCGAGGATCGCCCCGCCGCTGTCGGCCTCGCCCAACTGCGCCGCGATATACGTGCGCGCGACGCCCACGGGCCGCGGACCGGCGAAGAGCGCGGCGATCACCCGGTTCTCGCGCAGCAAAGCCACCCGCGCGCTGCCGCGGGCGGGATCGGCAAAGGTGACGGCGGTGGCGTCGGCGGCGTCGAACATGTCCTTGGCGTAGCTTTCCCAGTTGAACGGCAGGGTGGACCCTGCGAGCTCCAGACGCCAGCCCCGATTTACGCGCGCCTTCGCCCAATAGGCCGTGTCGGGGGTGATATCGCTGGCGGAGACCGCGAACCCGTACCAGGCGGGCGCGAGCGGCCGGATCGCGACGGGGCTCGCCTTGCTTTCGGGCTGGCCGGACACCGGGTCGGTATGGGCTGCCACCAGTGCGTCGATGCGCCCGTCAGAGGTAAAGCTGCCCGTCCAGTGCATCGGCGCGAAGACAGAACCACGTTGCACCCGCTCGGTCACCACCGTTCGCAGAACGGCCCGTCCATGGGGCGACGTCAGTTCAGCGAGATCCGCGGCTTCCAGACCAACCGTCCAGGCATCCTCGGGATGGATCTCGACGAAAGGCTCCGCGATATGCTGCGACAGCCGGGCGGCGAGACCCGTGCGCGTCATCGTGTGCCAGTGATCGCGCACCCGGCCCGTGTTCAACCGGTAGGGATAGGTTGCGTCCGGTTTTGTCTGCGGCGCACGCGCGCGCAGCGGCAGCATTCGGGCCCGGCCGGTGGGGGTGAAGAAACCGCCCTCGGCGAAGAAGCGCCCCCCCTCGCGCGCAGTGCTGTTCGGCCAGTAGCTCGGGGCAAGGGCGTCATACTCAGCATCGGACAGTCCGGCGAGCGCGGAGATATCGAAGTCCCGCCCCAACTGACCGGCGATCCCTGACAGGGCGGCATGTTCGCGAAAGATGGCCGCCGGGCTGTCGAAACCGAACGCCTTCGCCCAGCCCATGGCCGCGGCGACGTCGCAGATGATGCGCCAGTCGGGGCGTGCCCGGCCCGGAGCCGGCAGGACGCCGCGCTGTCGCGAGATGCACCGTTCCGAATTGGTGACGGTGCCGTCCTTCTCCGCCCAGCCGGTGGCCGGTAGCACAACGTCTGCCAGCTTCGCGGTGTCAGTATCGCCGAACATGTCCGAGACCACGGTGAAATCGCAGCCGGCGATAGCGTCCCGCACCGCGTCGGCCTCGGGCATCGATACGGCGGGATTGGTGCACATGATCCAGAGCGCCTTGATCCGCCCATCGGCGACAGCGTGGAACAGATCCACCGCCTTCAGGCCGGGTTTGTCGGCGATTGTCGGGCTGTTCCAGAACCGCTGCACGGCGTCCCGGTGGTCGGGGTCTTCGAGGTCCAGATGCGCCGCGAGCATGTTCGCGAGCCCGCCGACTTCGCGCCCGCCCATGGCGTTGGGCTGTCCGGTGACGCTGAACGGCCCGCAGCCGGGCCTGCCGATCCGCCCGGTGGCGAGATGGCAGTTCAGGATCGCATTGACCTTGTCAGACCCACTCGACGACTGGTTCACCCCCTGACTATAGACGGTGACGACCTTCTGCGTGCCGATCCAGAGATCGTAGAACTGCGCCAGAATTTCCGGGTCAAGCCCCGTTACCTCCGGATCGTCGGCACGGGCCGCTTCGAGGGTCGCTTCGAATCCCTCACAATATGTCACGACATAGTCGGCATCCACCGCGCCGCGTTCAGCGATGCGTGCCAGCAGACCATTGAACAGCGCCACATCGCTGCCGGCTGCAAGCGGAAGGTGCAGGTCGCAGGCATCGCTCGTCGCGGTGCGACGAGGATCGATTGCCACGAGCTTCAATGCCGGTCTAGACCTTTGCGCCGCGAGAACCCGCTGGAACAGAACCGGATGGCACCAGGCGAGGTTGGAGCCGACCAGCACGATCAGATCGGCCTGTTCGAGATCCTCATAGAGCCCGGGCACTGTGTCCGCGCCGAAGGCGCGCTTGTGGCCGGCGACGGAGGAGGCCATGCAGAGCCGCGAGTTGGTGTCGATATTGGCCGAGCCGATGAAGCCCTTCATCAGCTTGTTGGCGACATAGTAGTCCTCGGTCAGCAGCTGCCCGGAGACGTAAAAGGCGACGCTGTCGGGGCCATACTCGCGGATGGTTCGGGTGAAACGGCCGGCGACCTCGGCGATGGCGGCGTCCCAGCCGACCATATTCCCGCCGGAAACCGGTTCGAGGAGCCGACCCGTCAGGTCAAGTGTCTCGCCAAGGGCTGAGCCCTTGGAACAGAGCCGGCCGAAATTCGCAGGATGCTCGGGATCCCCGGCGATCTGCACCCCCCCGGCGCCGTCCGGCGTGGCCAGAACACCGCAGCCGACACCGCAATAGGGGCAGGTGGTTCGGCAGGCGGGGGACGGGCCGTCGGTCATCAGGCTGCGCTCCGCGCGAGCAGGCGGCTGGCATCGAGCAGCAGGCGCCCGGATTCGATGCGTACCGCATAGGTCGTCACGCGGCCCTCGTCGGCGCCCTGGGCCTCGCCCGTCTCGAACGCAAAGACCCAGTTGTGCAGCGGGCAGGTCACCGAGCGACCATGCACGATGCCTTCGCTTAGCGGGCCGCCCCGGTGCGGGCATCGGTCATCCAGAGCAAAGACCTCGTCGGTGCCGGTACGGAAGACCGCGACACAACCTGCCGCGGACTTGACCACGCGCGCGCCGCGCACGGGAATGTCGTCGAGCGCACCGATATCGATCCAGTCGCTCATTCCGCGGCCTCCAGCTTGACGGTTTCCAAGGGCGACCATGCGCGCCGCACGTCCGCGTTGGCGCGTTCCGCCCAAGGATCCTTCTGATAGATCGACTGGCTGAGGGCGAACCGGTCGATCAGCGCCTGACGTGTGTCCAGGTCATCCACGATTTGTGACTTTACCCACTCCAATCCGACCTTTGCCACCCATTTGTACGGCCGATCGAGGTATTTTGCATGCTCGCGATAGAGCTGGACGAAGGCGATGGTCAGATCGATCGCCTCCTGCTCGGTCGCGACATCGCCGAGGCGCTCGGTTTCCTTCAGATCCATCCCCGCCGCCCCGCCGACACCGACCTGATAGCCACTGTCGACGCAGATGATCCCCACATCCTTGCAGGTGGCCTCGGCGCAGTTGCGCGGGCAGCCGGAGACGGCGAGCTTGACTTTGTGCGGCGTCCAGGAGCCCCAGAGCGCCTTTTCGAGCTTGATGCCAAGCCCTGTACTGTCCTGTGTCCCGAACCGGCAGTGATCCGTGCCGACGCAGGTTTTGACCGTCCGAAGTCCTTTGGAATAGGCGTGACCCGAGACGAGACCGGCCTTGCCCAGATCGGCCCAGATCCGCGGCAGGTCCTCTTTCTTGACGCCGAGCAGGTCGATTCTCTGGCCGCCGGTGACCTTGACCGTAGGCACCTGATACTTGTCGGCCGCATCGGCGATGGCGCGCAGCTCGTTTGCGGTGGTGATGCCGCCCCACATCCGCGGCACAACGCTGTAGGTGCCGTCCTTCTGGATATTGGCGTGGTTGCGCTCGTTGACGAAGCGACTCTGCGGGTCGTCGCGATACTCCAGCGGCCAGTCCGCAAGCAGGTAGAAGTTGAGCGCCGGACGGCAGACATGGCAGCCGCAGGTCGTTTTCCAGCCGAGCTCCTGCCAGACGGCAGGCATGGATTTGAGCTCCCGGGACTTGATCAGACGGCGAACGTCCTCATGGGTCAGGTCGGTGCAGCCGCACATTGGCTGGGCCGTAGGCAGGACGAACGCGTCGCCCAGCGTGACCGCCAGCACCTGTTCCACCAGCCCCGTGCAGGTCCCGCAGGAGCCGCTGGCCTTTGTGACCGCCCGGACCGCGCCCAGATCATCGGCGCCGTCCTTGATCGCCTGCACGATCTCGTCTTTGCATATGCCGTTGCAGCCGCAGATTTCTGCCTCACCCGGCAGCGCTGCAACGGCCGCCATAGGGTCCAGAGGGTCGCCCCCCTGAAAGGCCGGACCAAAGATCAGAGTCTCGCGCATCTCGGAGACGTCAGTGCCGTCGTTGATATGCTGGAAGAACCAGTTCCCGTCAGCAGTGTCGCCATACATGACCGCGCCCAAGATGCGATCGTCCTGCAGCACGAGGCGTTTGTAGACGCCGCGGGCAGGATCCCGGAACACGATGTCCTCGCGATCCTCGCCTTCAACGAAATCGCCCGCGCTGAACAGATCCACACCGGTGACCTTGAGCTTGGTGGAGACCGGTTTGGGCCTGTAGGCGGCATCGTCTCCCGCGAGCGTCGCAGCGAGCACTTTGGCCATGTCGAAGATCGGCGCGACGAGACCGAAGGTGGCGCCATCATGCTCCACGCATTCGCCGACCGACAGGATGTCGGCGTCGGAGGTCACGCACTGGTCGTCGATATGGATGCCGCGCCCGACGGCCAGCCCGGCCTCCTTCGCGAGCGCCACATTGGGCCGGATGCCCACGGCCATCACCAGCAGATCACAGGGCAGGTCGGCGCCGTTCTCCAGCCGCAAGCCTTCGACGAGTCCGTTGCCAAAGATCTCCTTAGAGTTGGACGAACACATCACCTTGATGCCGCGTCCGACCAGTTCCTTGCGCAGCAGATAACCTGCGGCCTCGTCGAGCTGGCGCTCCATCAGATGGCCCATCAGGTGGACAACCGTTACGTCCATGCCCCGCATGCGCAGGCCGGCGGCGGCCTCCAGCCCCAGCAGGCCGCCGCCGATGACGACCGCCCTGGCGCCGGGTTTCTCGGCAGCGGCGATCATCGCGTTGGTGTCGTCCAGATCGCGGTAGCTGATCACACCAGGCAACTCGTGGCCGGGGATCGGGATGATGAAAGGGCTCGAGCCGCTGGCGATGATCAGCTTGTCATAGGGTGTTTCGCCGTGGGCGGTGATCACGACCTTGCGGCCCCGGTCGATGCCCGTGACGGGCTCGCCGAACCGGCAGGTCACGCCATGGTCGGCGTACCAATCGGCATCATGGGTGACGATCTCCTGATAGGTCTTTTCGCCCGAGAGCACCGGCGAGAGCATGATGCGGTTATAGTTCCCACGTGGCTCCGCGCCGAAGAGCGTCACGTCATAGGCGTCGGGTGCGCGCTTGAAGAGCTCCTCCAGCGCGCGGCCCGAGGCCATGCCGGCGCCGATCACGACCAATCTTTCTGTCATCGGTGTCTCCTGTGGAACGGGTCTGCGACCCCGTGGGGCGTGGTGCGGCTCCCCGCGGTGCGCGGGGGTTATGACGGGTCGAGGTCGCAGCAGCGATCCCCGCGTCATGGCTCCGAGGTGGCGGGGGCCGCCGCTTCGGTCGTCACCTGGGAGGAGGTGCTGCAGGCACTGCACAAGGGGTCGTCGACCTCTGATCTGAAACCGTCGCCCAGGTTTGTGCCTAATGTGTGGGTCGGGGCGTCGCCCGCGGACGGGTAACGCTCTGCCTCGGCGCCGCAGGCGATGTGGCGGATGGCCAGACCCCGGGCGACGGGCGCGACGCTATTGAGATCGTCCAGACCATTCGACACGGTCCCGAGCGTCGACGCCATCTTGGCGCCCTGTTTGCCCATGCCCGCCTTGAAGAGCGGCGTCACCTGCGGCGCGATGGCGAAGAGCCGGGCATCCAACACAGTCGCTGCGTCGTCGGGCGCCGGAGCGACCTGCGCGAAGCCGTCCTGAATGAGCGCCATCTTCGCCGGGGTCACGACCGCCCCCCCGAGTTGGCAAGGCAGGGGGCGCAACCCAACGGTCGCAGGGCCGTCGACGCGTGGGCTTTCCAGGACCGATCCGGTTGCGTTCCGCGTAGCCGGACGTGCCGTTTTCGTCAGACGGTGGGTTCGGTCTGTTCGCCCATCAGGACACGGGTCATCGCATGAAAGGCCTGTTGCCATGCGCTCGACAGCTCCGGCGTGTAACGCGCGCCGAGTTCGTCCGCCAAGGCCGCCGAGAGTGCCTGCCACATCAGTTCGAAATGAGCCGGTGTGATCCCAAGCCGCCTGTGCTGTTTGACAAGCTGTTGTACGCCCGGCTGCGCCGAGAGATCCTTGTCCAGCGACCGCACCACCAGCGCGAGCGCCCGGACGAACATCTCTGCCTGACGGGGCAGGGCGGACGTGAACATCGCCTCGAGTTCGGGATTGCGGCGGAAGAGCTCGGCATACATTGCGCGGCCGATCCTGCCCTTTGCAGCGAAGATCTGCGGAAAGCTGGTTTTGACGAGGTCGATCTGCTGGTACGTGATCATGCAGCATCTTTTTTGCTATGAGCGCCGTGCTCATACTCCTCGAGAAAGCTTAACAATTCTTCGCGGTAGCCGTAGTAGTCCGGGTGCTCCAGCAGCGCCTTGCGCGCGCGGGGCCGGGGCAGTTTCACGTCCATGATCTTGCCGATCGTGGCGCGTGGCCCGTTGGTCATCATCACGACGCGGTCGGCCAAAAGGATCGCCTCATCGACATCGTGGGTGACGCAGACGGCGGTGACCTTGGTGCGGCTCCAGACCTCCATGAGGACCTCCTGCAGTTCCCAGCGGGTGAGGCTGTCGAGCATGCCGAATGGCTCGTCGAGGAGCAGAAGTTTCGGGCTGAGCGCGAAGGCGCGCGCGATGCCGACCCGCTGGCGCATGCCGTTGGACATGTCGCTGGCGGGCTTGTCCATCGCGTCCGAAAGCCCGACCCGTTCCAGATAATAGTCCACCACATCCTGCCGTTCGGCGCGGCTCGCCCGGGGATAGACCCGGTCGACCCCAACCGCGCAGTTTTCCCGTGCGCTCAGCCAGGGAAAGAGCGACGGCGCCTGGAACACGACCGCACGTTCGGGATCGGCATCCACGACCGCCTTGCCGTCAAGCCGGATCACGCCCTTGGAGATGTCGTTCAGCCCCGCCGTCATCGTCAGCACGGTGGATTTGCCGCAGCCGGAATGGCCGATAAGCGAAATGAACTCGCCCTTGTTCAGCTTCAGATCGAAATCCTCCACCACCGTCAGCGGACCCTTCGGCGTGGGATAGATCTTGTGGAGCTGGGAGAACTCCAGATAGCGGTCCTCGCGCAGCCCGGTGGTGGCGTCGGCCACGGCCTTGGGTACACCGTGGATCGGGGTGACCGCGGGCAGGGTGCGACTGCCTTCGATCTTGGCGGCGATACCCACATCCATGAGGTACTTCGTGACCTCGGCGCGGAGCCGCTTGAAGACAGGGTCATGGTTCATCGCGGTACGGTCGCGCGGGCGGGGCAGGGAGACCTCGAAGATGTCGCCACGTGTGCCGTCCGGGTTGAGTGCGACGATCCGGTCGGCCAGCAGGATCGCCTCATCCACATCGTTGGTGATGAGCACGCAGGTCTTTTTGTCGGCCTCCCAGATCGCCTCGATCTCGTCCTGCAGGTTTGCGCGCGTCAGCGCATCAAGGGCCGAGAGCGGCTCGTCCAGCAGCAACATCTCGGGGTTCATCGCAAGAGTCCGAGCCACGGCGACCCGCTGGCGCATACCTCCCGATAGCTCTGCGGGCCGCCGGTCCATGGCGTGGCCGAGCCCCACCATCTTGATGAACCTCTCTCCCAGCTCGGCGCGTTCGCGGCGGGATTTGGCGCCATGGACCGCGTCCACTGCCAGCCCGACATTGCCGCGCACCGTCAGCCAGGGCATCAGCGAGTAGGACTGGAACACCAGCCCACGCTCCGGACCAGGGCCCGAGACCGGCTGACCCTTGAAGAGGACCTGGCCCTGATCCGAGAACTCGAGCCCGGCGATGAGGTTCATCAGGGTCGTTTTGCCGGTGCCTGAGAAACCCAGGATCGCGACAAACTCACCGTCCTCCACGCTCAGATCGATGCCTTTGAGGACGTCCGTTCGCTCTGCATCCTTGCCGAACCCTTTGGACACGTTCTTGAATTCGAGAACTGGCATGGCGTCACCGGTTGTTCGTGAAGGTGAACATCGACTGCAGCGCATACATCAGCCGGTCGAGGAAGAAGCCGATGATCCCGATGGTCAGGACGGCAACCATGATCTTGGCCAGCGAGTTCGAAGAGCCGTTCTGGAACTCGTCCCAGACGAACTTTCCGAGTCCCGGGTTCTGGGCCAGCATCTCGGCCGCGATCAGAACCATCCAGCCCACCCCGAGGCTCAGACGCAGCCCGGTGAAGATGAGTGGCAGCGCCGAGGGCAACACCAGCTTGGTGATCTTGGTGTAGGTCGACATCTTCAGCACGCGGCTGACATTGACCAGATCCTTGTCGATCGACGACACGCCGAGCGCGGTGTTGATCAGTGTCGGCCAGAGCGAACAGAGCGTCACCGTGATGGCAGAGGTCAGAAAGCTCTTGGTGAACCAGCCATCATCCGTCGTGTAGGTCGCAGATACCACCATGGTCACAATTGGCAGCCAGGCCAGGGGGGAGACCGGTTTGAAGATCTGGATCATCGGGTTCATGGCCGAATTTGCCGTTTGGCTCAGCCCGGCCAGGATGCCCAGCGGGACCGCAAAGGCGGTAGCGATCATGAAACCGAAAAAGACCGTCTGGATCGAGGTCCAGATCTGATCGTAGTAGGAGGGCGCGCCGGTATATTCGCGCCATTTCACCCGGTCCTCGCGGCCGTCTGCGATGAGCTTGGCGTTGCGCTCGTCCTGACGCTCATAGAAGGCGTCCTCACTCTCGCCTTTGCGGACCGCATCCTCGTGGAGCACGACCGCCTGTTCCCAGACCTGGGCGGGGCCGGGCACCGCACCGAGCGAGGTCTGAACCTGCGGGGCCAGCCAGGCCCAGGCCATCAGGAAGGCGATGATCGCCACGACAGGGACGCCCAACAGTTTCCAGACTTCGCGCATCTGGGCGGCGGGATTGTCGCCCGCGATGGCCCGCAGGATCGGGGTCATCCAGCCGATACCGATCACGCGAAACCAATTGTCGGCCTTGTTGATGCGGGTGAAGCGCCGGGCGCGGCGCGCCTCTCGGGCCTCGTCGGGGGAAAAGCTTGGGTCGATGGCTGCCATGGCTCGAACCTCTTCGGTGCGTTGCTCGGCCCCGCGGCGTCGCGCAGGGAAAGAGAGGGGGAGGTACGCGCCGCCGGGAACGGTCCGGCGGTGCGCGAGGTGGCGGGTCTAGCCTTGCACCTCGTTGCCGACGACCGTCTGGTCGCCCTTCAGCCCGATGGGCAGGCTTTCGAGATAGGCGTTGGGTGTCCGGCCGTCATAGCCGATCCCGTCGATGATATGCTCGGCGGGCGTGGCGGCCTTGTAGCCGTCGCTGTCCCACGGGAAATCGGCCGCGTTTGCCAGACCCTCGTCGACGAGCATCCGGGCGGCTTCGAGATAGATCTCGGGCTTGTAGACGGATTTGGCGACCTCGTCATACCAGCTGTCGGGCTTGGCCTCGGCGATCTGGCCCCAGCGGCGCATCTGGGTCAGGTACCAGACCGCGTCGGAATAAAACGGGTAGGTCGCATTGTAGCGGAAGAACACATTGAAATCCGGGATCTCGCGCTTGTCGCCCTTCTCGAACTCGAAAAATCCGGTCATGGAGTTGGCGATCACGTCATAGTCGGCGCCGACATATTCAGCACGGCTCAGGATCTCGACAGCCTCGGGACGATTGGCATTATCGCTTTCATCGAGCCAGATGGCCGCGCGGATCAGCGCCTTGGTGACGGCGAGTGTCGTCTGCGGATTTTCGTCGGTGAAGCCCTTGGTAAGTCCAAAGACCTTCTCGGGGTTGTTTTTCCACATCTGGTAGTCGGTGATGACCGGGACGCCGATGCCCTTGAAAACGGCCTGCTGGTTCCAGGGCTCGCCCACGGCGTAGCCATAGATCGTGCCGGCTTCCATCGTGGCGGGCATCTGCGGCGGCGGGGTCACCGACAGGAGCACATCCGCGGAGATCTGGCCGCTGACATCTTCGGGGCTGGAGTAACCAGGTTCGATCCCCCCGGCGGCGAGCCAGTAGCGGATCTCGTAATTGTGGGTCGAGACCGGAAAGACCATGCCCATGTTGAACGGTTTGCCGTCTTCCCGGAACTGGTCGACCACGGGTTTGAGGGCCGAGGCGCTAATGGGATGCTCCGGGCGGCCGTCCTCCATCGAGGGAATGTTCGGACGCATCAGCTCCCAGATCTCGTTGGAGACGGTAATGCCGTTACCGTTCAGATCCATCGAAAAGGGCGTGACGATATGGGCCTTGGTGCCATAGCCGATGGTTGCGGCGAGCGGCTGGCCGGCCAACATATGCGCGCCGTCCAACTGACCATCGATCACACGGTCCAGAAGAACCTTCCAGTTGGCCTGGGGTTCCAGCGTGACGAACAGACCTTCATCCTCGAAATAGCCGAGTTCGTAGGCCACGGCGAGCGGCGCCATGTCCGTCAGCTTGATGAAGCCGAATGTGAGTTCATCCTTTTCGACGTCGAGCATGTCGGCCAGCGCCGGTGCGCTCAGGAACACCGATGCGAGGAGTGCGGAGGTCAGGGGTCTTTTCATGCGTGGTCCTCGGGTTGGGCGTCCTATCGGAGGAGGAGCGCCGAAAAACAAAAAAGCCGCGTCAAACCTGCGCATGGGAGCCATGCAAGGTTCGAGCGGCTGTGCTCGGGAATTACCCGCGACGATGTGGGTCGGTCAGAACGGAACGTCTTTGTTCCGTGTCGTTTATTGCGTAGCTGACCGCATTTCCTTCAGGCAAGAAAATTGCGCGCGCTGTGTCCGAATGCTGCACTGCAGGAGGAAATTGCTGCGGGCGCGCATAAGTTTTGAGCATCAGCGGGCGTGGGGATCAAAAACTGTGCCGTCGAAAAACGCATCCGGGCCCAGAATCATGTTCCCGCTGGCGGAGGCCACGGCCTCGGCGTGATTGAGCGACCCTTCGAGCTTGTCCGACGCACCGGGCATGTCGAAACCGAGCCCGTCCAGATGCCGGCGGTAGAGATCCGGGCGGAAGCAGGCGCGTCCGGTTTCGATAGATGCCACGCGGTCGAGTCCTGTGCGTTTGGCCAGGTTCGCGGCGATCCAGGCGGCCTGACTGCGCCAGGGGAAGGTCGCTGCCTTGCGGTAGAAATGCAGGAAATTGTCGCTCTCGCCGGCGAAGGCGCCGCCGGTGGTGATCAACCGACCCATCAGAGCGCGGTCAATGATATCGGGCGGCAGGTCAAGATATTCGCGGCGCGCCAGAAGTTCTCCGGCCATCATCCGATTGTCCCACTCGGCAAGCCAGCGCGCGGCCCGGGCGACGGCGCGCATCAGCCGGCCTGTGGCTTCGTCATGGGCCTCGGCCCAGTCATGGCGCACGGCGAGGACCTTTTCCGGCGCAAAGGCCCAGATCGCGGCACCGGGCAGGATCAGTTCACCGACCCCGCGTTCCACCGCCGTCGATCCCCAGGGCTCGCCGACGCAAAAGGCGTCGATCTCGCCTTCGGCCATCGCCTCGGCCATCAGCGGCGGAGGCACGGTTCGCACATCGAGCTCGTCGGGCGCCCGCATGCCAAGCGCGCCGAGCCAATGATAGAGCAGCTCGGCATGCATCGAAAAAGGAAAGGGCACGCCCACACGCAACCGCCGGCCAGTGGCCGCGATTAGATAGCCGCCTGTGCCGCTCGGATCGCCAAAACCGCCCGGCCAGCCCTCGTCGCGCATCCGCTGTGCCAATTCCGGGCTTACCCCGACCACATTTCCATTGACCGACAGGACCATCAGCGCATCGATCCGTGTCGGCAATCCGCCCAGGCCCAGAGACATCGCGACAGGCACCGGCGAGAGCATGTGCGCCGCGTCGAGCGCGCCGAGCGCCAGGTGATCCCGCAGTGCCGACCAGGACGGCTGCTTGTGCAGGTCCAGCGCCAAACCCTCTTCCTGCGCGAACCCCATCTCGCGTGCGACAACGAGTGGGGCGCAATCGACCAGGGGGATGAAGCCGCAATTGATCGTCAGGGCGCTCATTTCAGCAGATCCGCAGCCGTCACCAGGGCCTGAGCGACCTCCGCGAGCTTCTTGCCCTGATCCATCGCGGCCTTGCGCAAGAGCGCATAGGCGTCGTCCTCGCTAAGCCCGCGGGCTTGCATCAAGAGGCCCTTGGCGCGATCGATGGTCTTTCGTTCCGACAAGGCAGTGCGCACGGCCTCGAGTTCGGAGCGCATCTGGCTGACCATGTTGAAGCGCGCGATGGCTGCGTCGAGCACCGGTTTGATGCGTTCGGGCTTCAGCCCGTCGACGACATAGGCCGAGAGGCCTGCCTCGATCGCCGCACGGGTCAGATCCTTGTCGGACCGGTCCACGAACATCGCCACCGGCCGCTCCCGGGCGCCTGAGGCCAGACTGAGCGACTCCAGACTGTCTCGGTTCGGGTTGGCCATGTCGATCAGTACCACGTCCGGGTCGATTTCGGACAATCGGCGCGTGACCGAACTGGTTTCGCCCAGCACGGTGACCTCGAAGTCACCGGCGTCGCGCAAGCCGTCCACGATCTGGCGAGACCGGTCCACATCCTCTTCGACAATCGCGATTTTCAGGGGAGATGTCATAGCTACGCCCCTACAGCGATCCGCCGCACGGTCAAACAGCTGCATCCCGCCAGGACCGATCCAAACCGCCGCAGCCGGGTGCAAGTGCGGACAAATTGGGCAGTCGCTGCGCAGCCGGTCTGCGATTTGTCCAGAAAGTGACAGTGTTGGGCGCCACGCGCGGCGCGCCCGCATCATTCGTTGCAGTTATCGCGGATCTTGTTATCGACATATCGGAAACAGTGAAGGGTATTGTTGTGATTCGAGTACTTTTTTTGATGTGCGCCGGTCTCGCGACTGCGCTTGCGGCGCCGGCTCAGGCTGCGGTGGTCAGCTTCACCTTCGATGCTGGCGCGGTGGTGTCCAAGGCGGGGCCGAACGTGCGGCCGAACATGGCCTTTTTCTCGGATTTCCTGATCGGTGAGACGGTGTTTGTGACCATTTTCATCGACGACCAGACCCCGGACCGACGGGCGAGCCCGTTTGCCGGGCGGTATGTCGACCGGGTCACCGGGGGCGCCACGATCCGCGGCGCGACAAGCGGGACGGAGTTCTCCGTAACCAACGGCATCGAGTTCGAGCTCGACCGGCCGAACGGGTTCGAGGTCACAAGTCCCCGGCCGCGCCCGTCGGATATCGACAGCTCGACCATCCTCTTCAACGAGCCCGATGGGGGAGATATCGACATCCTCACCCGGTTCTTCGTACCGATCACCCTCAATCCGAACCGGCTGCCCGCGGTCGTGCGCGGCTTCACCCGCAAGCTGACGCCCGCGCCCGACTACCGGTTCGACCGCGTTCAGCGCGATCAGGACAGCCTGGCCGAGGTCATCTTCTTCAACCGGAACGGGCCGCGCTCGGGCCTTGTGTTCGGGCCCGTGCCGGGGCGCGAACCCGCGCCGGTGCCGCTGCCGGCAGGTTTGCCTTTGCTCGGCGGCGGCCTTGTGATGCTTGCGGCGCTGCGTGCCCGGCGGCGTGCCGGGGTCTAGGCGAAGGGATCGGCAGGGTAGCTGACCCCGGCCAGATACAGGCCGTGGGGCGGGCTGACCGGCCCGCACTTCGCGCGGTCGCGGGCGTCCAATGCCGCGGCCACCCGCTCTGGCGCCCAGCTGCCTGCGCCGACCCGCTCCAGTGTGCCGACGATGCTCCGGACCTGATTGTGTAGAAAGCTCCGCGCCCGGAGGTAAAAACGGTACTCCGTGCCCTGGGACAGGGCGCGCGTCTCGATCTCCAGCGCATCGAGCGTTTTCACCGGGCTCTGAGCCTGGCAGATCACCGACCGGAAGGTCGTGAAATCATGGCATCCGATCAGGTGGGCGGCGCCTTCGCACATGGCGTCGGTGTCCAGAGCGCGGGTGACCTGCCAGGCGAGACCCGCTTCATGGGTCAGGGGCGCGCGCCGCGCGATCAACCGGAAGAGATAGCGCCGTTCCACGGCCGAGAAACGCGCGTGCCAGTCGTCGGCAACAAGAGCGGCCCGCAGGATCGCCACCGGTGCGGGTTTCAGGTGCCAGTTCAGCGCCTCGGAGAGCCGGAAGGGATCCCAGCTTTGCCTCAGATCGCAGTGGGCAACCTGGGCCAGCCCGTGCACCCCGGCATCGGTGCGCCCCGCCGCCGCGATTCCCGGCGCGTCGCTCTCGAGCCGGCGCAAGGCCTCCTCCACCGCCTGTTGAACGGAGGGCTGGTCCTTCTGGCGTTGCCATCCGGCGAAGGGGGCGCCATGGTACTCGATCTGAAGCGCAAAGCGGGGCATGGACGCGTCTGATACGCGAGCAACGGGTCGCGGAGCAAGGAGCGGCGCGCCGAATGCCGCAGGTGCGAGCGTCGCTGTGCTCTTGACCTTCCCGTCACTGGAAGGCCCATTTGGGGGTCCATGGAACAGATTCACGCCCCTGAGCCCGCATCGCTGAGCTTCGAAATCGAGGGCCTGTCCTGTGCCGGGTGCGTCACCCGTGCCGAACGGGCACTGTCTGCCGTGCCGGGTGTCGGCGAGGCACGGGTCAACCTTGCCCTGCGCCGGGCCGACGTAACCGGCACGGCCATGCCGGAGGCCTTGGCCGGGGCGCTCGACGCGGTCGGCTATCCCGCGGCGCGGGACAGCTTTGCTCTGGATGTCACGGGCCTGACCTGTGCGTCCTGTGTTTCGCGGGCCGAAGCCACGTTGCGGCGTCTGCCCGGCGTTCTGTCGGCCAGCGTGAACCTCGCAACCGGCCGGGCCGACATAGTGGTGCTGCGTGGCGCGCTGCGTCCTGTGGATGCTGCAGAAGCGCTGACCGCGACGGGATACGCCGCGACGCCGGTGAGCGCCGAGACTGCCACGTCTGCCGACCCGGCCGGCCGCGAAGAGGTTGCACTGCGTCGTGATGTGATCCTGGCCGCCGGACTGACCCTGCCGGTCTTTGTCACCGAGATGGGCGGCCATATGATCCCGGCGCTGCATCACTGGCTTATGGCGAGCGTCGGAACGCGGACCCTCTGGCTGATGCAGTTCCTGCTCACGACTCTGGTCCTAATCGGACCGGGGCGACGTTTCTTCGTCCACGGGATCCCGGCGCTGCTGCGCGGCGCCCCCGATATGAATGCGCTGGTCGCACTGGGGACCGGTGCTGCCTGGGCCTATTCAACGGTTGTGGTCTTTGCCCCTGAGCTGCTGCCAGCGGCGGCGCGTATGCCCTATTTTGAAAGTGCTGCTGTAATTGTCACCCTCATCCTTCTGGGCCGCATGCTGGAGGCGCGGGCCCGGGGACGGGCCGGTGCCGCAATCCGCGAACTGGCCGGGTTGCGGCCGACCACCGCGCGTCGTTTGCGCGGTGACACCCTCGAGGAGGTGCCGCTTGATGCAGTGATCCCGGGCGATGTCCTCCGGCTCCTGCCGGGCGACCGGGTCCCGGTCGACGGGATCGTGACCTCGGGGCAGGGGACGGTTGACGAGTCCGCCCTGACGGGCGAGCCGCTTCCGGTCGCGAAAGCGCCTGGGGATGCGGTGACGGGAGGTACGATCAACGGCACCGCGCCCCTCACGCTGCGCGCGGAACGGGTCGGGGCCGAGACCGCTTTGGCGGGGATCATCCGCACGGTGGAGGCGGCACAGGCCGCGCGGCTACCGGTCCAGAATCTTGTCAACCGGATCACGGCGGTCTTCGTGCCGGTAGTGCTGGCCGTTGCAGCTTTGGCCTGCGTGGTATGGTTGATCTTCGGGCCTTCTCCGGCAATCACCCCCGCGCTGGTCGCCACGGTATCGGTGCTGATCGTGGCCTGTCCCTGCGCCATGGGCCTTGCCGTGCCGATGTCGATCCTGACGGGCACGGGCCGGGCGAGCCGCCTCGGCGTGCTCTTTCGCGGGGGCGACGGGCTTCAGCGGCTGGAGAATGTGCAGCTCGTGGCCTTCGACAAGACGGGGACACTGACCGAGGGGCGCCCGGTCCTGTCGGGAATGACGGCGGCGTCCGGCTGGTCCGAAGACCGGTTGCTGTCCGCCGCAGCTAGTGCGGAGCAGGGGTCGGAGCATCCGCTCGCGCGCGCAGTGATCGAAGCGGCGGCGGCGCGCGATCTGCGTCTGCCCCGCACCGAACAGATCGAGAGCCGTCCCGGTCAGGGCCTGACCGCAGAGCAGGACGGCGCGTTGCTGCGGATCGGAACGGCGGCGTGGATGTCGGCGGAAGCCATCGACATTGGGTCCATGGCGGCGGCGCTGGCCGATGCCGCGGACCGGGGCGAGACGCCGGTGCTCGTGGCCCATGGCGAACAGCTCGCCGGGCTGATGCGTTTTGCCGACCGGATCCGACCGGACTCCAAGGAAGCCATCGCCGGGTTACGGGCACAGGGCATCAAGACGGCTGTGATCAGCGGCGACACTGAACCCGCGGCCCGCGCCGTGGCGGACCGCCTCGGCATCGAGATCGTCGTGGCGGGGGTCCTACCCGAAGAAAAGGCCGACGCCCTCGCCAAACTGCGCGCGGAGCATGCGACGGTGGCCTTTGTCGGCGATGGGATCAATGATGCGCCCGCGCTCGCGAGCGCCGATACAGGGATCGCCATGGGCGGCGGGACGGATGTCGCGATGGAAAGCGCCGATGTAGTGCTGATGCGTAGCGATCCCTCGGCGGTGCTGCAGGCGCTCGACACCAGCCGCCGGACGATGCGCAACATCCGCCAGAACCTTGTCTGGGCCTTCGGCTACAATGTGGCGCTGATCCCGGTGGCCGCCGGGGTGCTTTGGCCGGCCTTCGGGCTGATGCTGTCGCCTGCGCTAGCGGCGGTTGCCATGGCGCTCTCCAGCCTTGCCGTGGTGAGCAACGCGCTGCGCCTGAGCCACTTGCCGCGAACCGCGCGGCAGTCCCAAGCCGCGCCGACCGAACTGGTCCAGCCGGCACAATGAGCGATCTTGCCCTCTCCATCGGCGAGGCCGCGCGCGCCGCGGATCTGCCGGCCAAGACGATCCGCTATTATGAAGAGATCGGGCTGATCACGCCACGCCGCGATGCCAACGGTTACCGGGTGTTTCACGCCGCGGATCTGCACCGGCTGACGTTTCTGGGCAGGGCTCGAAGCCTTGGATTCTCCATCGAGGACTGCCGGTCGCTGCTGACGCTCTATGCCGATCAGAGCCGCGCCAGTGCCGAGGTCAAGGCCATCGCCCGGGCCCATCTGGACAGGATCGACGCGAAGATGGCCGAGCTTTCGGCCATGCGCGCGACACTCGACACGCTGGTCCAGAGCTGTGCAGGCGATGACCGGCCGGACTGCCCGATCCTCCAGGACCTCGCGGGAGAGCCCCCCGAAACCTGATCGCCATGGTGCCCGCCGGAAACGAGCGCTATCAGTGCCCGCGAACCGGCGCGGCGGATTGCGCTGCGAGCAATGCAGGAGAGGGACATGGCGAAACTGGCATTTCTGGGGCTCGGGGTGATGGGATATCCGATGGCAGGGCATTTGCGCGCCGCAGGCCACGAGGTCACCGCTTTCAACCGTACGACTGCCAAGGCCGAAGCCTGGGCCGCGGACCATGGAGGCGCCTACGGCGCGACCCCTCGCGAAGCGGCTGAGGGGGCGCAATTCGTGATGGCTTGCGTTGGAAATGACGACGATCTGCGTGGTGTGGTCCTGGGGCCCGACGGCGCCCTGGCCGGGATGGAGGCGGGCGCGGTCTTTGTCGATCACACGACGGTCTCCGCGATCGTCAGCCGGGAGCTCGCCGACGTGGCGTCCCAGACAGGTGTTGGCTATGTGGACGCGCCGGTAAGCGGCGGACAGGCGGGGGCCGAAAACGGCCAGCTTGCCATTATGTGCGGCGGCACCGAGGCCGATTTCGAGGCCGCGCGCCCGGTGATGGAGGCCTATGCCAAGGCGATCACCCATTTCGGCCCCGTTGGGAGCGGTCAGCTGACCAAGATGGTCAACCAGATCTGCATCGCCGGGCTGGTTCAGGGCATTTCCGAAGCGCTCTTCTTCGCGATGGAAGCCGGGCTTGATGCAAAGAAGGTCGCCGGGTTGGTGGCGCAGGGGGCGGGCGGCTCCTGGCAGCTCAGCAACCGCGCGGACACGATGATCGACAATGAGTTCGACCATGGGTTCGCGGTGGACTGGATGCGAAAGGATCTGGGCATTGCACTGGAGCAGGCGCAGGCCATGGGTGTCAGCCTGCCGGTCGCGGCGCTGGTCGATCAGTTCTATGGCGACGTGCAGACAATGGGCGGGGGACGTTGGGATACGTCGAGCTTGATCCAGCGGTTTCGAAAGCTCCATGGTCAGGAGGTCTGACAAAAGCGCTTTTTTTCAGAGGCGCGCGAGGCCCAATCGCTCACGAAAAAGCGGGCCCCGCGCGTGCCCGGGCTGAAGCGACGCCATCCGTTTGGCCGGCGTGGCCGGTGCAGTTGCGTGAAGCGCTCAGTCGAGCGCGCGCCAGCCGATATCGCGGCGATAGGTGCCTTCGGGCCAATCGACCTGATCCAAGAGCGCGTAGGCTGCGTCGCGTGCGTCGCGCAGCCCCTCCGCCCTTGCCGTCGCACTCAGCACCCGACCGCCGGCGGCCACCGTCTGGCCATCGCGCTCTGCTGTGCCGGCATGGAACATCATCTGCCAGCTTGTCTCGGGTAACTCCTCCAGCCCGCCGATCCTACTGCCTTTGCGGTAGGCGCCGGGGTACCCCTCGGTTGCCATCACCACGGTCATGGCATGGTCATCGGCCCAGTCGATCCGCGCCTCTGGGAGGCGTCCTACGGCGCAGGCATGCATCGCATCGAATACCTGGGCCCCAAGCCGCATCATCAGGGCCTGGCATTCCGGATCGCCGAAGCGGACATTGTACTCGACCAGCCGAGCCTGGCCGGCCTCAATCATCAGCCCGGCATAGAGCACGCCGGAAAAGGGCGCGCCGCGCCGCACCATCTCGGCCAGGGTCGGGCGCACGATGCGCTCCATGACCTGGTTCTGCAGATCTGCCGTCAGAACGGGTGCAGGCGAATAGGCGCCCATGCCGCCGGTGTTCGGACCTCTGTCGCCGTCGTCGCGTGCCTTGTGATCTTGCGAAGTCGCGAGCGGTAACGCGGTTTTGCCGTCGACGAGACAAATGAACGACGCCTCTTCCCCTTGCAGAAAG
>JBCDBB010000074.1:0-19010 GCA_039184415.1 Pseudomonadota bacterium
GATCGACGCCGCGACCCCGATCGGAAGGGCGAGACAGAAAACGATCGCCATCATGTAGGCAGAGCCGATCAGCGCGACCCCGAGGCCTGCAGCTTCGGGGCGCAGTTCCGACGCGTCCGGTGCGGTGATGAAGGCCCAGTTGAACCGCTTTTCGAGCCGTTCGGACACGACAAGCGCATCCGCTACATCCAGTTGCAGCGGCGTGACGTTGCCATCGAGCTCTGCGGTTTCTCGGGTCACGCGGCCTTTCATGTAACCGTCGATCCGGCCATTGGCGAGAAATTCGTACTCGATGGTCTGCCCGATCAGGGCCGGGTTTGCGATCACGTCTGCCCGCAGACGCCCCTTTGCTTCGCCCGAAATCATGTCCTGTAGAACATCCGCGGTGACGTCGGGGTACTGCTCCGACAGGTCGTCCGCCAGTTGTTGCAGCGAGTTGTTGATGATCGGGTCGTAGGAAAAGGTCAGGACCTTCGAAATCTCTTCGGGATCGCGGTTGCCGCTGGGATCGAGGACGGTTTCGTCGAGTGTAATGTCCACCTTGATGAAGGTCTGGGTAAAGGCCGGCAGGCCCTGGCTCAGGATCGAGATCAGCAGCAGCAGCAGCGCGGCGACCCCGGTTCCAACCGCGAGCATGCCGTAGAACTTGAACCTGGCCTCGGCCGCATTGCGCCTTTTGGTGCGCTCGCCCAGCTCGAAAAGCGAAGATTTCGTTTTCGGCGCGGCGGGCTCTTGTGCGGTCGCGTCGGTCATTCGTACTGCTCCCGGTACTTGCGAACGATGTAGAGGGCCAGAACGTTCAGACCCAGCGTGAGAACGAAGAGGGTGATGCCGAGGGCAAAGGCCACGAGAGTTTCCGGCGAAGAGAAATCGGTATCACCGGTGAGTTGTGAGACGATCTTGACCGTCACGGTGGTCATCGCCTCGAACGGATTGAGAGAGAGCTGCGCGGCCGCCCCTGCTCCCATCACGACAATCATGGTCTCACCAATAGCGCGCGACGCAGCCAGCAGAATGGCACCCACCACACCCGGCAGCGCGGCGGGCAAGACGACCTGACGGATCGTCTCGGAAGGTGTTGCACCGAGCCCGAGAGAACCATCGCGCATCGACTGCGGCACCGCGTTGATGATGTCGTCGGAGAGCGATGACACGAAGGGGATCAGCATCACGCCCATCACGATGCCCGCGGTCATCACCGAGGAGGAGCTTTCGCCAAACCCGAGCGGCTCGGCAAAGTAGTCTCGCAGCATCGGGCCGACGGTTATCAGCGCGAAAAGTCCGTAAACAATGGTCGGAATACCAGCGAGAACCTCGATCGCCGGCTTGGCGAAGGACCGGACCTTCGGTGGCGCGTACTCCGACAGATAGACCGCCGCGAAAAGCCCGATGGGTACGGCAACCAGCAGCGCGATGAAGCTGACATAGAGCGTACCCCAAAGCAGCGGGAGCATGCCGAGGTCGCTGTTGCCGCGGAAATTGGGTGACCAGGTCGCGCCGAAAAAGAAGCTCTGCCAGGGATACTGGCTGAAGAACCGACCGGTCTCGAACAGCATCGACAGCACGATTGCGACTGTCGTGAGGACCGCGATCGACGAGGCCAGGATCAGCAGCGCCTTGACCAGCCCTTCGACAAAGTTCCGGGCGCGGAAGCTCTGAGTGATCTGTCCGAAGGTGACGGTGAAGGCGGCCACGGCGGCGATGGTGCCGAGGATCACGCCGATCAGGGGCGACGCACCCTCGAAAAACGAGCCGAGAAACGCCCAGAGCACCAAAACGCCCGTGCCGGCCATGAAGGTCGACAGAGCAACGTTCCAACCGTGGTAGGACAGCAGCGAGTGAAGCGAAGACAGATCACCGCCGGCGGCTGCCGCGGCTTTGTTCCGCCCCACGACATAGCCGACTGTGCACAGGGCTATGAGAAGGACGAAAAACGACGTTAGCAGCATGTTCCCACCACTGACTATTCCGAGACGTGATCGGGACGGCCCGGAAGACCGCGCCGTCCCATGGTACTAGGCGGGGATACGGCTCAGGAGCCCGAGCCCATGGTCACTTCACTGGCAACAGCTTCCTGCGTGGAGGCCAACTCGGGGTCGGAGACGAGGCCATACTGGGCAAGCGGTCCGCTCGGTCCGGCGACCGCATCAGAGACGAAGAATTCGACATACTCTTTCAGGCCGTCGATCTCACCCATGTGCGCTTTCTTGACGTAGAAGAAGAGCGGGCGCGACACCGGGTATTCGCCGGAGGAAATCGTCTCGGTCGATGGTGCGACGTCGGACATGGTCGCAACCTTCAGTGTCGCGGTATTGTTTTCGTAGAATGCCAGGCCGAAAACACCCACGCCGTTGCTGTTCGCGTCGATACGCGCCAGCGTTTCCGTGTAGTCGCCATCGATGTCCACGGACACGCCATCGGTGCGCACTGCCATGCACTTGCCTTCAGCTGTGTCCTCGTCCACGCCTGCGTCGAGCATAGCCTGGAACGCACCGCTTTCTTCGCAGCCGACGAGGAGAACTTTTTCCTCAAACACTTCACGGGTGCCGTGCTTGGTTCCCGGGATGTAGGCTGCGATTTCGACGTCCGGGAGCGATGCATCAACTTCGGACCATTTGGTCAAGGTGTTGGGAACCAGTTCGCCATCCTTGAAGTGCTCGCCAGCCAGAGCCGTGTACCACTGCTCCTCGGTGAAGGCGGTGAATTCGGGGCCGTCGATCTGGCTGGCGAACACGATGCCATCATAGCCGATGCGGACTTCCATAATTTCGGTCACGCCGTTTGCAGCACAGGCTTCAACCTCGCCGCCGCGGATCTGACGCGAGGCGTTTGCAATATCGATGGTGTTCGGGCCGACGCCTTCGCAGAATTTCTTAAGGCCTGCCGAGGACCCGCCGGATTCGACGACCGGCGTGGGGTAGTCGAAGTTTTCGCCGAATGCCTCGGCAACGATGGAGGCATAGGGCAGAACGGTCGACGAGCCCGCGACGGAAACTTGGTCGCGCGCCGCGCCCGCTGTCGCAGACATCGCCGTGATCGCCAGAAGAGAGGCGGTCAGTTTCACAAAGGACATTGTGTGCTCCTTGTTGGGATTGGATGGGCCGATCCCCCAAGAACGACCCTTGCCGCGGGTTACCCGCTCTCGCTGCTGCTTTTGTGACAGTCTTGAAACGGAAATATGACAATTAACGAATTCATCGCGCGCAATGGCGCAGCGGGATCAGGCCTGGGCAATTACCACTGCAAAGCGGCTGCCACGTCCGGGCTCGCTGTCGATCTTCAACCGTCCGCGGTGTCTGTTGACGATATGCTTGACGATCGCCAGCCCAAGCCCGGTCCCGCCGAGGTCCCGCGATCTGTGACTGTCCGCGCGGTAGAACCGTTCTGTCAGACGATGAAGATGGATCGCGTCGATCCCCTGCCCGAAATCCTCGACCGACGCCTCATAGGCCGGACCGCGCAGCATCGGATCATGCGCAAGCCGTTGCAGCGAAAACCGCACGGAACCACCGCTTGCACCGTACTTGATCGCGTTTTCCGCAAGGTTCGTGAAAACCTGCATCAACTGGTCCTGATCACCCAGCACGGGGCCGGCGGGAACCTCCAGATCAAGGTCGAGCCGGACATCCGCGCTCTGGGCGAGGGGACCAAGGGACAGAGCGACCGACTTCAGGATGTCGACGAGATCGGCACGCGTCTTCGGGCGCACGCGTTCTTCGCTCTCTACCCGCGAGAGCGACAGCAGATCGAGCACCAGCCGGTTCATCCGTGCGGCTTCGTTCTCCATCGTTTCCAAGAATCTATCGCGCGCCTCTGGATCATCACGCGCCGGGCCGCGCAGCGTTTCGATGAACCCGATCAATGCCGTCAAGGGCGTCCGCAGTTCGTGGCTGACATTGGCCACGAAATCGCGGCGCATCTGCCCTGCCGCTTCGAGCGAGGATGTATCCTCTAGATACACCATCACGCCATGGCGCCCCCCCAGCGGCATCGGTGCGCAGGCGGCGCGGAACACCGTGTCCTGAGCGTGGTCTGAGACCGCAAAGCGCGTTTCCTGACGTGTGCCCTCGCGCAACACGCCGGCAACCGCATCGATCACATCCGGATTGCGCAGAACCGTGAGAAAGTGCCGCCCGACAAGGTCGCTGCCGCCGAAGGTGGCCACCGCCGCCGGGCTGAGCGCGAGCACGCGCTCGTCCGGACCGATCATGATAACCGGCTGCGGCATCCCTTCGGCCATTGCTGCGATCACTTCGGCAATCGCCGGGTCGACAAGCTCTGCCATCACGACACTCCCCGAAACTGAGTTCGTGGAAATAATTCCCACAATTGAATGGCTCTAATTTCCAAAAAGCCTGCCGGCCGGATACGAATTGATAACACTTTCAGTAAAATTGTTTTCGGGTGACAACTACTGGCGCCGTGCCAGTGTACACGGAGGTTATTAGAGTGAGTATTCCCCTTACCCTGGAAATCTGTTCCGGCAAGAAAGACGAAAAAACCTGCGGTCGTTCGTCTTTCCCAATTCAGTCTGCCGGCGTCCTTTACACCAGCTTTGACGACTTCGGGACCCATATGGTTCGCAAGCTTGCGCCCCAATCGGTCCTTTCGCCTCTTTTTTCCGACCGTTTCGATTGCATCGATGTTGGCCGTTGCCTGGCAACGGCCGAATTCGCCGGACGGTTCTGCGTCCTGGCCGAAACGTTGCCAAATACAGCGATGGTGCAGCGCGAATTGGAGCGTCAGTTTCCCAGTCTCGATCTGCGCGTGATCAGCCATGAGGATGCACGCGCTGAGGTTAGTCCAGAACCGTGTCAAGCGCTTGCCTGACCTCTTTGAGGACAATCTCGGCAGGTTCGATCCCAACGGATACCCGGAACATCCCTTGGCCGATGCCCAGGCCTTCGCGGGCTTGAGGGCTCAGCCCGCGGTGCGAGGATGAGGCCGGGTGCGACAGCATCGTGGCGACGTCGCCAAGGGTCGGCGCGAACGGCAAACTCGGTGACGCTTTCACGAAACGGTTCGCAGCTCCGCGGCCGCCTTTGAGTGTGAAGCTCACCATAGTGCCGTACACGCCGCCCAGGATTTTCGCGGCGCGGTCATGGTCGGGGTGATCGCGCCGACCCGGATAAAGAACGCTCTCCACAGCCGAATGCGAGGCCAACAGATTGGACAGATCGGCCGCGGTCGCGCTCGCGCGGGTATGGCGCAGTTCGAACGTGTAGAGTCCGCGTTCGGCCATCCAGCAATCATAGGGGCTTGGCGTCAGCCCATAGGTAATCGCAGCCGTCTGAACCGCTTGACGCAAACCCGGATCGCGCGTGGCCACATATCCAAGCGTTACGTCGGAATGCCCTGCCAGAAGCTTGGTGACGGAGTGCAGCACAATGTCTGCTCCGGCCTCCCAGGCACAGAATCCCAACGGCGTGGTGAAGGTGTTGTCTATGACGCAGAGCACTCCCGCCTCTTGTGCAAGTGCAAGAATCCCAGAGATATCTGCGACCCGGAGCGTTGGGTTCGAGACCACCTCGACCAGGATCATCCGCGTTTCCGGACGCAGTGCCGCGCGCATGGCATCGGCGTCGGTCGGGTCGGCAAAGCTTGTCTCGATCCCCCACCGCGGCAGGTCCTCGCGCAGCATGCGCAGGGAACGACCATAGAGCTGATCTGCCCCGATCACGTGGTCGCCTGATTTGAGACAGCCTAGGACCACCGCGCTGACCGCCGCCATGCCGGAGCCGACCATCAGCCCCCTCTCAGCCCCTTCCAGGCCGTCGATCTTTTGCGCCAGCAGATCCGCGTTCGGATGGCCCTCGCGGCCATAGGTATAGCCCCGGGCGCGGCCCTCATACTGCGCATCCAGCGCATCGGGACTGTCCGATGCGTAAACGACCGAGGGTTGCAACGGCGTCACGACCGCGCGACTGACGCTTTCGGGCCAGGATGTGCGGCGGACGGTCGTGCCGGTCATGTCTCCGCCAGCCCGGCCTTGTAGCGGCGGAAGTTGCTCTGGTAGCGTTTTGCGGTTTCCAGCAATCCAGCAATCTGAGCCTCGGATAGCTGACGCACGACCTTGCCGGGAGTGCCCATCACGAGGCTGCCCTCCGGGATCTCCTTGCCCTCGGTGATCAGTGCGCCGGCGCCGATCAGGCAATACCGTCCGATCCGCGCCCCGTTCAGGATCGTGGCCCCCATCCCGATGAGGGCCTGCTCACCGATCTTGCAGCCATGGAGCATCACCTTGTGCCCGATGGTACAGTTGCGGCCGATCTCCATGGGAAATCCGGGGTCGGTATGCAGAACACAGTTTTCCTGGATGTTACTGCCCTGCCCCACCCGGATCTCTTCATTGTCGCCGCGCAGGGTGCAGCCGAACCAAATGCTGGCGTCTTCTTCCAAGACCACATTCCCGATCACATTCGCGTCCGGAGCCACCCAGTAATTACCGCTATCGGGGAATTGCGGGGCAACGCCGTCGAGCGTGTAAATCGTCATGCGTTTTCTCCGAAGCTTTCGAATTCCGTATTGAGCGCGCGCACTCGGTCGTTCAGGCCGACTTGACGAGAGCGCTTCAATCGCTCGGCAACGATGATCGCGCGCAGACGTTTTTCGGTTTCATCGAGATCGGTGTTCACCAGTACATAGTCATATTCGGCCCAGTGACTGATTTCATCCCGCGATCGGGTCATGCGATGGGCGATGGTTTCAGGACTGTCCTGTGCGCGGGTCTGAAGGCGCCGCTCCAGCTCTGCAATCGAAGGCGGAAGGACGAAAATCGACACAACATCCTCCGCCCGAACGGAGTTGCGGATCTGCTGGCCGCCCTGCCAGTCGATGTCAAAGAGCACATCGGCGCCCTCGTCGAGCGCCGAGAGCACTGGCGCCTTGGGCGAGCCGTAGCGATTTCCAAAGACCTCGGCATGCTCGAGCAAATCGTTCGACGCGGCCATCGCCTCGAACTCCGGCGCGCTGATGAAATGGTACTCGCGCCCATGTTCCTCGCCCGGACGCGGTTCCCGCGTTGTCGCCGAAACGGAAAAGCGGATCTCCGGATCCCAGACACGAAGCCGCCGGGCCAGCGTCGATTTTCCCGCGCCCGAGGGCGAGGAGAGAATGATCAGCAAGCCCCGGCGCTCGGCCATAAACGGTCACTCCACGTTCTGAACCTGTTCGCGGATCTGGTCGATGGCCGCTTTGAGGTCAAGCCCGATCTGGGTCAGCGGGCCGTACTGCGCCTTGGAGCATAACGTATTGGCTTCCCGATTGAACTCCTGTGTGAGGAAGTCGAGCTTGCGTCCCGCAGGCCCGCTCGCGTCCAGCAGATGGCGCGCCGCGGCGATGTGAATACGCAGCCGCTCAAGCTCTTCGGTGACGTCTCCCTTGACTGCGATCAGCGCGATCTCCTGAGCGAGCCGGTCGGACTCAACAGCCTGCGCGGCGTCCACTGTCCGGGCGATTGCATCTTGCAGGACCCGCCGCTGGTGCGCCGCGCGCTCCGGGGCGAGGTCCTCTGCTTGGACACAGGCGGCCTCGATCCGGTCGAGCGCGGCACTCAGGACCTGCGCAAGCCCTGCCCCTTCGCGTGCACGCATCGACACAAGCGCGTCGAGCGCGTCAGCGAACCCGTCGCTTACGGCTTCTGCGATTTCGTCTCGCGCGGCGGCGCTGCCGGCACCGCCGGCCAGCACGCCCGGCAGCGCCAGAGCCTCTGACACCGTCATCGGGGCCAGCACCGTTCCTGTCGCCTCGGCTTCAGTCTGAACGGCGCGAATGCGGCCGAGATGCGCTGCGAGCGCCGCACTGTCGATGCTGTCTCCGGCGTCCCCGGCGCGTGCCAGTCGCAGAATCGCTGACAGACTGCCCCGAGAAACCTGAGCCGAAGCGACCTTGCGTAACCCGGCTTCCATCGCCGCAAACCCATCCGGCAGGCGCAGCTTGACGTCGAGGCCACGCCCGTTGACCGAACGTAACTCCCAATCCCAATTCCAGCCCGACAGCGTTCCGCCGGAGCTGCCAAAGGCCGTCATCGAATACAGCATATTGTGTCCGTGCCTCTGCCGAGGAGCATATGGCCCCTCCCCTGCCCTGTTCCACCCGATCCAGTGCTGGGACGCAAGCACCCGTTTGACCGTGTTTCAATTTTAACCAATTGAAACAAATATGCGGGTATTTTGCGGATTTGCTGTCATGTTAAGACTACAGTAAGGTTTTGACCTGCCTGACTCAGTTTGTCGGGCAATAAAGGCAATGCGTGCCGAATGTCCGAGGTAAATTTTTGATATGGCGCAGAATCGTGGTGAAGAGACAGTTATTGTGTCGCTAAATGAGTTTCGCGGGTCGATGCAGCATCCCGGATTATCTCTTGTAGAAGCCTATTGGGAGGGACTCCGCGAAGGTCGCCTTGTACCGCGGCGCGCGGATGTCGACCCTCGCGGGATAGATCAGGCCCTGGAATTTGCGTTCATTCTGGAACGGATTGCGCCTGGTATGGCGCGGTTTCGGCTGGCGGGAATGCACTTGAACGATTTGATGGGCATGGAAGTGCGCGGGATGCCCCTGACGTCATTCTTCGTGCCCGAAGCACGTCCGATGATCAGCGAGACATTGGAGCATGTCTTCGAAGAGCCCGCGACCGCGCGCCTGTTGCTTGCGGGCGAGCGTGGTCTGGGCAAGCCCGAACTGGAAGCAGAATTGCTGCTTTTGCCGCTCAAGAGCGATTTGGGAGATATCAGCCGCGTTTTGGGGTGTCTTGTCGCGCGAGGCGATGTTGGCCGCACGCCACGCCGTTTCACCGTGACAGAAACGCGCCGCAATCCGTTGCTCCAGTCGGCCATCGAGGATCGTTACGATCCGCGCCCCGAACCGCCCCTGCGCAACGTCGAACCGACCTTGTCCGAAGCACAGCCGCTCAGCCTGCATGAGCCCCACGTGCCCTTCGAGCATGGGCAGACGCGCATCAACGAGCCCCGTCTGCCGGCTGAACGCCCCTATCTGAGGCTGGTGCGCAATGCCGACGACTGATCGGCCTTGCGCATCGGGAAACACCTAGAGTACTGCCGCATTCTGGGATGCGCCGCGCCGCGCCGCCGCCAGTTCCTCGGCCATCAGAAAGGCAAGTTCGAGCGACTGGCTGGCGTTCAGACGCGGATCGCAGGCGGTGTGATAGCGCGACGACAGATCATCGTCGGTCACCGCGCGCACACCGCCGGTGCATTCCGTGACATCCTGACCCGTCATCTCGAAATGCACACCGCCCGGATGCGTTCCCTCGGCGCGGTGCACCTCGAAGAACTCGCGCACCTCGCGCAGGACCGCGTCGAAGGGCCGTGTCTTATAGCCCGACGCCGATTTGATCGTGTTGCCATGCATCGGGTCACAGGACCAGACCACGGCCGCACCCTCTTCCTGTACCGCCTTGACAAGCCGTGGCAGGTGATCGCCGACAGTACCGGCCCCGAAACGCGCGATGAGCGTCAGCCGCCCGGCTTCGTTCTCGGGGTTCAACGTCTCGAGCAACCGTTTGAGATCATCGATCTCGAGCGTCGGGCCGCATTTCAGCCCGATGGGGTTTTGAACGCCGCGGGCAAAGGCCACATGGGCCCCGTCGGGCTGGCGCGTGCGGTCCCCGATCCAGACCATGTGCCCGGACCCTGCGACGGGCAGTCCGGTCGTCGAGTCGATCCGGCAAAGCGCCTCTTCATACTCCAGCAGCAACGCTTCGTGGCTGGTGTAGAAATCGACGGTATGCAGCGTCGGAGCGGTCTCGCGGGTGACGCCGGCGGCACGCATGAAGTCAAGACTGTCGGAGATCCGTGTCGCCAGATCCCGGTAGCGATCGGCCCCCTCCCCTTCCGTGAAGCCAAGCGTCCAGGCGTGCACCTTTTCCATATCGGCAAAGCCGCCCTGGCTGAACGCCCGTACCAGATTGAGCGAGGCAGCCGACTGGGTATAGGCCGTGAGCATCCGCTCCGGATCGGGGATCCGCGCCTCTGGCGTAAAGGCGATGTCATTGATGATGTCGCCGCGGTAGCTCGGCAACTCGATCTCACCTTTGGTCTCGGTCGGTGCGGAGCGCGGCTTGGCGAACTGGCCGGCCATCCGGCCAACCTTCACCACCGGCACCTTGGCGGCATAGGTGAGAACCATCGCCATCTGCAACATCACCTTGAAGGTGTCGCGCACCATGTCGGGGCCGAACTCCGAAAAGCTCTCGGCACAGTCCCCGCCCTGAAGCAGGAACGCATCGCCCTGTGCCACCTTGCCGAGCTGGCGCTTGAGGTCCCGCACTTCCCCGGCAAAGACCAGGGGCGGCAGTTTTGCCAGACGGTCTTCGACCGAATGGAGCGTGCCCGGCGCGGGATAGTCCGGCATCTGTATGCGCGGCTTGCTGCGCCAATCGCTTTTGGTCCAGCTTTTCGTCATCGGTTTGCCCTCCCCGGCTGACTGGCTATCGCAGGTCTATATCGCTCTGCGCGACCGCCTGCCACGGCAAAACGTCCCGCACCTGCGCGACCTGTTCGCCATCCCGATCCTGCTTGCCGGGGCGAGGCAAACCTGTTTGGCTTCGCGCGGTGGCACAAGACAGGGATGGGGCCGCGAGAGATGCAGGACAGCCGGTCAGCGAGCGAGGCCAGCGGCAGTCGGATGGGGGGATTCACCTTCGTCCTTCTGGATCGGTTCACCTTGCTCAGCTTCGCCGGTGCAGTCGAAGTTCTGCGTCTGGCGAACCGGGCGTCGGGCAGCACGCTCTACCGCTGGCAGATCCTGTCGGTCACTGGAGAGCCCGTCCAATCCTCCGTCGGCACCGTTTTTCAACCAGATGGCGGGCTTTGCTCGCTCCCGCCGGGCGAAACCGTCATCCTGTGTGGTGGGCTCGACATTGTGCATACCGCCACACCTCCGCTTTTGAACTGGCTACGGCGAGAGGCCCGTCGCGGCACACGTATGGGCGCCTTGTGCACCGCGAGCCATGTACCGGCCCGCGCGGGGCTGCTGGACGACCGTCCGGCAACGATCCATTGGGAGAACCACGCCGCCATGGCCGAGGACTTCCCCAATATCGACCTGCGCAAATCGGTCTATGTGCTCGATGGGCCGCGTTTTACTGCAGCTGGCGGCACGGCGGCCATCGATCTGATGCTGCGGCTCGTGGCGCAGGACCACGGCGAATCACTCGCCGCGGAGGTCGCAGATCAGGTGATTCATCCCTCGATCCGTAGCGACCAGGACACCCAGCGGCTGTCGATCCCCACTCGTATCGGGGTGCGCCACGCCAAACTCAGCCAGGTGATCGAACGGATGGAGGCCAATATCGAGGAACCGATCAGCCCCCAGGTGCTGGCGCGCGATGTCGGTCTGTCGACCCGTCAGCTCGAACGGCTCTTTCGCCGCTATCTCAACCGCAGTCCAAAGCGCTACTACATGGATCTGCGGTTGCAGCGCGCCCGCACCCTGCTGCTGCAAACCAACATGACGGTGATCAACGTGGCCCTGGCCTGCGGCTTCACCTCACCCTCGCACTTCTCGAAATGCTACCAGGCCCAGTATCAGGTGACGCCCTACCGTGAACGCGGGACGCGGCGTGACGTTGCACCGGTTCAGCCCGAAGGCGCGGGCGAAAGCCGGTAGATCGCCCCCTCCCCTACCGAAATGAACCAGATCGTGCCGTCCGGCGCCTCACGGATATCGCGGACGCGCGCCGTCTCGGGCCCCTCGATCTGTTCGACTTCTCGAAGCGGGTTGCCGCTTAGCCGCGAGATATAGTCGAATTTCAGCGACCCCACGAAAACGTCCCCACGCCAGGCCGGCCAGAGCTTGCCGGAGTAGATCATCATCCCGGAAGGCGCGATGGAGGGGTCCCAGTAGTGGGCAGGTTGCTCCATCCCCTGTTTCACGGTGCCTTCGCCGATCTTTGCTCCGGAGTAATGGCGCCCGTAGGAGATCACCGGCCAGCCGTAATTGGCACCGCGGCGGACCGGATTGACTTCGTCGCCGCCGCGCGCGCCATGTTCGACGACCCAGAGGCGTCCCTGGGCGTCCACCGCAGCACCCTGGGCATTGCGATGCCCATAGCTCCAGATTTCGGGCTGTGCACCGGCCAGATCGGTGAAGGGGTTGTCCCCAGGCACCGTGCCGTCGCGGTTGATGCGCACGACGGTCCCGTGGTGTGTGGCAAGGTTTTGCGCCTGCTCGGCATCGCCCCGGTCGCCGATGGTCAGAAACAGGGTGCCGTCCGATGCCTCGACAATGCGCGAGCCGAAGTGCCGTCCGCCGGACGCGCCACCCGCCATGGTGAAGATCTCGCGAAAACCCTCGAGCTGTGAGCCGTCCTCGGACAGCCGCGCGACTCCGAGCGCGGTGCCCGCCCCGTCCCGGCGCGGCGCCGAATAGGACAGGTAGACCTGACGCGTCTGGGCAAAGTCGCGGGGCACCATGACGTCGAGCAACCCGCCCTGCCCCCGCGCCACGACCTCCGGCACGCCGCGCACGCGTGTCGCCTGACCGTCCAAGACATGGGTCAGCTGCCCGTCCCGTTCTGTGACGAGGAAGCCGCTCCCGGGCAGGAAAGCGAGCCCCCAGGGCGCGTCCAGCCCGGCCATGACCCGCTCCACCCGCAGCGCGCCCTCGCTGCTGTTGAGCGTTTCAGCGACTGTTGTGGACGCCGTTCCGAAGGCTGTCAGAAGAACGAGCGCAAAAATCCGCAGATATGCCATAACCGACCTCGTGTTGAGACATATCCTTCAGATAGGCCGTGACCGGCTCCGCCCAAGCAACGTAACTCCGTTTTGAGCCTGACCCCGACGGCGAATTAGCACCGCCAGTGCTTTTCTTTTCCCGGTGCGCGCTCTAGCCTCTCGGCGGCTATTCATTTGCTAGGGGGTTCTGGAATGAAAACGCTTTTGGCGGCCACTGCGTTGGGTTCTTTGGCGGTCTCCGCCGCCTTCGCCCAAGACCAAGATGTGAAGATCGGCATTTCGCTCGGCTTTACCGGGCCGCTCGAGTCGCTCGCCCCACCGATGGAGGGCGGTGCCCGCCTGGCCATCGAGGAGGTCAATGACAGCGGGCTGCTGCTCGGCGGCGCAACTGTGACGGCTGTGAGCGGGGACAGCACCTGCATCGATGCCGGTGCCGCCACAGCCACGGGTGAACGTCTCGTGGGCGAAGGTGTCAAGGGAATCATGGGGGCGATGTGTTCCGGCGCGACGGGTGCTGTGCTGAGTAACGTGGCCCTGCCCAACGGCGTGGCGATGATCTCGCCTTCGGCAACATCGCCGGCGCTCTCGACGGTTGAAGACAACGGTCTGTTCTTCCGCACCGCCCCGTCGGACGCGCGGCAGGGCGAAATCATGACCGAGGTGATCCGCGATCGCGGCATCAACGAGGTCGCGCTGACGTACACCAACAATGATTACGGCAAAGGCCTCGCCGACAGTTTCCAGGCGGCTTTCGAGGCTGCCGGCGGTTCGGTGACGATCAGCGCACCCCATGACGATGGCAAGGGCGACTATGCCGCAGAGGTTGGCGCGCTTGCCTCGGCCGGCGGTGAGCTTCTTGTCGTGGCGGGGTATGTCGACCAGGGCGGATCGGGCATCATCCGCGGTGCGCTCGACAGCGGCGCCTTCGATACCTTCGTCCTTCCTGATGGTATGGTCGGCGCGGTGCTGGAGGAAAACTTCGGAAGCGAGCTCGACGGCTCCTTCGGGCAGCTGCCCGGTTCGGACAGCGAAGGCGCCGGGATCTTTGCGGAGATGGTCGGCGATGCCTTCGATCCGACGTCACCCTATGCGGGAGAAAGCTACGACGCCGCCGCGCTGATGCTGCTGGCGATGCAGGCCGCGGGCTCCAGCGATGCGTCGGACTTCAAGGAGTCAGTCCTCACTGTTGCAAATGCGCCGGGCGAGCCGATTCTTCCTGGCGAACTGGCGAAGGGCCTGCAGATCCTCGCCGACGGCGGCGAGATCGACTATGTCGGCGCCTCGGCCGTGGAGCTTCTGGAGGCCGGTGAAAGCGCAGGCAGCTTCCGGGAGATCGAGATCAAGGACGGCAAGATCGAAACCGTGGGCTTCCGCTGAGCCTGGCTTGACATTGCGGCGGCGCCGGCAGTAGCGGAGCCGCCGCATATAGGGAGCGCCAATGATCGTTGTCGATGATCTGCACAAGCATTTCGGCGGTTTCCATGCCGTGGACGGGACGAGCCTGGCCATCGAAACGGGCACGATCACTGGGCTCATTGGTCCAAATGGCGCCGGAAAAACCACGCTTTTCAATGTGATCGCGGGCGACACTCAACCAACGTCGGGTCGTGTGACCATGGCGCGCGAAGATATCACCGGCCTTCCGCCCCATGCGCTCTTCGCACGCGGCCTGCTGCGCACGTTTCAGGTCGCCCATGAGTTCGACACGATGACGGTGCGCGAAAACCTGATGATGGTACCGGACCACCAGAGCGGCGAGACGTTGTGGAACACCTGGATCGCGCGCGGCCGAATTGCGCGCGAGGAGCGGACGCTCGCGAAGAAAGCTGACGAAGTCCTTGAGTTTCTGACGATTTCACATCTCGCGGATGAGCGGGCCGGTAATCTCTCCGGCGGGCAGAAAAAGCTTCTGGAGTTAGGACGCACGATGATGGTCGACGCCAAGATCGTCTTTCTCGACGAGGTCGGCGCAGGTGTGAACCGAACGCTCCTGAACACGATCGGCGACGCCATCGCCGAGCTCAACCGCGACCGAGGCTACACCTTTTGCATGATCGAACATGACATGGAGTTCATCGGCCGCCTTTGCGATCCGGTCATCTGCATGGCCGAAGGCAAGGTGCTGGCCGAGGGAACCATAGACCAGATCAAATCCGATGAACGGGTAATCGAGGCGTATCTTGGCACAGGTCTGAAAAACAAGATCGCTCAAGAGGCGGCGCAGTGAGCCTGGCCCTTGTACGCGACACGGACGAGAGCGCCTACCTGACGCAAAAGCTCGCCTCGAAGCCCTTTTTATCCGCAACGGGCATGACGGGCGGCTATGGTCGTGGTGCGGATATCCTGCGCGGCTGCTCCCTCGCCGTTGCGGGCGGTGAGATTGCGGTGATCGTCGGGCCCAACGGTGCCGGCAAGTCCACCGCAATGAAGGCCGTCTTTGGTATGCTGGATCTCCGCGAAGGCGCCGTGACGCTCGGCGGCGAGGACATCATGCATCTGACGCCGCAGGCGCGGGTCGCGAAGGGAATGGGCTTCGTCCCCCAGGTGCGAAACATCTTTCCCACCATGACTGTGCAGGAAAACCTCGAAATGGGGGCTTTTCTTCGCCGCGACGACTATGCTGACACCATGGCCCAGGTCTACGATCTGTTCCCGATCCTCAAGGACAAACGCCACCAGCACGCGGGGGAACTCTCGGGGGGCCAGCGCCAGCAGGTGGCCGTTGGCCGTGCCCTGATGACCCGGCCGCAGCTCCTGATGCTCGACGAACCAACGGCCGGAGTTAGCCCGATCGTGATGGACGAACTCTTCGATCGCATCATCGAGGTCGCTCGGACGGGCATCTCCGTGCTGATGGTCGAGCAGAACGCCCGGCAGGCGCTTGAGATTGCCGACACCGGGTACGTGCTGGTGCAGGGCTCCAATCGCTTTGCCGACACCGGACAGGCCCTGCTTGCCAACCCCGATGTCCGAAGGAGTTTTCTGGGCGGATGACGGTTCCTAGACGCGAAAGAGCTCAGCCCGGATGTGGACCAATGGCAGGCACGGCGACTTGTCCGCAGAGATCCGGCCGGCACTTGTGAGGAACGATGCGTAACACACTGATACTCCTGACAACGCTTTGTCTCTTTTCCACGTCCGCCAAGGCCCAATGGGTAACCGTGCAATGCCTCTTTGAGACCGAATGCTATGAGGCCGAGGGCTGCGACGGCGCCGGGCTGTCGCTGGAACTCTCGGCCGGTGACGCCCCGGGCGAGGTGGTGATGCGGTCCCCCGGCGAGACGGTCGTAGGGCGGACCAGCGGGTCCGACGCAACATCGCTGATCTGGAGCGCCGAAACCGAGAGCGCCGCCCACCTGCTGAGCTGGGGCGCAGACGGAACCGCGCGCTACAGCGTGCATCTGGTGCATGGGCCCGAAGTCGTCAGCTACCTCGGACGTTGCGAGACCCAGACGTGACGGACACGCTCTGATGGATGCTCTCAACGCTCTCGTGGCCTTTGCCAACTTCGTGCTGGTCCCGGCACTTGCCTATGGCAGCCAGCTCGCTTTGGGGGCTTTGGGTGTCACGCTCATCTACGGCATCCTGCGGTTTTCGAATTTCGCCCATGGCGACACGATGGCCTTTGGGGCAATGGTCACAATTCTGCTGACTTGGGTGTTCCAGGCCATGGGGGTCACGATCGCGCCCCTGCCGACGGCGCTGATCGCCCTGCCCTTCGGCATTCTTGCAACCGCGGCTCTGGTCTATGCGACGGACCGAACCGTCTACCGCTTCTATCGCCGGGCCAAGGCCGCGCCGGTGATGCTTGTGATCGTGTCCATGGGCGTGATGTTCGTGATGAACGGCCTGGTCCGGGTCATCATTGGGCCGGAAAGCCAGAACTTTTCCGACGGAGCCCGGTTTCTGATCACGGCGCGCGAGTTTCGCGAGATGACCGGCCTGAGCGAGGGACTGGCGATCCGTACGAGCCAAGCGATCACCCTGGTCACGGCCGTGATTGTTGTCGCCGCACTCTTCTGGTTCCTCAATCGGACCCGCACCGGAAAGTCCATGCGCGCCTATTCCGACAATGAGGATCTCGCGCTGCTATCCGGGATCAATCCCGAAAGGGTTGTTGCGGTCACATGGATCCTTGTCGCGGCGCTGGCGACCATCGCAGGGACGCTCTACGGGCTCGACAAGGGCTTCCAACCGTTCACCTATTTCCAGTTGCTCTTGCCGGTATTCGCTGCGGCCATCGTTGGCGGGCTGGGCAATCCGCTTGGTGCCATCGCCGGCGGCTATGTCATCGCCTTTTCCGAGGTCACGATCACCTATGCCTGGAAGAAGGTGCTGAGCTATCTCATGCCTGCGGGGCTCGAGCCCGCCGGGCTCGTGCAACTGCTCAGTACCGAATACAAATATGCGGTCAGCTTTGCCATTCTGGTCATCGTACTGCTGTTCCGGCCGACGGGCATCTTCCGGGGTAAGGCGGTATGAGCCAGACGTTACGCGGCACGCTGATGTTTGCCCTGGTCGCAGCGCTGATAACCCTGACCGGGTTGGTCCAGGGTTGGAACAGCGCCCTGGTGATCCTCAACATGGGGCTCGTGAGTGCGATCATGGCGCTCGGCGTCAACCTCCAATGGGGATTCGCGGGTCTTTTCAATGTCGGTATCATGGGGTTCGTGGCGCTCGGCGGCCTTGCGGCCGTCCTGATCGCCATGCCGCCCACGACCGAGGCCTGGAGCGCTGGCGGCGGGCGCATGGTTCTGGCCCTTTCCGCGGGAGGCGCGACCATCCTTGCCGCGATCCTGGTCCAGCGGAACATGGTGCCGGGGCGGTGGCGCACATTGACGATGCTGGCCGTGATTATCGTTGGCTTTGCCGTCTATCGCATGCTTTTCGAACCGGCCCGCGATGCGATCGAGGCGGTGAATCCGGCGGGCACGGGTTATTTGGGTGGGCTGTCACTGCCCGTCCTCCTTTCCTGGCCTGTGGGTGGTGTGCTTGCGGCGGGTGCGGCCTGGCTGATCGGCAAGACGGCCCTCGGCCTGCGCTCCGACTATCTGGCCATCGCAACGCTCGGTATTGCGGAGATTGTTATCGCGCTGATGCGCAACGAAGACTGGCTCAGCCGTGGCGTTAAAAATGTCGTCGGCCTGCCTCGACCGATGCCCTTCGAGACCGACCTGCAGGCCGATCCGGGTTTTGTCGCCCAGGCCGAAAGCCTTGGCCTGACGGCGGTGGAGTGGTCCACGCTCTATGTAAAGCTTGGCTACACCGCGCTTTTTGCCGCCGTGCTCGTGGCCCTGCTGATCCTCGCCCAGCTCGCGCTGGCGTCA
Source organism: Pseudomonadota bacterium (assembly GCA_039184415.1). GTDB lineage: Bacteria > Pseudomonadota > Alphaproteobacteria > Rhodobacterales > Rhodobacteraceae > JANSYP01. The sequence continues at coordinate 18,023 of JBCDBB010000074.1, forward strand.
CCCTGGGGCCGTATGATGCGCGCGATCCGTGACAACGAGACCGCCGCCGAGGCAATGGGCAAGAACGTCAAGGCGCGTCACCTGCAGATCTTCATCCTCGGCTCGGCCATCTGCGGTCTGGCCGGCGCAATGATGACGACGCTCGACGGTCAGCTCACGCCCGGCAGCTACCAGCCCCTGCGCTTTACGTTCCTGATCTGGGTGATGGTGATCGTCGGCGGATCGGGCAACAATTTCGGCGCCATTCTCGGTGGGTTCCTGATCTGGTTCCTGTGGGTGCAGGTGGAGCCGATGGGGCTCTGGATGCTGACGATGTTTACCTCTCCACTGCCCGACGGATCGGCCCTCAAGGAGCATCTGCTGGCCTCCGCGCCTCAGATGCGCCTCCTGACCATGGGTGTGGTCCTGTTGGTTGTGCTGCGCTTCTATCCGCGTGGCCTTCTGCCGGAACGCTGAGGATGTTCGCAGGTTTCGAGACGCGCAGGATCGTGGCCCCAGGCGATGTGGGCATTCATGTCCGGATCGGTGGCGCCGGCCCGCCCGTTCTGTTGCTGCATGGCTATCCGCAGACCCATGTCTGCTGGCACATGGTGGCCCCGAAGCTCGTGGCGGCCGGGTTCACGGTCGTCTGTCCTGATCTGCGGGGCTATGGCGACAGCGACAAGCCGGAAAGCAGCCCGGACCACCGCACCTACTCGAAGCGCGCCATGGCCGCGGACCTGGTCGCCGTGATGCGCGCACTCGGGTTCGATCGGTTTCATCTCGTGGGCCATGACCGCGGCGGACGAGTCGCCCATCGCTTGGCGTTGGACCATCCGCAAACTGTGCGCAGCATCGCTGTGCTCGATATCGCGCCGACGGAAACCATGTATGCGCGGACGGACCAGCGGTTCGCGACCGGCTATTACCATTGGTTTTTCCTGATCCAGCCCGCCCCGCTGCCCGAACGCATGATCGGTGCCGATCCGGAATTCTATCTTCGACAAAA